>NZ_LDQC01000062.1 GCF_001475545.1 Curtobacterium luteum | reverse complement strand
GGGTTTTCTGCGTTCCAGGGGCACTTTGGGCTCCACGGGGCGCTCCGTGGCACAGCGGCACGGAGCGTTCGGCGGCCCGGCGGCCCGGCGGCCAGGCGGCCCGGGGCGCTCGAGGCCTCCGTGTCAGGGGAGGAGGCCGAGTTCCATCGCGCGGGTGACGGCTCGGGTGCGGTCGTTGACGCCGAGCTTCTCGAACACGTGCCCGAGGTGCGTCTTCACGGTGGTCTCGCTGAGGAAGAGGGAGCGGCCGATGGCCGGGTTGGAGTTGCCCTGCGCGACGAGCCGCAGCACGTCGAGCTCGCGGGGCGAGAGCGACGGTCCCGCGGCCACGGAGCCGGTCGTCCTGCGCACGAGGGCGGCGACGGCTGAGGGTGCGAGGGCGGTCTCGCCACGGGCGGTGGCTCGGACGCCGGCGAGGATCTCGGACTCGGGCGCGGCCTTGAGCAGGTAGCCCGCGGCTCCGGCCTCGATCGCGGCGAGGATCTGGTCGTCGGACTCGTACGTCGTGAGGATGAGGACGCGGACGCCGGGCTCCTGCGCGAGGATCCGCGCCGTGGCTGCGTCGCCGTTCGTGCCAGGCATCCGGAGGTCCATCAGCACGACGTCCGGGCGTTCGGCGAGGGTGACAGCCACGGCAGCGTCGCCGTCACTCGTTTGTCCCACGACTTCGATGTCGTCGGCGTCCTGCAGCAGGGCGACGATGCCGCTGCGGACGATCGGGTGGTCGTCCGCGACGACGACCCGGATCACTGCGTGGCTCCGGCGAGGGATGTCGCCGCACCGGGCGGTCCCGGCGCGGTGCTGACCGGCAGCGTGACCGAGACAGCCGAGCCGTTCCCGGGCGCGCTCGTGATCGTGCACGACCCACCGGCGAGGGCGAGGCGCTCACGAAGTCCGCGGAGTCCGTGCCCGGCGGTCGGACGCTCCGGGTCGAATCCGGCCCCGTCGTCGGTGACCCGCAAACCGACGTGGGTCGCGGCCACGGTGAGGTGGACCTGCACCGAGCCAGCGGCGGCGTGCGCGCGGACGTTGGCCAGTGCCTCCTGGGCGGTCCGCAGCAGCACCACCTGGGTGTCGCGGTCGAGTGAGCAGTCCGGTGCGGTGACCGCGACCGGGATGCCGGTCTCACGGTGGAAGCGTTCGCCGAGGCGATGCAGGGCGGCGGCCAGTCCGTCGCCGGCGATGCCGGCGGAGCCCGCGGCGACGAGGCTGCGGGATTCCTCGAGTGCGGCGCGGGCGGATTCCTCGAGGATGGTGAGACGCTCGTCGAGTCGGTCGACACGGTCGGCGGCGAGGTCGCCACGAGCTCGTTCGGTGAGCATCACGATGCCCGCGAGGTTCTGGGCGACGGTGTCGTGCAGTTCGCGGGCGAGGCGTTCGCGTTCGCTCGTCACGCCCGCGCGGCGGTGCGCCTCGGCGAGGGAGTCCTGGGTCGCGCGGAGCTCCTCGATGAGCTGCCGCCGTTCGTCGGACAGGCGCGCGATGCGGGTGATCCACAGTCCGAGGGCGCAGGCGCCGACGACGCTGACAGCCTCGACGAGCAGGGTGCTGACGAGGCCGGCCGGACCGGTGGCGATCTGCAGGCCGATCCCCGACGCGAGCCCGATGGCCAGCGACACGAGGATCGCGGGCCGGACTCGGTCGAGCTGACACCACGCGACCGGGAACAGCATGCACTGGACGAACGCCGTGGTGGGGACGATCGCCGGCAGGACGAGCGCCGCCACGACGAGCAGAGGGACGAAACCGGCGGCAGCGCGGGGCGACTCGTACCCGCGCCACCCGTACGCGAGGTAGGCGGCGGCGAGGACGGCGAGCATCGCGAACGCCGGCCAGCGGGTGCTCCAGGGTGACCAGGCGAGGGCGGCGATGACCGCGACGAGCGCGATCGTGACCGCGACGGCCGAGTGGAGGCCCCAGTTGCGGTGCGCCGTGATCCGGTCCATCGCACCAGCATCCCACCCGGCGGGAGCTCCGCGGGAGTTCTCCACAGCCCGCATCAGGCGTCCTTGCGGTTCCACCGGAACGTCAGGAGACACACGGCGACGCCGACGACGAGCCATGCTGTCAGGATGATCGCTCCTGTACCGAGGTGCCACGCGCCTCCCGGCTCTGCCGAACCGAACTGCGACGGCAGGAAGACCGATCGCATGCCCGACGCCATCCAGCGCAGCGGGAACGCACTCGCGACGTCCTGCAACCAGTCGGGGAGCTGCGTGAAGGGCAGGTACACGCCGGAGATGAACTGCAGGACGAGCACCACGGGGACGATCGTCGCCGTGGCGCGTCGGCCCTCGCGGGGGAGCGCCGAGATCGCGATGCCGAGGACGCTGCTCACAGCGATGCCGAGCAGCACGATCCACGCGAACGTCCACCAGCGGCCGCTGTCGGTCGGCAGGTCGACGCCGAACACGAGCCGTGCGACCGCGAGGAGGATCCCGGTCTGCAGGACGCTCGTGACCAGCACCATCCCGATCTTCCCGGCGAAGTACGAGAGCACGGGGAGCGGGGTGCCACCGAGGCGCTTGAGCGTGCCGTCGCTGCGCTCACCGGCGATGTCGACGCCGAGCGACTGGGTGCCGGAGAGCAGGATGCCCGTAGCGACCAGACCGGGAAGGTAGTAGGTGGCGTAGTCGACGCTCGCGCCCGGGCCGGGGCCGATGTCCGGCGCGCTGCTGAACGCGACGGAGAACAGGGCGAGCATGACGATCGGGAACAGGAACGTGAAGAACACCGAGTCCGGTGCGCGGAAGTACGAGCAGATCTCGTAGCCGACGCGGTGCGCGCTGATCGTCACGGGCTTCATCGAGTACCGACCATTCCGAGGTAGACGTCCTCGAGGGACGGGCGGATGACTTCCAGTTCGTGCATGGCGTCCGGTATGTTCCGGATGTGGCGGGTGGCATCGTGCGTGCGCGCCTCGTGGCGGGTACCTGCGTCGTCGCGCCACCGGACGACGGGGGTCCGCGCTTCGGCGCCGCCGATCTCGTCGATCGGAGCGATGTCGAGGAGCTTCCCGTCGACGATCACCGCTGCACGGTCGGCGAGGTGTGCGGCCTCGTCGAGGTAGTGCGTGGTGAGCAGGATCGTGGTGCCCTCGGCCTGCACGCGGCGGAGCAGGTCCCAGAACGTGCGTCGGGCCTCGGGGTCGAAGCCGGTCGTGGGCTCGTCGAGGAAGAGGACCTCCGGTCGGCCGATGATCCCGAGCGCCACGTCGACACGTCTGCGCTGGCCGCCGCTCAGCCGGCTGATGCGGGTGTTCCGCTGCGACTCCAGCCCCGTCGCTGCGAGGAGCTCGTCGACGCTGCGGTGCTGCGGGTAGAGGGTCGCGAAGTGCCGCAGCTGCTCCGCCACGGTGACGTTCGGCGATTCCGCGCTGGTCTGCAGCACGATGCCGATGCGGGCGTTGTGACTGCGACTCGAACGCGCCGGGTCGTGGTCGAGGACGCGGACGTCGCCTCCGGTGCGGGAGCGGTACCCCTCGAGGACCTCGACCGTGGTCGTCTTGCCGGCGCCGTTCGGGCCGAGGAGGGCAAAGGTCTCGCCGCGGGCGATCGTGAAGGACACGTCATCCACGGCGCGCTTGCCGGTGGCGTACTGCTTCTCGAGGTGGCTGACCTCGATGGCTGGGGTGTCGGGCATGGGTCCAGCCTGTCGCGCCGCTGCGTCCGGCGGTTCGACCGGTCCGGTGGACCGGCATCCTCCGATCGGAGGATGTGGCCGGTGGGGACGGTCGGACGGGAGGCGCGTGGCGGGCTGGTGCCGCGCCTCCAGGCCGTCTCGTGGTCAGGACCCGATGGCGGACCGCAGGAAGTGCGCGGTCCGGCTGTGCGGGGAGGCCGCGACCTGCGCCGGCGTGCCGGCGGCGACGACGCGGCCGCCGTCGCCGCCCCCTGCCGGACCCATGTCGACCACGTGGTCCGCCTGCGCGACGACCGACATGACGTGCTCGACCACGACCACCGTGTTGCCCGCGTCGGTGAGCTGCTGCAGCTGCGCCGTCAGCAGTTCGACGTCCGCGGGGTGCAGGCCGGTCGACGGCTCGTCGAGCAGGTACAGCGTGTGGCCCGAGCGTGCGCGCTGGAGTTCCGTGGCGAGCTTGATGCGCTGGGCCTCGCCGCCGGAGAGCTCCGGTGCCGGTTGGCCGAGCCTGAGGTAGCCGAGGCCGACGCTCCGGAGGGCGGTGAGCGCGCGGGCCGCCGCCGAGAGGTCGGCGAGGGCGTCCGCCGCCTCGTCCACGGTCATCCCGAGGACGTCGGCGATGGTCGAACCCTTGCGGCGGACCTCGAGCGTCTCCGCGTTGTAGCGCGCACCGTGGCACTCCGGGCACGGTGCCCAGCTGCCGGGGAGGAAGAGGAGCTCCACGGACACGGAGCCCTCGCCCTGGCACACCTCGCAGCGGCCGCCCTCGACGTTGAAGGAGAACCTCCCGGCGGTCCAGCCGCGCTGTTTCGCGTCCTCCGTCGCCGCGAAGGCATGGCGGACCGCGTCGAACATGCCCGTGTAGGTCGCGAGGTTCGAGCGCGGGGTGCGGCCGATCGGCTTCTGGTCGACCTCGACGACGCGGGTGATGAGCGGGTGCGTGCTCGCTGAGCTCGCGAGCACACCGCCGACGAGGGACGACTTGCCGGAGCCGGAGACGCCCGTGACAGCGGTCAGCACACCGAGCGGGAGGTCGAGGTCGAGGTGGTCGAGGTTGTGCAGTGTCGCGTCGCGGATCTCGAGGGTGCCGACCGGTTCCCTCGGCCCGTGGGCGGGTTGCTCGCCGCCGGGGTGCAGGTAACGCCGGGTGACGCTGTCCTCGACCTCCGCAAGCCCCTCCGGCGGCCCGCTGTAGAGGACGCGTCCGCCGCCGGAGCCGGCTCCAGGACCGACGTCGACGATCCAGTCCGCACGCCGGACGATGTCCATGTCGTGCTCGACGACGAAGACGCTGTTGCCGCCCGCGCGGAGGTCGTCGAGGACCCGCACGAGCGACTCCGTGTCCGCCGGGTGGAGGCCCGCGCTCGGCTCGTCGAGCACGTAGACCACGCCGAACAGCCCCGAGCGGAGCTGCGTCGCGATGCGGAGGCGCTGCGTCTCACCGGCGGAGAGCGTCGGCGTCGCCCGGTCGAGCCCGAGGTACCCGAGTCCGAGGTCGATGAGGACCTCGATCCTGCCCTGCAGGTCGCTCGCGATCGACTTCGCGACCTCCGACCGCTCGCCCGAGGTCACCGTGCTCTGCGCCGGGGTCGGGTCCGTCAGGCCGGCGACGGGCCGCAGGACCTCCGCGAGGTCGCTCAGGGGCAGGGCGTTGAACTCGGCGATGCTGAGTCCGCCGAAGGTCACCGCGAGGGCCGCCCGCGTCAGTCCCGAGCCGCCGCACAGCTGGCACGGGCCGGACTCCACGAACCGCAGCGCCTTGTTCCGCTGGGTCTCGCTCTGCGAATCGGCGAGGGTGTGCAGCGTGTACTGCCGGGCGCTCCAGAACCGCCCCTTGTACGGCTTGGCCACCCGGTCGCGCTTGGGGTGCACCTCGACCACCGGCTGCTCCTCGGTGAAGAGCAGCCAGTCACGGTCGGCCCTCGGCAGGTCCTTCCACGGTCGGTCGATGTCGTACCCGAGGACCGCCGTCACGTCGCGGAGGTTCTTGCCCTGCCACGCGCCCGGCCACGCGGTGATGGCGCCCTCGCGGATGGACAGCGAGGGGTCGTGGACCGCCGAGGCCTCCGTCACCTCGTGTGCGGTGCCGAGGCCGTGGCAGCGCGGGCACGCACCCGCGACGGTGTTCGGCGAGAACGAGTCGGAGTAGAGCTGCGTCGCGCCCTCGGGGTACGTGCCCGCGCGCGAGTAGAGCATCCGGACCGAGTTGCTCAGCGTCGTCAGCGTGCCGACGGTCGAGCGGGTGCTCGGGGCGCCGCGGCGCTGCTGCAGGGCGACGGCCGGGGGCAGGCCTGTGATCGAGTCCACGTGGGGCGTGCTGCCCTGCGCGATCAGCCGGCGGGCGTACGGCGCGACGGACTCGAGGAAGCGGCGCTGGGCCTCGGCGAAGACGGTGCCGAACGCGAGGCTCGACTTGCCCGAGCCGGAGATGCCCGTGAACGCGACGATGCGGTCGCGGGGGATGTCGACGTCCACGTCGCGGAGGTTGTGTTCGCGGGCGCCGCGGACGCGGATGAAGCCGTCGGGGTTGGGCGCACTGGCTGCGGGTGCGGTGCGGTTGTCGGCTGGCTGGTGGTGCGGGGCGGGCATTCGTTCGAGCGTAGGCGGGGTGGCTGGGCGGTGTTCGCCACTGGGCGGACCGGAGGCACGGGGCCGGTCCGTCATCCACCGGAGTGATGGCTGTGGTTGCGCAGAGAAACGAAGATGATATGTTGCCGTACGGGGAAGTCGCAGAGGGTGCGACGACGGAAGGGGAACGATGGCCACGCTGCAGGTCTCGTACAAGACGCTCGACCAGGTGCACGGAGCGCTGGACTCGGCGCGGTCGACGTTCACCTCGGCCGACCTGCCCGCGGACGGCGGGGCGTTCGGTGCCGAGGACGTCTCCCAGGCGTTCGCCGCCTTCCGCACCTCGCAGCAGCGGTCAGCCGCGTGGCTCGCCGACACGAGCCGCACCCTCGCGCAGTACGCGCACGACACCAAGTCCCAGGTCGCCGACGCGGACCTCGACCTCGCTCGGAGCGCGGGGACGACGAAGTGACCGCCGACCCGTTCGCCGGTGACCCCGGCGCCGTCGGGAAGCTCTCGACCGCCCTCGCCGATCACCAGGACGACATCCGACACGGCGCCACGAAGGTCGCGCGCACCGCCGACGACGCCGACGACTGGACGGGTGCGTCGAAGGACCGCTTCACCGCCACCGTCTCGACGATCCCGCCCGCCGCTCAGCGGGTCATCGGGCGGCTCGATGCCGCGATCGACGTGCTCGACACCTACGCCGACACCGTGCGGCAGATCCAGGACGAAGCCGAGCAGATCCGGGCGTCGCAGCTGACGACCGCCATCGACACCGCGGCGAACGTCCTCGCGCTCTCCACCGCGACGACCGCTGCTTCGGCGAAGGACGCCACCGAGGCCGACGGCCGACGAGCGCAACGACTGCGGTCCGACGCCGACGACCTCGCGGCCACCGCCGAGCGGCTGCAGGGGGAGTGGGACGCGCTCGTCGAACGACGGGCGGCTGCCGACCGAGCAGCGGCGTCGGGGCTGTCCGACACCGACGTCCTCGGCGTCGCGCCCTCGTACGCCGGCTCGCTCGGTGCGATGAGCGACGCGGACTTCCTCGCCGCGGTCGCCGGCATGCCGCCCGAGGTCCTCGCGGCGCAAGACCGGTCGGTTGCCGACCGCCTCGCGGGGATGCCGCCCGAGACCGTGCAGGCGTGGTGGGACGGCCTCGGTGGCCGGGGGAGCGCCGGAGAACACTCGGCGGCGCAGGACGCGTTGATCACGGCGTTGCCCGCAGTCATCGGGAACCTCAACGGGGTGCCGTACTGGGCGCGGGACCAGGCGAACCGGTTGGCGGCGCAGCGGGCTGAGGCAACTGCCTACAAGAAGCTGCAGCAAGCCAAACGAGATCGCGACCGGTCACTTGGCGGACCGCGAGCACTGCAGACACAGGTGGCCCTGAACAAGGCGCAGAAGCTCTACGACGCCCTGCGCAACTTCAACGCAGGTGCGCGAACGGCGCTCAACCTGGTGCATCCGCTGCCGAGACAGATTGTGAGCTTTCACCCGGGCGAGCCGCCGCTCGGCGCATTCGCCGTGGGCGACCTCGACACCGCTGAAAGTGTGTCGTACCTGGTGCCGGGTATGGGTAACTCCCTGGCCACCACGACGGAGAACATGCGGGTCGCGTCGAACATCCAGGCGTACCAGCAGAATGCCGACGC
The DNA here is from genome assembly GCF_001475545.1 of Curtobacterium luteum. Classification (GTDB taxonomy): domain Bacteria; phylum Actinomycetota; class Actinomycetes; order Actinomycetales; family Microbacteriaceae; genus Curtobacterium; species Curtobacterium luteum_A. The sequence continues at coordinate 18,930 of NZ_LDQC01000062.1, read as the reverse complement.
ATCTCCGACGGCGATGGTGACATGGCTCGGGTACGAGGCGCCGCCGGACGCGAAGACCGGCGACTTGAGTGTCCTCGGCGACGAGCACGCGATACGAGGGGCACCCAATCTCGCAGCCGATCTGCTCGGGATGCGAGCCACCCGGCCGGAGGCACAAATCAACGTGGTCGCTCACTCCTACGGCTCGACGTTGGCGTCGATCGCTGTTGCAGCACATCCCGAGATCCACGTGCACTCTCTCGTGACGCTCGGATCGGCCGGCATTCCGACAACGGTGCCGGACGCCGCAGCGACGAATGCAGCGCACATGTACTCTGCTCAAGCTGACGAGCGAGGGAACGTGGCCTGGTTCGGTCGGACGTTCAGCATCTCGCGCCGAGTGGACCCGACGGACAACTTCGGTGCGACCGTGATGGCGACGGACGGAGCGGCAACGGTGAACCTGCACGATCTCGCTGCGAGACCAGGAACGGACGACCACGGGTACCTGGACGTCGGTACCAAGACACTGTCGAAGACGGCGAAGGTGACGCTGCCTTGATCCGCTTGACCCAGAGAGTTGCAGCGGTGGTTGTAGGCAGCGCGTTGATCGCGATCACTGCGAGCGGATGTGGAGGACAGATGAACGCCGTGAAGCCGTCTGATGCGAAGCGGGAGGCGACGAGTCTGCTCCGCGCGACGATGCAGCAAGAGGAGCTCGCGTGGCCAGACGTTCCTGAACCAGTCGCAATGCGTTGCTCGGACGGAGGGGAGGGCGTTCGGTTCCAGTACCTCGTGCACGTCGAGCACGCCCAGGATGCGAAAGTGCTCGCCGCGAGGTTCAAGCAGTACTGGCAGGGGCGCGGTCTCGAGGTCAAATCGTCGGAGGAAGACCTCGGCAGCAAGTACGGGACGGTGTACTCCGCGACAGCGCGCGCGGCCTCGGGCCCGTCCGCTGCGATCGAGGTTTCGCGAGTCGGCGTGAACTTGTACGTTGACTCGCCGTGTGCCGAAGGCGACATCGCAGACTACGAATGAACGCCGCTCCTCCGCGAGCCCACGCAGTTCCTGCGTGCGGCCATCGCGCTTCGCGACCGCCTCGACCTCGGCACGCGTTCATTCAGGATGCTTGGGTCCGCAGACATCCCTCGAGTGCACGTGACGACGCCGCGACCCATGCTGAGCACATGGACGACGCACAGGCCTTCGAGCGATCGAACATCGCTGACATCCTGCATCACGACCGGGAGCGCCGCAGACTTGCCGTGTCGGCAGTCCTGATGTCCGCCATCGCCGTGCTCGCCGGATGCGCAGCAGGAGGGAAGCCCATGACGCCCGAAGAAGCCGGACAGGGCGCGCTCGCGCTCCTCAGCCAGACGACGAAGACCACGGATCTCGAGTGGTCGACGCCCGGCGACCCGACGGGCAAGAAGTGCTCGGATGGCGTCAGCTACCAGTACATGGTCCACGCCCCGATCGAGTCGAAGCAGCGCGAGCTGGCCGATGGTCTGGCAGAGTACTGGCGCTCGAAAGGTCTCCACGTCGAGCGGAGTCAGCAGGACTTCGGCGAGCCGTACGGCGATGTGTACGCCGCGACTGCCAAGGCCGAAGGACAACCCGGCGCTGCGCTTGAGATCACGAGCAGCAATGCCTTGGTCTACGTGAACTCGCCATGCGTTGCCGGCGACCCCGACGACGAGGGATGAACGATGTGCCTGAGTGTCGGACCGGATCGGTTCCGAGACAAGCATCGGCAACCAGCTTCGTGGCCTGCCTCGTGAGCATCCACGGGGTCACCGCGCGCCAGAGAACCGGTGACCTCGGGTACATGGACATCGAAACCCCTGTGCCGCGCGAGCTGGCGGAGGTCACGGAGCCGTGAGGGCTCAGCGAAGGATCGAGAATCTCATCGTGATGGGAGCGCTCGTCTCAGTCGGCGTGACGGCGTGTGCTGGAGGGAATCAACCCATGCCATCACCGATCGAAGCCGAGGCCTCGGCAGTCGAGCTGCTGCGGAAGACGGAGGCGGCGGTCGACCTACCGTGGCCGGACACTCCGGAGCCGTCTGCCGAGGAATGCCCAGGTGGCGTCGGATTCAGCTACTTCGTGTCGATGAAGACCGCGACGGATGCTCGATCGGTTGCACAGGCCTTCCAGCGCCTGTGGAGCTCGGAGCGCCTGACGGTCGATCCGTCGGAGAATGACCTCGGCGGCGACGGTGGGATCCTGTACTCGGCGACAGCCGATGCCTTCGGAGCCGCGGGAGCCGCTTACCAGGTGAACACAAGGTCAGTCGTCGTGCGGATCACTTCGCCGTGCGCCGAGGGATCCATCGACGACTATGACGAGTGACGAATGACGATGCGGCCAGGCCCCGCTCGGGCTGTTCGGGCGAAACCGAAGATGCAGCGGCGAGCGCCCTACCGCGCGCCCTCGCGAAGCGTCGCGGGGCTCCTCGCTGTCGCAGCCATTGCCGCCCTCGGCGCGTGCTCCTCCGCCGGGCCGACCCGCCCTGTATCGGTCGAGGCCGCGCAGGCGCAGGCGGTGTCGGAGCTCCGGTCGGTCCTCGCGCTCGCGCCGGACACTTGGGCCCAGGGCGTTCCGCAGCCGGTGGTGAACGACTGCAAAGTCGACGGGCGCAAGGCAGTCCAGTTCAGCTACTTCGTCGAGGTCGTCCGGCCCGCCGACCCAGAAGCGCTCGTCGATCGGACTGGAGCGCACTGGAAACGCGAGGGCTACGAGCTGTTGAGGACCCGCACCGAGATGGACCCCGAGACCGGCACGGTGACCGCGGTCGTCGCACGGGCCGACGGCAAGCCACGTGCGTCGATCGCGGCCACGAGGGTCCGCGCCCACGTCAGCGTCGATTCGCTCTGCGTCCCGGGCGACCCCGACGACCACCGGTAGCCGACGACCTCGCCGCAGCCGCGCGGACAAGCGCTTGTCCGCGCGGTTCCGCCACTACTGCGAACGGATGCCTGAGTGCGCCGAAGGCGCCGCCGATCGATGCTCCCGCTTTAAAACTCCGGATGCGCGCTTCCGAAGAGAAGTCGCAAAGCGCAGCGGAGGAGCGCCTCACGGAGACAGCGGGTCTGGCGCTCTCACTACGCTTCGATGGTCGCAGGCTCGAGAACATTCGTGCTCGCACGAGCGCCCCCACATACTGATTGTTGCCGGATTGCACGAGCAGGGCAGTCAGCGCCCCGGGCCTCTCCTCCGCTACTGGGTCGTGTCATTCGTAAAGAGCGCCTAGAGGACGTCGTGTTCGGCGCTCTCGACAGCGATCTGTTCAAGTTCGTTGATCGAGCGTCCTTGACGATCCCTCCAGAGCTTCCGACCGTTGACGCTGGTGCCTGTCAGGAACTGAGCTGCAGCACTGGGACTCGGGAAAGCGAGATCTCGCAGAACCGTGAACTTGTCGTCGTGGGCCTCGATGTCGCCCGCACTGAGGAGCCGACTGCGCAGATCGGCGAGACGACCGGGCGCCGACGCTTGGAGCTGCATCCTTCCTATCGAGCCGGTTCGAACGGTGAAACCGTCGGAGAGCTGGTTGCCAATCCCGGTGCAGGCCCGGTCGTTGAGGAAGAGCTCGCCCGTCGCGTCACCCGGCTGACCGGGGTGATCGTCCGCATCCGAATCAGCGATCGATACTTGGCGCTCAAGAAGCGGCACACCGAGGACCCCGGCGAGCATTGCGATCGTCTCGAAGTACTCCCGACAGTCCGCTTCGAGGGGAGCAGGGGTGAATGGGTTCGATGCTTGGTTGCCGTTCTCGAGACGGTACCGACCCGCTTCCTGTGCTCGAGCGATGGCCAGCCACTCGAGGTAAGCGACGTGTGTGCTTGTCCAGTCACGTGTCAAGGAGACTGCAACGAGGGCACGCGTCCAGAAATCCCTCGAGCCCTGGTGCTGGGACAATCGTCGACCGACGTCTCCGGATTGACCGATGTAAGCGACGCGATCCTCCGGGTCGTCAGAAATCAGGAAGTACATGCCGACTTGCGACGCCTCGCCCATCTTGAAGAAGCGTGCGAGCAGCGGCCGCGGCACGTCGACGACCGTGACTGTGCGCGTCGTGACCGTTGCGATCCGGATCCCTGTCGGCTCTCCTTGGGGCAGGTACACCTGAATGGTCTGGGGGTGAGGCACGCGATGTTCTTCCTTTGAGTTTCGCGGATCAATCAAACGACCGAGGCACCCTTGCGCCGGTTGCACGGTCCGCACAGCACCTGCAGGTTTTCGGCATGGCTGCTGCCCCCGCGAGACACAGGGATGATGTGGTCGAACTGGAGCTCAGAAGTCGAGCCGCACGTGCCGCAGCGGCCCCCGTCACGTGCCCAGACCAGCTGCTTCACATCAGAGCGGATCGCGCCTCGACGGTAGCTGGTGGGCTCGGCCGGCGTGTTCACGATCGTTTGTGCTCTCGCGATCGTGGCGGCTTGACGCCGTTCTCGGGTTTCGAGCAACGCGTAGACCTGGTCCGACACGAGGCCGTCGTTGTCCCAGAACCAGCGCCCACGGAACCACCAGTACTGCCGTTCTTTGACGCTGCCAATCCGGGCGGGGACCGTATCCGACGCGGAGATCATCGCTTGGAGCTCGTCCTTACTGAGCTTGGCGCCGACGTAGTAGGTGGACTTTCCCAACGTCAACTCAACCCGGCCCCGTCGAGTGAACAAGTTCACGCGATGCCTCATCGTGACGTTCTCGGCTCTCCGCAGCACGACGTACCACCTCCAACTACAAAGTGAGCATTGTGTCAACAAGTCTGGTCTGGACCGTTGCGACTCGCCACCACCCGTTCGGGGCGGACATGACGCGCGTTACGTACGGCGCTTCCGGTGCGCGGCCCTGAGCTGACTGTTTCAAGATCGCGATGGTGGGCCAAACCCTGCACGCGCGTGCGGTAGCCGGAGGGGTCAAAGTCGACGGGGTGGAACAGTTCGGAGGGCTGGAGGCCCTCGCCGTTCACGAGGTGAAGGGCCAGATGGAGGACGACCCCGACGCGCTATCCCAGCAGATGGCCATCGCACTGCAGCAGAACGTGGACGGGTCAGCGCTTCTTCTACGTCGAGCCGCTCGCTCTGGCGGCAGAAGCCCGCGTTGCAGCAGACGGAGGATATGGAAGGGGCCGCTCCGACGCCTTGCCGACAGCGCCGCCGCCAACCCCGAAGCGAACTACTTCCTCGTCATGGACGAGATCAACCGCGGCAACATCGCGAAGGTCTCCGGCGAGCTGTACTTCCTGCTCGAGTACGCGACAGCGAGATCTCCCTGCTCTACAGCGACGAGCCCTTCACCCTGCCGAGCAACATCTTCGTCATCGGCACGATGAACACCGCCAATCGCTCGATCGCGATGCTCGACGCCGCCATGCGGCGCCGCTTCGCGTTCATCGAGCTCCACCCGGAACGCGACCCCGTCCGCGGTGCACTGGTTGGCTGGGCGGCGACCAGAGGCCTCCAGGGCGACCGCACCAGCCTGCTGACACGACTCAATGCTGCGGCACCGCGATCACCAAGCTGCCGCCCGTGCCAAGGTTCTCTGCGGACGACGGCCACGGTGAGAAGAAGCAGCGCGTGATTCGACTGCTCGACGCCTTCTTCGATCGCTTCGCTTCTTCGGCCTCAGTTGCAAGAACGGAGATTGAGGGGTGTGAGCCGGCCGACGTTCAGCGGTAGGCCCCGACCCACAGCCCGTCCCGCGCCCGGGTCATCCCCACGTACAACTCCCGGCGCTCGAGTTCGCGCCGCTCCCGATCGGCCTCGCTCATCGACGCAGGCGCATCGGCGAGCAGCCGCCTCCGGACGTGAGCGAGCAGCACCTGCTTGAACTCGAGACCCTTCGCCCGCTTGACGGTGCCGACCTTCACCGCGTCGGCCGGCTTCCCGCCGTAGTCCTTGAGTGACACGCAGGGCATGCCAGCTGCGCGGAGCACGGTCATGACGTCGTGCGCCTGCTGGTTCGTCGCGGTCAGGATCCCGACGTCGCCGTGCGAGGTCCCGACGAGTCGCAGCACCTCGGTCAGACGAGCGAGCATCGCGCCATCGTGGTCGGCACGTCCCGCAGCGCGGTGTACGACAGGCGCGGGTCCGTTCCGCGTGACAGCGGACACGGCATCGCCGGCGCCGTTGAGGCCCTCGATGTCCGTGAAGGAGTCCGCTGCGACCATCTGCTTCGCGAAGTCGAGGATCTCCGCAGTGTTCCGGTGGTTCACGTCGAGCACGACGCCGCGCCCCGCGAGGCTGATCCCGACTTCTCCGAGCGTGTACCCGCCCGGGTAGATCGTCTGCTGTCCGTCTCCGATCAGCGTCAGGCCGTCTGGTCGGTCCCCGACGAGCGAGTGCAGCAACGACACCATCGCGCACGACAGGTCCTGCGCCTCGTCGACGATGACCGCGTCGTAGCCTGCGAGCGGTCGCTCGCGGAGTGCATCGCGGGCGAGAAGGACGACGTCCTCCCAGTCGGTGAGGCCGCGCTTCCGGAGGCCGCGGTCGTAGGCAGCGTGCAGGTCCCAGACCGCCTGCCGGACCTCGACGGGCAGCCCGTGCTTTCGCCCGACGCGGGCCAGATCTGCGTACTGCTCGAAGCGGGTCAGGCCCCGTCCCTTGATGACGTGCGTGATCTCGTCTTCCCAGTAGCGGCGTGTGAAGCGCGATGCGCGCAGCGGACTGGAGGCCCCGATCGCGTTCCATGCATCGTCGAACGCGAGCCGCGCCTCCCGTTCGTCGACATGGAACCGGATGCCACGCTGCTTCAGCAGACGCGTCGCGAACTGGTGGACGCCGACGAAGTCGACCCGGTCGACCAGTTCGGGCGCGTGGCGCTCGAAGAGCGACGCGAGCACCTTGGGGAGCGTGCCGATGTAGGTGGCGAACAGCACGCGACCGGTACTCGCGCGGGCGAGGTAGGCGGCGCGGTGGATGCCGACCACGGTCTTGCCGGTGCCGGCCGCCCCGCGGATGCGTGCCGGGCCGTTGAAGTTGCGGCGGACGAGTTTGGCCTGCGACGGGTCGAGGAAGGCCATCCACTCCTCGATGGGGGCCTCGAGGACGCCGTCGAGGAGCTGCTCAGCGAGCTCGGCGTCGTCGATGAGCGCAGGCTGGGACAGGTCCTGGCGGGGGAGGACCGGCTCCGGAACGGTCAGCTGCTGTTCGGGGGACTGGGCGCCGTCGATGACGGGGAAGTGTGCCATCACAGCGGCGAGCACCTGGTCGACACGGACGGGGGACAACCGTGCGTTGCGCTTCGTGATGTGACCGCGGAGGTCGTGGACTCCGATGACGTCGACCGAGGCGACGCGCGCGTGCATCCGGCGCTGGTCGGCGAGTGCGACGACCGCGTGGACCTCGCCCGGCGGGAGACCGATCTCGGCGAGGGCCGCCTCCGCTCCGTACACGAGGTCCGCGAGACGAGCGACGTCGGCAGTGACGTCCTCCTGCCCGCGGTGGATGCGGTCGCCGTGGACCGAGACCTCGCGCCAGGCCTTCGTGTCGACGATGAAGACGCCGGCGCTGCCGACGACGATCATGTCGACCTGGGCGTGCATGCTCCCGGGCCACCGCCGGTCGGCGAGGAGGTGGTAGCCGATGCCGGCGAGTGGGGCGAGGACCCGTGCGGTCTCGGCCTCCGTGCGCTCGGCGATCTCGTAGCGTCCCGCCTGTTGCTCGTCCTCGTCAGCCTGCCGCCGGTGTTCGTCGGCTCGGCCGCGGAGCCGACGGGCTTCTGCCCCGGCAGAGGTACCGGCGATGGTCACGATGGTGCTCCCCTGAGGAGTGTCCTGATCACACCGGCGCCCTCCCCGAACGTTCCGGTACCGAATCATCTTCGCTCCTGAGCAACCGTCAAGGCAGCACCCGTTCTGGGGGCTGGGCGACGTTCGCTCCACTGCGGAAGCCTCGCTTAGCGTTTCCATAACGAGGGGAATGGAAATGGTCTGGGACATCCCGATCGGAATGAGCATCGGTCGTCGTGAGTTGCACAACCGTCTCGGTGGCGGGAGCTGGCAGGACGGCATCACACGGGTCGTGGCGACGAACGAGATGCTCGTCTTCACCAGCGACGGCGGCGGGAAGCACGGCTACGGCGTGCACGAGGGGCTCCGCAGCGACGGCGTCTTCCGCTACAGCGGTCAGGGGCAGGACGGTGACCAGACGCTGACCTCGAACAACAAGGCCCTGGCGGACTCCGAGGAGATCGGTCGTCCCATCCGTGTGTTCCGAGGCCAGGGCACCGTGACCTACGTCGGTAGCTTTGCGCTCGCTGATCCGCCGTTCACGTGGGAGCGGTTCCCGGGGACCGGGTCGTCCCCGGAACGGGAAGGACTGGTCTTCAACCTCGTCGCGGTCGACGCGGACACGTCGCTCTTGCCCGTGCTCGTCGCCGAGGAGGGCGGTTCTTCGGCTCGGGAGTTGGTGACCGCTGCGCCTCCGGTCACGACTGCTTGGCAGCCCCTCGACTTCAGCGAGTACCAGGTGCGCCGCGTCGACGAAGGCGAGTCGGTGCGAGCCGTCTCCCGTCGCGAGTTCGAGCTGCAAACGCGATTCGGTGAATGGCTCCGTGCTCGGGGTGAGGACGTGCAGGTGCTGCGTCTCACCGAGGACGGGGTGACGATCGTGCCGGACCTGTACGTGCCGACGCTGTCCCAGGTCGTCGAGGCGAAGAAGTCGACCGCGAGGATCTTCGTCAGGACGGCGATCGGGCAGGCGCTCGACTACGCGGCGGTCGCACGACGTCGTGGCCTGACGGTGACTCCGGCGATCCTCCTGCCGGCGGAACCGGGCGCGTCGATGATGGAGTTGGCTACTTCCGTCGGGATCACCGTGTGGTGGCAGTCGACGGAGGACGGCTTCACGAGCGTCAGCCCGTAGGCCGTTCCGCCTGGAGGAGGCGGACTGTCGGCAGGTCTGGTTCTGCCCAGCGGACGTCTGCGAGCTCCGTAGGCGACAGCCATCGCAGTTCGTCATGGTCCGAGCTGGCGACCTGTTGGTCCGACAACCAATGGATGCGGTAGCTCGCGAGGTCGATTTCGGTTCCCCCGACGGTCGTCGTGGAGCGATCGATCCGTTCGCCGACGACGACATCGATGGCGAGCTCCTCGTGGAGTTCTCGTGCAAGGGCTGCTTCTGGCAGCTCATCCCGCTCCACCTTCCCGCCGGGGAACTCCCACTGGCCCGCCGCGGACCGGCCTGGAGCCCGTCGGCAGGCGAGGACCCTTCCGTCCGCACGCGTGAGGACTCCTGCCACGACTTCGATCACAGGATCCATCCTGCCGTGGTGCGCGCGGCGTCCGGCGGAACGGGCGATGGAGTCCCATCGGTCGATTTCCCGCTCGACTCTCGTCGCGGCAGCCGCCGGGTCACCGTGCTCCCAGAACCGGAGGACCCGCCACCCCTCGGACACGAGGATCGCCTCGTTCTGCGCATCCCGCTGACGGTTCGCCAACAACTTCCGGCGCCAGAGCTCAGCGTTCGCCTTCGGCAGGTGCGCGTGCTCCTCGCAGTAGTGCCAGAAACACCCGTCAACGAACACCGCGATCCGGGCGCGAGGGAAGACCAGGTCGGGCCGCACCCGGCATCGCTTGCTCACCTGCCGGTCCACGAAGAAGCGCCGACCGCGGCGGTGGAGCTCGCGTCGCAGGGCGAGTTCAGGCGCCGTGTCCCGGCGACCGAAGCGCGCCATGTGCCGCCGTCGAGCGTCGTCAGCCTCCCAATGCCCCATCACGAGCAGGATGCGCCGTGCAGCACGGCGTCCGTCGAGCGGTGCCGTCGACTTGTGGGCAGGCGGTCGCCGGAGCTGACTGTGCAGGAACGAGACCGCTACTGGTGCTCGATCCGCCGGTACGTCCCCGCCGGCTTTCCCGGCCCCTCCGCCCGCTTCTCGTCCGTCGCCACGAGCCTCGGCAGCATCGCCCTCCGGAACGAGTCCGGCTGCAGCGCCCGCCCCGCCACGGCCTCGTGCACCCGCCGCAGCTCGGTCATCGTGAACGGCTCCGCCACGAGCCCCCGCGGGTCCGGCGCCGCAGCGTAGAGCGCCCGCAACGAGGCCACCGCGAACGTCACAATCTCGTCGTGCCCGTGCACCATCCCCGCCGCGTCGTCGACCGGGACGAGCCGCGCCCGCGAAGCGTCAAGCCCTGCTGACAACAGCGACGACACGGGCACCACATCGAGGTGTGCCACCGACAACACCCACCCCCGACTGTCCCGTGCAGGATCGTCGAACACGTGCAACTGCGACGGCGCCAGCCCGGTCACGCCCGCCTTGTCGGACAGCGACCGCAACACGGCCGCGGCCAGCCGCTCGCCCTCGTGCACGAACGTCCCCGGTAGCCGCCAGTCCCCGTCGACGGCATCGCGCACCTGCAGGACCGACAGCGGTTCCCCCACAGGCACGGTCAGGACCGCTGTGTCCACAGCCACCGAGGGCCGCGGGTAGTCGACCAGGCGCTTGCCGGAAGGATCGCGGTACACAGACGAAGTCACGCCGACGAGTTTACGCACACTTGCGCAAACTGCGACGACATGGAACAGTGAGACCAGTTAGCGCAGAACCGCGCAAACCTCGACCGGAAGGCAGGCGGCCATGAACCCCACCACCCGCGACCGCGCGATCGGCGCCGTCCTCGGCTCCGCCGCCGGCGACGCCCTCGGCGCCGGCTACGAGTTCCGTCCCGCCGTCCCCGACCCCACCCCGATCCGGATGGCCGGCGGCGGCTCCTTCGGCTGGGCGCCGGGGGAGTGGACCGACGACACGAGCATGGCCGTCCCGATCCTCCGCACCCTCGCCCGCGGCGGCGACCCAGCCAGCGAGTCGGCCCTCAACGGCCTGGTGGCCGCCTGGGCCGACTGGGCACGGACCGCGCCCGACGTCGGCATCCAGACGCGCAACGTCTTGACCGGCCTGGAGGCACGGATCGCCTCAGCAGCGCGGGCTGCGGCCCGGCAGGAACACGAGAACCGAGGGCGGTCGGCGGGGAACGGCTCGCTCATGCGGACGGCGCCCCTGGTGCTCGGGTACCTGACGGGCGCGGTCGACGAGGAGCTCCGGCTCGCCGAGGCCGCGCGGGCGATCAGTGACCTCACGCACTACGAGTCCGACGCGGGCGACGCATGCGTGCTCTGGTGCGTGGCGATCCGGAAGGCGGTCCTCACGGGCGAGCTCGACGTCATGGCGGGCCTCGACCTGCTCGACCTCGACAAGCGTCGCATCTGGGTCGACCGCATCGTCACGGCGGAGCACTCGGAGCCGGTGGACTTCACGGACTCGAACGGCTGGGTCGTGTCGGCGTTCCAGGCTGCGTACGCGGCGGTGAAGCGGAGCTCGAGCCTCGAGGACGCCCTCGTCCGAGCGGTCCGCACCGGGAACGACACCGACACGGTCGCGGCCATCGCGGGTGGTCTCGCGGGCGCGTTGTACGGGGCGAGTGCGCTCCCGTCGGAGTGGCGGGAGCTCCTGCACGGCTGGCCCGGGATCCGCGCGGACGACCTCGTCACGCTGAGTGAGCAGGCGCTGACCGCCCGCGCAGCGGCGGCGTGACTGCTCGCGAGACGGTGACCGGGGGACGGCCGGTGTCGGAGGGTTCGATGGGGGGACTCTCCGACACCGGCCAGGCGACGCGGGGGTGATCGATGCCTCCAGGCCGAGCCGTCGAGCCGTCGAGCCGCCGAGCCGTCGAGCCGCTGGGAGGAGTCAGAGCGCGGCGCGCGCCCGCTCGACCGCGTCGATGAAGCGAGGGATGCCCCACATCAGGAACGTCGGGGCCATCCCGCTCCGCATCGTGACCCGGACTTTCTTCCGGAGGCCGCTCGAGACGTCGTCGAGCCGGGTGATCTCCTCGACGGGGATCCCGAAGCGGGTCCCGGGCGCGGAGTTGATCGGGTGCGCCCGGAACCAGAGCATCTCGGGTGTGAGCGTGACCCGTCCGCCGATCTCGAACCGGCGGATCGCCCCGCGGACGTAGCCGGGGACGAACTCGGTGGCGCCGGAGTCCTCCTCGTCGGGGAGGTAGGTCGCGAGCTTCCTCAGCAGGATCATGGAGGCGTCGGTGAACGGCACGGGCTACCGGCTCCCGACAACAGCGAGGTACCGGCGGGCTCCGCGGATGTTCCGGACGAACGACACGCTGAGCCCGATCGCGACCAGGACGAGTGCGCCGAAGAAGATGCGGGCGAAGCTGGACGCCCACGGATCGTCGTTGATGATGTTCGGCAGCTGCGCACCGCCGATCCCGAGGTAGAGCAGCAGGAACTGCCCGAGGTTGACCGGGAGCGTGACGACCGCTCCGCGAGCCCAGTCGGCCGCACGGTGAGCGACGTCCGAACCGTTCGTCTCGATCGGCTGCCCCGAGTACACGGCTCGGCGCACCGTCCGGCGGTCAGCCCTGTCCAGCTCCCGGACGGGCCACTGCATCGACGGTGCGAGCCGCGACGCGATCGTGAACAGCGAGACCGCTCCGCTCAAGCCACCGATGCTCAGCCCGAGGCCGACGACGATGAGCAGGGTCCTGAGCGCCGACTCTCCGCCCGCGAGGAAGACGCCCACGATCGCCCCGACGACGAAGCCGCCGATCGCGATCCAGGTCGTCCGCCGCCACGCTCGGCGAGCGATGTCCTCGTAGTCCCCCATGCGCTCCACCCTACGAGGAACGTCGATGCAGCAGTGCGCCGATTGATCCCGCGTTTGGAGCGACGATCCACAAGGTGGACGCAGGCTGGTACATCACGGTGGAATTCCGCGTTATGCTGACCGAGCGTTGGCTAGTGAAGGGGGCAGCGTTGGGGGATCTGACGGTCGATGCGTCGGTGATGCATTCGGTGGCGTCGAAAGCGAAGAACGCCGCGGCGGAGTTCGGGGCGGAGCGTGCGCTCTCGGAGGCTGACGCCGGATGCTTCGGTTCCGATCTCGTGGCGTCGGCGTTCACGTCGTCGGCACGGGCGCAGGATGCAATGGTCCGTTCACTCGGTGATGACGCGGACACGTTGAGCCGGTTCGTCGAGGACGCTGCTTCGGAGATGGAGCAGACGGACGCGGGGCTGGCGGCGAAGCTGCGATGACTGCCGATCCGACAGCGGGCGATCCGAACGGCATCCGTCGGCTCGCACGCTTGCACACGCAGCACGCCGACGCGGTTCGTGCGGGGGCCCGGCACGTGGTGGACGCCGCTGCGTCCGCGCAGTCCGGGTGGAGCGGGAAAGCGCAAGAGCGGTTCGTCGCGGTGGCGGCGACGGTGCCCGCGAGTGCGCAGCGCACCGCGGCGCGACTCGACGAAGCTGCGTCGGCATTGGACACGTACGCGACCGAGGTGCAGCGGATCCAGGACGAAGCGCACCGCGTCCAGACGGCCCAGCAGGACACGACCGACGAGATCGCGGCCAATGCGCGAGCGATCCGCTCAGCGACCGTGACGGCACAGCGCGCGGATGCGGTGGAGTCCGACACGACCAAGCTGCACCAGCTGCAGAACGGAGCGGCGAGTCTTGCCGGACTGCAAGCGCGGTTGTCCATGCAGTGGGACGAGCTGGTGACGCGGCGCGATGCTGCCGATCGTCAGGTGACCTCGGCCCTGCAAGCACCGGAGGTCGTCGGCAAGCTGCAGTCCGCCGCGGCCGTGGCAAAAATGAGTGACGGGCAGTTCCTCACGTGGCTCGGCTCGCTCGACAAGGAGTCGATCGCCGCGCTCCGGGATGATCCGACGATTGCTGCACGTCTGGCGCGCATGGACGCGAAGGACGTGGCGCTCTGGTGGAACGCCTTGTCCGGCCCGGACGGTGCACACTCCGCTGAGCAGGATGCGTTCGTCGCGGCGATCCCGGCGGCGCTCGGGAACCTGAACGGCGTCGCCTACTGGGCGAGGGCGCGAGCGAACACGACCGTGCTCGACGCCAAGCTCACCGAAGCGAAACAGAAGACGGCGTACTGGAAGAAGCAGTTGAAGAGCGCTTCGAGCCCAGCGGCTGCCGCGGCTGCGAGAGCACAGCTGCAGACCTGGGAGCGGCAGCGCGACGGGTACCAGAACATCCAGACGACGTTGGACACGAAGGCCGTCTCGCTCATCTCGCTCGTCGATGACCGACCGCCGCTGGCGCAGATCGTTTCCGGTGACATGGACAACGCCGCTCACATGACGTACATCGTGCCCGGCATGAACACGGCGACGTACCAGGACGGGACCGTGCAGAACTACGCGACGATCGCCGCGGGTATGCGAGCGGAACAAGCGCTGCTCGGTAAGACTGCCCCCTCCAACGTGGCGGTCGTCTCCTGGATCGGGTATCACGGACCGATGGCGGACGATCTGTCGTTCGCCTCGGTCGTGGCGAATGGACGAGCGCACACCGGCGCCGACGCCCTCACCGCCGATCTGAACGGGTTTGACGCAGTTCGTGCGGCGTCTGGCCAGGACGCGGACTTGTCTGTCGTCGCGCACTCGTACGGAACGAACGTGGCCACCATCGCGCTGACGAAGACGCATGCCGACCACGTCGTGCTCCTCGGGTCCGCGGGGGTCACGGACGTAGCACCGAACGCTGGCGCACTCCAGGTGCCGAAGGGTGAGGTCTTCGCAAGCCAGGGAGCGAAGGATGCGTGGGCGATCACCGGCCAGAACCTCTCAGGTCGGCAGGACCCGACCGAACTGTCTTGGGATGCCCATGACTTCAGTTCTGAAACGCAAGGAAGCGGTGCCGACGAGTTGCACGGCGTCACCCACCACGGCCCGTACGACGGCCGCGAGGGCAACGACCAAGGCCGCTACTCGTACTTCGACAACGGCACGACCGCGCAGTACAACACCGCGAAAGCAACGATGGGTCTCGGCGATCAGATTCCGGAAGCTGGCGCTCCCTTCGACCGTATGCGGCAGCAGACAAAGGACAATTGGTTCATGTACGAGTGGCAGACAGGACTGACCGGTGATCCGACGCTGTGACCGATGGACCACGGTAGGCGCATTGTGCGCGATCGTTGCCACCCTCATCACCGGCTGCACCGACACCGGACCTCACGCCCCAGCGAGCAAGGACTCATCCATGACATTGCAGGAGTCACATCAGAACGTGCTCGACATCTTCGCCGCGATCAAGTCGGTTGTCGGAGAGGACGGTTGGGACGGAGGGACCGAATCAGAATGGAACGGCTGTTCCTCGCAGGGCGAGGCGGGCGCGCAGTTCATGCTCACCGCGATCCGGAACCAGTCTCTCTCGGGCACGCCCGATGACCTGACGAAGCAGGTCGCAGAGAGGCTCAAGTCGAAGCTGGGCATCGAAGGCATCCGCGTGCAGCACGACAAGACGTTGTCGCCCGCCCGGACGGTCATCGGCTACCCGAACGGCTACAACGGGGGAACCGCTGCTGACGGGTACGGGTTCCAGTTTCAAACCGATCCCAACTTCGTCGGCATCATCATCTACGGGCACTGTGTGCCTGGCGTTCCGCCCAAGCTCGGGACGCCGCTGAATCCCCGCCCGTCCGAATCGCCAACAGCATCCCGCTGATTGAGTCTCTTTCGCGCTGCCGGGAGGGGCGCTGACATCGGCGACCTACGTTCCGTGTCCGCAAAGAGCGTTGGCACGTGTCCGAGTGGCAGACGGGGTTGACCGGTGATCCGACGCTCTAGGCACAGCAGTCTCGGACTCGCCATCGTCATCTCGGCTGCCCTCTCGGTGACCGGTGCCGAGGGAGGTGCCGGACCTCGGAACCCCTCTGAATCCGCGCCCTACTGACCTTCCTTAGCGGTGCTCGCCACTGCGGCCAGGGTCGGTGCGCAACCCCTACGACGACCGCCGATGCGGCAGCCGGCCGATCGGCCCCTGCAGCAGTAGGAGCAGAACTTGGAACAGCCCGACGTCGGGGAAGAGCACGGCCAGCACGAGGGCCGCCGCGAGGAGCCCCGCGGCGATGATCCCCTTGTTCCTCGTGGCGAGCGGTGTCGACAGCAGCTCAGGGGAGCGACGCAGCGCGAACTCGATCGCGGTGCGCGACAGGCTCGCCCGATGATCGTGCTGAGGTCCACCGCGTGAGCGGCTCGGCCGGTGTCGGTGGTGTCGAGCAAGTTCGCGGCGAACGGCAGGGACGCGATGCTGATGAGCCACACGAAGTTCAGCCGCAGTACGAGCGGGCTGTCCGACTGAACGTGCTCGAACACCTGGTGGCCGAGTCGCCAGAACCGCGAGATCACCCAGAACCTGACGACGAACTCGACGATGGACCCCCGGTGGTCACGGAGGAGTTCGCCAGCCCCCGCGCCTCCGTGGACCTCACCCGCGAGGTCAGCCAACGGCTGGATCAGCAGCGTGATCGCGATGGCGACGGTCGCGTCGGAGCAATCGACGAGTCGGTCGAGGTCACGTTCGGTGCGGGCCGGTGTGCTCATTTCGGGAGCGCAGGGACGGGCTCGATCATCCGCCCGTCGGCCCCGCTGTCGGCCTGGAGGCGCGGACCGGCCTGCCAGCGCGGCGTGCGTTGCGGAGGTGGGTCGCGCCTCCTGTCCGGATCGCCCTGCCAGCGTGGCGTACGTTGCTGGGGCGGGTCAAGCCTCCCGTCCGCCTTCCCGCCGTCCGACGATCGAGGCGTCGGTGTCCGGTACCGGTCAGTCAGCGCCCGGGCCGGACGCCGGGTCTGCCAGTCGCACGCTGAGAGCTGTCCGGGCGGGCGGACGCACGGCATCTGCGACCGTCCCGAGCACCGCGACCCGGTCGTCGGCGGGCAGGTCACGCAGGGTGACGGCGACCTCGCCGCGGTAGCGCCCGGCCGACGGCAACTGCACGGTGACGGAGCCCGCTGAACGGGGCTGACCGCCGGTCTCGGGCAGCGGCAGGTCGGCGAAGCGCTCCCGGGAGTGCTCCAGGCGGATCATCGCCTCGGCGGCGTCGGGTCGTTCGCGATCCGGGACGTCCAGCGCTGCGAGGACCGCGGGGTGGACCCCGGGCACGGCGCTGCCGTCGAGCACGACGACCCCGTCGCGGACGAACGTCCCGAGCCGCGACCACGACCCTTCGGAGAGTGACGGATCGCCGACGTACACGTCGTCCACGCCCACCCCGGCCAGTGCGAGCGCCTGGTGCAGCGGCGGTGCGTTCCGGTGCGCCTCGACGGTGGGCAGCCCCTCGTCGAGCGGCCCGCGTCGGACCGTGTCGCCCGCGATGAAGGCCCCGAGCCGCCACCCGAACGACCGTGCGGCGGCTGCCGACGCGGCGACGGAGGACAGCGCCAAGCCGGTCCACTCCCGCGGGTAGAAGTTGTGGATCAGCTCGACGTCGAGGTCGGCGAACGGCTCGAGGTCGTCGTGGCTGAGCGTGCTCGCGTTGAGGGCGATCGGCAGGACGGAGGCGATGGACCGGATGACGGCGTCGGGGAAGCCGAAGTCGATCCGGACCCGTGCGACGCCGATGGACCGGAGGAACGCCCAGGGGTCGTCGCCGAGCAGCCGGGCCGTGTTCGGGGAGACGTCGGCGACGACCGCGAGGCCGCAGTCAGTGGCGGCGGACACGATCGCGGCCGCGGCCTCTCGGGCGCCCGTGGGGGAGTCCTCCGGGATGTGCAGCGAGGTGAAGGCGAGCGTCGCGCCGGCGTCCGCCGCGGCGGTGAAGGTGGGCGCCGCGAGCTCCGCGTGGCCGAGGTACGCGCTCGCGCCCGTCCGCATCAGCGAATCGCTCCGGCCGAGGCGCCGGCACCGGCGCCAGCACTCGCCTCGGTTCGGGCTGCGGCCGCTGCGGACGCCACGGGCGAGCCGGCGTCCGCAGGTTCCGCCGAGGCGACGACGTCGAGCGGCGCACCCGGGGCGGACTGCGCTTCGAGGTCGGCCCGCACCGAGGCGGACACCCCGAACAGCAGCGTTGCGACGAAGCCGACGACGTACGCGACGAGCAGCCCCGAGCCGTAGCCGAGGAACGCCCACCCGTACCCGGACGACCCGTTGAGCAGCGGCAGGAGCGACAGGTCAGAGGCGCCGATCGCGATCGCGCCGACGGAGTGCCCGAGCTGGTCGAACAGGCCGACGACCCCGCCGCCGAACGCCCCGCCGATGCACGCGGTGATGAACGGCCGACCGAGCGGCAGCGTCACGCCGTAGATGAGCGGCTCGCCGACGCCGAGGAGCCCGGCGGGCAGCGCACCACGGATGGTCCGCGAGAGCGCTTCGTTGCGGCGGAAGCGCAGCCACAGGGCGACGGCCGCGCCGATCTGCCCGGCGCCGCCCATCGCGAGGACGGGCAGCAGCACGGTCCACCCGGTCTGGTCGATGAGTGTGGTGTGGATGGGTGTGAGGGCCTGGTGCATGCCGGTCATGACGAGCGGCAGGAAGAACCCTCCGAGCACGAACCCGGCGAACGCACCCCCGTTGGCGAGGAGCCAGGTGGCGGCGGAGCCGATCGCGACCGAGACGACCCCGGCGACGGACATCAGGACGCCGAGGGTGACGGAGCCGGCGACGAGGACGGTGACGGTCGGCACGACGATGAGGGCGATCACGTCGGGCGTGTGCTTCCGCATGGACCGCTCGACCAGGGCGGCGAGGATGCCGCCCGCCATCGCCCCGAGGACGCCGCCCTGGCCGGGGGCGAGCGTCTGGCCGAACACGGTCACGTTCGCGACCCCCGCGGCGACGACGACCCCGCCGACGGCGCCACCGAGGATCGGCGTGCCGCCGAACTCCTTGGCGGCGTTCATCGCGACGAACACGGCGAGGAGCGACAGGAACCCGCTGGAGAGCACCCCGAGGAACGGGGTCACGGCCGGGAGCCAGTGCAGGTTCGTGAGGATGCCGTTGATCCCGGCGATGAGCCCGCAGGCGATCAGGGCGGGGATGAGCGGGATGAAGATCGCTGAGATCTTCCGGATCGCCCGCATCGTGCGGCCGTCGGCACGCGAGCGGGCGGCGGCCTTCATGGAGGCGCCGCGGGCGGCGAGTTCCTCCGGCGACGCACCGGACGCTGACGCACCGGACGCTGACGC
>NZ_LDQC01000061.1 GCF_001475545.1 Curtobacterium luteum | reverse complement strand
CGCGGAGATGAGCGCCCTCGCGGCGGCGACCGGTGCGATCAACCTCGGCCAGGGGTTCCCGGACGAGGACGGCCCGCAGGAGGTCCTCGACGCAGCCGTACAGGCCATCCGCGACGGCGCGAACCAGTACCCGCCGGGGCGGGGCACCCCGGACCTCCGAGCGGCGATCGCCGAGCACCAGGCGCGCTGGTACGGCCTCGAGGTCGCCCCCGACCGCGAGGTCCTCGTCACCGCCGGTGCGACCGAGGCCCTCGCGGCGACGCTCCTCGCCCTCGTCGAGCCCGGGGACGAGGTGCTCACGTTCGAGCCGTTCTACGACGCCTACGGCGCGCTGGTCCGACTCGCCGGTGGCACCCACGTCACCGTCCCGCTCGCCGCGCCGGACTTCCTCCCCGACGAGGCGACGCTCCGTGCGGCGTTCTCGGACCGCACCCGGGTCGTCCTGCTGAACACCCCCCACAACCCGACCGGCCGCGTCCTCCCCGCCGAGGTCCTGCGGACAGTCGTCGAGCTCGCCGAGCGGTACGACGCCCTGATCGTCACCGACGAGGTCTACGAGCACCTGACGTTCGCGATCCCGCACGTGCCGATCGCGACGCTCCCCGGTGCTCGCGAGCGCACGGTGACCATCTCGAGCGCTGGGAAGACCTTCAGCACGACGGGCTGGAAGATCGGTTGGCTGACCGCTCCCCCGGCCCTCGTCGATGCGATCACGTCGGTGAAGCAGTTCCTCACGTTCGTGAACGGGTCACCGTTCCAGCCGGCGATCGCGGCCGGGCTCCGGCTGCCGACCGAGGTCTTCTCGGGCATCGCGTCGACGCTCGCTGCGAAGCACGAGCTCCTCGCGAACGGGCTCCGGAGCGCGGGCTTCGACGTCATGCGTCCCGACGGTGGCTACTTCGTCATCGCCGACGCCGCCCCACTCGGCTTCGAGGACGCGCGCGACTTCTGCCTCGCCCTGCCCGAGCGGGCGGGTGTGGTCGGTGTCCCGGTGTCGGCGTTCGTCCGGCCGGAGCACGCCGCGGGCTACCGCTCGCTCGTGCGCTTCGCGTTCTGCAAGCGGCGCTCCGTACTCGAGGACGCGGCGTCCCGCCTCGCGGCGCTCACCCCGACCGTCTAGCGCCGATCCGGCGGCCGCGTCGGTCGCATCGCGGAGTCCGGCTGTTCCCTGCAGCGCCGGCCTGGAGGCACGACTCCCCTCCGGCAGACCGCTCGCGTCGCGCGGTCCGTCGCCCTGCACGACCGCGCGGCACCGCCGGATCAGCCGCACCGCACGACCGCGCAGCACCGCCGGATCAGCCGCACCGCACGACCGCGCAGCACCGCTGGATCAGCCGCACCGCACGACCGCGCAGCACCGCGCGGTCACGCCCGCGGCACGACCGCGTAGCGCCGGAGCGACAGCGAGGGGTTCACCGATCGGATCGAGTCCGTCGTACCCGTGTCGACCGTCGCCACGAGCAGCCCGGGTGTCGCTCCGGCAGCCGCCACCGCGACCCCCGACGGATCGAGCACGACCGAGCCGCCGACGCCGATCGGCGGCGTCTGCCCCACCCCGACGACCCACACCGTGTTCTCGATCGCGCGCGCCGTGAGCAGGGTCCGCCAGTGGTGCTCCTTGCCCGGACCACGGACCCACTCCGCCGGGAGCACGACCACGTCCGCTGCGCCGAGCTCCGGAGCGGCGAGTCGTCGGGTGACCTCCGGGAAGCGCAGGTCGTAGCAGGTCTCGAGGCCCACGCGGACCCCGGCGAGCTCGAACACGGCCAGCTGATCCGGGTCGCCCGCGTCGATCCGGTCCGACTCCCGCGAGCCGAACGCGTCGTAGAGGTGCACCTTCCGGTAGGGCACGTCGAGCGTGCCGTCCGGCCGGACCGTGACGAGCGTGTTGCGGAAGCGCCCCGGGGCGTCGGCAGTCTCCGCGACGCCGACGACGAGCGCGATCCCGGTGTCGCGTGCGATCTGCTGCAACCCCGCGACGAACGGCCCGTCGAGCGGTTGCGCAGCGGCGACGAACCGGTCGTCGATGTCGGCCGTGAAGTACGAGCTGTACTCCGGCGTCACGAGGAGCTGCACCCCCCGCTCGGCCGCCTGCTCCGCGAACGTCCGGATCGTGTCGAGGTTGGCGGCCGGGTCGTCCACGGGCGCGAACTGTGCAGCGGCGATCGTGAGGGAGCCCATACCGCGAGCGTACTGCCCGCTCCGATCACCGCCCCGAAGACCTGTGACGCGGGAACGACGAAGGCCCCGGTCCATCGGACCGGGGCCTTCGTGTGACGCTTGGTTGCGGGGGCAGGATTTGAACCTACGACCTCTGGGTTATGAGCCCAGCGAGCTACCGAACTGCTCCACCCCGCGGCACATCCAATAGCCTAGCGGGGCCCGTGGCGGGGTGCAAATCGAGCGCCCCGCCACGGCGTGTCAGTTGCCGCCCTCGGCCTTGGTGGCGGCCTCGATCGCGTCCTGCAGGCGCTGGTCTGCCTCGGCCGCGGCCACGAGGTCGTTCTTCGCGTACGCCTCCTGGCGGTCGGCGAGCGCCTGCTTGGCCTCGTCGAGTGCCTTCTGCAGTGCGGCGTTGTCCGTGCTGCCCGATCCGGAGGACCCGGAGCTCGACGAGCCCGAACCGGTCGATCCGGAGTCGGACGAGCCGCTTTCGGACGAGCCGGAGTCCGAGGACCCCGAGTCCGACGAACCGGAACCCGAACCCGAGTCCGACGAGCCGTCCGAGACGCCCTGGTCGCCCGCGTTCGCCCCGGAGTTGCCGCCGAAGAGCGTGTCGAGCGCCTGGTCGAGGGTGTCCTCGAACGCGATCTTGTCACCGAACGCCACGAGGACCTTCTGCAGCAGCGGGTACGAACCGCTCGACGTCGACTGGACGTACACGGGCTGGACGTAGAGGAAGCCGCCGCCGACCGGGAGCGTCAACAGGTTGCCCTGCTTCACGGTCGAGTTGCCCCGCTTCAGGATGTTCAGCTCCTGCGACACGTTCGTGTCCGAGTTGAAGAGGTTCTGCACCTGCAGCGGACCGGGGATGTTGTCCGTCTTCGGCATCGTCAGCAGCGTGAGCTTGCCGTAGCCGGACGCCTTCTTGCCCTTGCCCGCTCCGCCGGCGTCCGAGTCGACCGCGAGGTACCCGGTCAGCACGTTCCGGCTGTCCGCGCCACGACCCGACTGCTGCGGGATGTACGTCGTGTACAGCGAGTACTTCGTGTCGGAACCCGGCACCTTCATCGTCAGGTAGTACGGGTCCTGCAGATCGTCGGCGTTGGTCGTCGTCGTGGTCTGGACTCCGAGGCCGTTGGTGTTCGTGTTCGTGATCGCCGACGAGTCGGAGGACGACGAGTCGCTGTTCGCCTCCTTCGTGGGCTCCTGCGGTGTCTGCCACGCGTCGTCACCCGAGTAGAACGAGTTGGCGTCGGTGACGTGGTAGGTCGCGAGGATCGACCGCTGCACCTTGAAGAGGTCGGTCGGGTACCTGACGTGGTCGAGGAGTTCGGCGCTCATCGAGGAGACCGGCTTCAGCGACGTCGGGAAGATCTTCTGCCACGTCTTGAGCAGCGGGTCCGAGGTGTCCCACGCGTAGAGCGTCACCTTGCCCGTGTACGCGTCGACCGTGGCCTTCACCGAGTTCCGGATGTAGTTCACCTGGTCGGTGCTGTAGGCCGACGACTCCGCCCCGCTGATGCTCGCCTGGAGGCTGGCGCTCTGCGAGTACGGGTACGCGTTCGTGGTGGTGTAGCCGTCGACGATCCACACGATGCGGTGGTCGACGATGGCCGGGTACGCGTCCTGGTCGGTCTGCAGGTACGGCGCGACCTTCTGGACGCGCTGCACCGGGTTGCGGTCGTACAGGATCTGCGAGTCGGCGTTCACGCGCTGGGACAGCAGGATCTGCTCGGACTGGAACTTCGCCGCGTACACGAGGCGGTTGAAGAAGTTGCCGATGCTCGGTCCGCCGTTCGCGGCGTACGTCGTCGTGGCGTTGCCGCCGCTGTTCGCGTCGTCGCTCTCCTCGGAGCCGGACGGGTAGTCGAGCTCGATGTTCTTCGAACCCTTCGGCGCGCCGACGATCGAGTACTGCGGCGAGTTCTCGCCGAAGTACACGCGCTGCTGGAAGTCGCCGAGGGCGCCGCTCGAGGGGATCCCCGACTCGAGGAACACCGGCTTGCCGTCGCTCGCGCGCTGGTTGCCGTAGGCCGCGGCCACACCGTACCCGTGCGTGTACACGAAGGTGCGGTTGTACTGCGTGTTCGTCTTGGCGCTGAGCCCGTCGAGGTTGATGTCGCGGACGGCGATCACGGTGTCCTCGGTCTGGCCCTTGATGTCGTAGCGGTCGACGTCGAGGGTGTCCGGGAACTTGTAGTACTGCCGGTACTGCTGGAGCTGGCTGAAAGTGTCCGAGACGATCTTCGGGTCGATCAGGCGGATGTTCGCCGTCGTCTGGGCGTCGGAGGCCAGGGCACCGGAGGAGGCGCTGGTCTTCGCGTCGTAGTTCCGCTCCTGCGTGGTGGCGACCCCGTAGGCGTCCCGCGTCGCATCGATGTTCCGCTGGATGTAGGACGACTCGTACGACCCCTCGGACGGCTTGACCTGGAGGCGCTGCACGATCCACGGGTAGATGCCGCCGACGACGATCGCGGCGACCAGGAGCAGTCCGGTGCCGACGATCGAGATGCGCCAGCGGCCGATGACCGCGGTCACGATGAAGAGGATCGCGACGATCGCCGCGATGCCGGCCATGATCTCGCGACCGGGGATGACCGCGTTGACGTCCGTGTACTGCGCACCGGTGATGAGCGAGTTGTTCTTCGCGAGGGTCGCGTACTGGTCGAGCCAGAGGCTCACCGCCTGGAGCGCGATGTACACAGCTGCCGTGACCGCCAGCTGCACGCGGGCCGCCCGGGAGATGCGGACCTCGCGCCCGCCGAAGCGCATGGCGCCGTAGAGGTACAGCGCGGCGAGCGCGGCGAGCCCGGCGATGAGCACGACCGCCGAGGCGTACGCCACGACCGAGCGCCAGAACGGCAGCTCGAAGACGTAGAACCCGATGTCGAGGCCGAACTGCGGGTCCTTCTTGCCGAAGGGCGTCCGGTTGAAGTACTCGAGCACCATGCTCCAGCGACCGGACGTGGAGAGCCCGGCGAAGACGCCGAGGACGACCGGGATGCCGATCATGACCGCGCGGCGCAGCGGCTCGATGACCTGCTGGTAGCGGTCGAGCTGCGAGTTGAGCTTCGCGTAGACCGGACGGAACCGGAACGCGAGCGCGATGCTGAGGTAGACCGGCACGGCCATGCCGAGGAACCCGGCGAAGAACATCGACGTCCCGGCGATCCACCGCGTGGTGAGGACCTGCTGGAACCCGAGCTGCGCGAACCACGCGTAGTCGGTGTAGAGGCTGGCGAAGATGAAGAAGCCGATCACCAGTGCGGCCAGCACGATGATCGTGACCACGATCGGGACCCGCGGCGAGCGCCGCCCAGAGGAGGATGGACCCGAGGTGGACGAGGTGGTCGTCACTTGATGTGCTCCAGACGTGTCGGACCGGCGGGCCCGGCGCGGCGGGCCGTCAGTGCGTCGATCCTATTGGTCGCGACCGACAGTGAAACTGTACGGGGACTCAGGAAGGCGGTCCGGGCCTCCCGGCAGACCGTCTGGAGGCACGGAACGCGACGTACGCGCACGTCGCGTGGCGCGGAAAGACGGGCCTACGACGTGCAGCGCGCGAGGCCCGCGGTGCTCTTCCCGGCTGCGATCGTCTGCAGGTCGGTGACCGCCTGGTCGAGCGTGGCGACCTTGTAGACGTCGAGGCCGTCCGGGACGTGGCCGACGACCTCGTCGCAGTTGTCCGCGGGCGTCAGGAAGATCGTCGCGCCCGCGTCCTTCGCGCCGTACATCTTCTGACGGATCCCGCCGATCGGCCCGACCTGCCCCTGCGCCGTGATGGTGCCGGTGCCCGCGACGTGCTTGCCACCGTTGAGCTCGCCGGGCGTGATCTCGTCGATGATCCCGAGCGCGAACATCATGCCGGCGGAGGGGCCGCCGACGTCCTGCAGGGTGATCTTCACGTCGAAGGGGAAGTCGTAGCGCTCGACCACCCCGACGCCGAGGAGCGCGGTGCCGTCCTGCTCGCGCGGGGTGACCCGGACCTGGCGTTCCTCGCCGTCGCGCTCGATCGTGACCGTTGCCGGGCTGCTCGTCCCGTGCTCCGCCACCGCGGCTCGGAGGCTCGACGCGTCGACGCCCTCGGTGAGCTGGGTGCCGTCGAACGCGCGGATGACGTCGCCCTTCTCGATCGTGCCGTCGGCGGCGGAACCCTCCTGGACCGTGCCCACCTCGAGCTCGGTCGGCACGGGGATGTCCTGCTGCACGAGGGCTGCGGCGACCGCGGACTGTTGCGACTGCTGCATGTCCGCGGTGTCCTGCTGGCTGACCTGCTCGTTCGTGGTGCCGGGCGGGTAGATCGCCGAGGCGGGGACCACGGCCTGCGACTTCGTGAACAGCGCGCGGATGACGCTCGTCCAGCTCGGCCGGTGCGTGGCGTCGCCCTGGACACCGACCGTCAGCATGTCGAGCGCGCCGGAGGTCGGGTAGGTCTTCCGGCCCGAGATCTGGATGAGCTCGACCTGCTTCGCGTCCTTGCCCTCGCCCTGCTCCTGCGTGCCGATGGTGTTGTAGACCGGGCCGGGCACCTCGATGAGGTACGGGCTCGGCAGGAAGCTCGCGAGGAGGCCGAGCACGACGGCCCCGATGACGAACGCCCAGCCGAGCGTCCGGGCACGCGATCGACGGCGGGGCTCGGGGGCGAAGAGCGTCACGCAGGGTCCTTCCACGGGGGTGTTCGCCCTCGGCGCAGCGGTTCGGGCGTTCCCACGGGAGCGTCCCAGGTCGGTGCCCGTGAGCAGCGGTTAGCGTAGTCGGCATGCCTGATGAACCGCAGCCGGGGCCGGACGACGACTTCCAGGAGATGCTGCGCAAGCTGCTGTCCGGGGAGGGCCAGATCGACCCGTCGCAGCTCGCCGGTGCGGCCGGGCTCCCGAACGACCCCGCGTTCGTCGCGAACCTGATGAGCCAGCTCCAGCGGGCCGCGCAGTCGGGCGGGGACGGCATCGACTTCTCGGTCACCGCCGAGCGCGCGACGGCGATCGCGCGCGACGGCGGCCACCCGGTCGACCCCGCGACCTCGCAGGCGTCGGACCAGGCGTTCCAGGTCGCCGCGCTCTGGCTCGACGAGGTCACGACCGTCGCCGAGCTCACCGCCACGCCGAGCCTCTACACCCGCGAGCAGTGGGCGAAGGCGACCGCTCCGGTGTGGACCCAGATCGCCGAGCCGGTCGCGTCGAGCATCGCGAACGCCCTCACCGAGGCGATCGACCAGCGCGCGCCCGAGGAGCTCAAGGCCATGCTCGGCGACGTCTCGAAGGCGATGCGCGGCGTCGGTGGTGCCCTCTTCGCGATCCAGCTCGGGCAGGTCGTCGGGCAGCTCTCGAAGGAGGTCGTGTCCGGCGGCGACGTCGGGGTCCCGCTGCTCGACGAGCAGGTCGCGGCGCTCCTCCCCCAGAACGTGGCGGAGTTCGCCGAGGGGCTGGACGTGCCCGAGGACGAGGTCCGCATCTGGCTGGCCGTCCGTGAGCTCGCGCACGCCCGGCTCTTCCGCTCGGCCCGGTGGCTCCGGCTGCACATCATCTCCTCGATCACCGACTACGCGAAGGGAATCCACATCCCCTTCGACCGCGTCGAGGAGCTCGCCGCCGACATCGACCCGACGGACCAGGAGCAGCTCCGCGACGCCCTCGCCTCCGGTGCGCTCATCCCCCCGCGCACGTCCGAGCAGGACGCGGCGCTCGCCCGCCTCGAGACGATGCTCGCGCTCGTCGAGGGCTGGGTCGACACCGTCACCGCCGCCGCCACGGCACGGCTGCCGCGCGCGGACGCGATCGCCGAGATGGTCCGGCGTCGTCGAGCGGCCGGCGGTCCGGCCGAGTCGGCGTTCGCCACGCTGGTGGGCCTCGAGCTGCGTCCGCGCCGACTGCGCGAGGCCGCGGCGATGTGGCAGCGCGTCACCGACGAACTCGGCGCCGAGGGGCGGGACGCCCTGTGGTCGCACTTCGACGCGGTGCCGACGTCCGAGGACATCGACGCACCGGACGCGCTCGTGCTGCGTCTCAAGAACCCTGGCTTCTCCGCGGAGGACGACGAGTTCGACAAGGCGCTGCAGGACCTCCTCGACGACAGCACCGGGAGCCGTCCGCACGAGGACGAGCAGGGTCGGGTCGCGGACGACGGCGGGAGCGACGACGGCGGGAGCGACGACGACGCGGAGGCCGACGGCGGCGAGGGGCCGAAGGCCTAGCGTCCCGGGTTCTCCACAGATCGCCGTCGCCCGCCCCGAGCGCCGCCCGGGTGCGGGACGGTGGGTGCATGGGCATCCGCATCGACCCGACGCTCGAGTTCGTGTGGCGCGACCCGGCGACCGTGCAGCTCGGGATCGATCCGCCGCGCGCGGTGGTCCCCGTGCCCACGACGGCCGAGGAGCGTTTCCTCTGCGCGCTGCGGCGTGAGACGGGTCGCGATGCCCTGACCGCGCTCGCCGACACGCTCGGCTGCCGACCGGACGTCGCGGCGTCGGTGCTCGCCGCCGCGTCCCCTGCGGTCGTGGAGATCCTGCCACCGCCTTCGCCCCGCGTCCAGGTGCACGGGACCGGGCCGCTCGCCGACCTGGTCGCCGAGCAGTTGTCCGGGGAGGGCGCCGCGGTGGTCCGCACCCGCTCGTCGCCCGTCGCGGACAGCCGGTCGGCCGGCGCTCCGGACCCCGACGACGACCGCCCGCTCACGTTCGCCGTGGTCGTCGCCGAGCACGTGGTGGAGCCTGCGCTCCGGGCGTCGTGGACGCGCCGCGACGTGCCGCACCTGCCGGTCGTGGTGGGCGACGGCACGGTGCGTGTCGGCCCGGTGGTCTCGGACGACGGCGGTCCGTGCCTGCAGTGCCTCGAGTTCGCCCGGGCGGACGAGGACCCGGCCTGGCCCGCGATCGCCGCGCAGGTGTGGGGCCGGCCCGCCGCGCCGCTCGGTCCCTGGCGCACGGCGGCGGTCGCGGCCGCGGCCGTGGGGGTCGTGCTCGGACGGGTGCCGAGCGGCACCGTCGCACGCGGTCGTCCGGCGGACGAGGACGACCGCGACCAGCTCGTCCTCGACCGGTCCGACCTGGCGGTCACCCGTCGCTCGGTGCTGCCCCATCCACGCTGCGCGTGTCGAGCGCTGCCAGGAACCGGCTCGGCACCCGGGTCCCCCCGCGCACCGAACCCTGCCGCGACCACGTCACCGTCACCGAGCGACGCGCTCGGGTGAGTCCCACGTAGAACAGGCGTCGTTCCTCGTCGACCTCGGCGTCGGTGGTCGCGTGCGAGATCGGCAGGAGCCCTTCGGCGGCACCGACGATGACCACGTGCGGCCACTCCAGACCCTTCGAGGAGTGCAGGGTCGCGAGCGTGACGGCGTCGAGCTCGGGCTCGTGGTGCGTGGCCGCGCGGTCGACGAGGTCCTGGGTGAACTGCTGCATCGTCGTGCCGGCGGGTGCGTCCTCGGCGAGGCCCATGATCGCCTGCAGCGCCTCCCACTGCTCGCGCACCGCTCCCGTGCCCTCCGGCGGGGTCGGGGTCCACCCGCTGACCTGCAGCACGAGGCCCACCCGACGCGTCAGCTCGTCGTCGGTCTGCCGGACGGCCTCGCCCCGCATGTGGTGCACCGCGAGCTTCACCTCGGGTCGGTCGAAGAAGCGGGTGCCGCCCTGGACGCGGTACGGGATGCCGGCGCGGCCGAGCGCGGACTCGAGCGCGGCCGACTGTGCGCCGACCCGGAAGAGCACCGCGACGTCGCCGAACGCCGCACCGCCCGCGACGACGTCGCCGATCGTCCGCGCGACGGACTGCGCCTCGTCGCCGTCGTGCACGCAGGCGACAACGGTGGGCTCGGGCCCTGGCGACGTGCTCTGTGCGACCAGGTCGAGTGCGCCGGGCTGCCCGCGCATGAGCGTGTTGGCGGCGTGCACGACCTCGCGCGTCGACCGGTAGTTCCGCTCGAGCCGCAGGACCGAGCCCCGCGGGAACTCCGACCCGAAGCCGAGCAGGAACCCGCTCGACGCCCCGGCGAACGAGTAGATCGTCTGGCTCGCGTCGCCGACCACGCACACGTCGTCCCTGCCGCCGAGCCAGGCGCGGAGCAGCGCGTGCTGCACCGGCGAGACGTCCTGGTACTCGTCGACCACGAAGAAGCGGTACTGCTGCCGGACGTAGGACGCGACCCGAGGCTCCGACTCGACCATGCCGAGCGTCGCGAGCAGCACGTCCTCGAAGTCGAGCTGCCGACGGTCGTCCTTGAGCTGCTCGTAGGCGCGCATGAGGTCGACCACCCGCCGCGGCGTCGTGTCCCGCGGCATGGTGCGCTCGGCAGCGGCGGCCTCGTACTCGTCGAGCGTGAGCATCTGGACCTTGCGCCACTCGACCTCGGCGGCGAGGTCCCGCAGGACCGGGGTGTCGACATGCAGCCCGACGGTGTCCGCGGCGTGCGCGATCACCCGCCCCTTCTTGTCCACGAGACGCGGGGCGTGCCCGCCGACGGTGTCCGGCCAGAAGTAGCTGAGCTGCGCCATCGCCGCGGAGTGGAACGTCCGCGCCTGCACCGTCCCGGCCCCGAGGGCGCGGAGCCGCGACCGGAGCTCTCCGGCGGCACGGGTGGTGAACGTCAGGGCGAGGACGTGGTTCGGCGAGTAGGTGCCGGTCGCCACGCCGTACGCGATCCGGTGCGTGATCGCCCGGGTCTTCCCGGTGCCGGCACCGGCGAGCACCGCGACCGGGCCGAGCAGCGTCCGGGCGACCGCGCGCTGCTCGGGATCGAGCGCGGCGAGCAGTTCGTCCGGCGACGGCGCCGCCGGACCAGCAGCCGGGGTGCTCGGCGCGCGGCCGGCGCCCACCTCGCTCACGGGAGGTCCAGCGGCCCGCCGTACCACTCCTCGATGATGGCGCGGGCGATCGAGGTCCGGCCGGGCAGCAGCAGGGTGTCGCCGGCACGCTCGCGGATCTCCTCCCGCGAGAACCAGCGCACGTCGAGGATCTCCACCCCGTCCGGACGCGCGGTCGTCGGGTCGCCGTCGACCGCCCGGGCGCGGAACCCGAGCATGAGCGACGCGGGGAACGGCCACGGCTGCGACCCGAGGTACTCGGGCTCCTCGACACGGACGCCGGACTCCTCCCAGACCTCGCGCCGCACCGCGTCCTCGAGGGACTCCCCTGGCTCGACGAAGCCCGCGAGGAGCGAGTACCGGTCCGCGTCCCACGCGGCGTTCGAGCCGAGCAGGATGCGGTCGTCCGCGTCCGTCACACCCACGATGATCGCCGCGTCGGTGCGCGGGAAGAGTTCGTGCCCCTCGGGGTCACGTCGGACCCAGCCGCCGGTGGTGACCTCCGCCGGGGACCCGGTGCGGGGCGAGAAGCCGTGCACCGCGTGCCAGTTCGCCATCGCGACAGCCTCGACAGCGAGGCCCTGGTCACGCGCGGACAGCTCGGTGCCGAACATCCGCAGGCTCTCCCACGCGGCATCGTCCGGCTCGATCCCCCGAGCGGTGTCCGCGTCGACGAAGGCCGCGACGAACCGGGTGCCGGCCGGGGCGTCGGCCGCGTCGGCGATCGCGCGTCCGAGGTACAGCGTCACAGTGCCCGCGGGGACGTCCGCCGCGGACACGAAGCGCAGCGTGCCGTCGGCGTTCCGGAGCATCTCGGCGCCACGCAGCGGCAGGTACCTGGTCGACGGGTCCTCGCGCAGGACGTGGTCGATGTCGGGTGTGGTGCGGAACTCGGCGTCACGGTCGAGTTCGTTGCGGGACAGCGGCAGTCTGGCGGCGAACTCGACGGTCACGGCGGAGGGCTCCTCAGATCAGCGGCTTCGGCCGGGAGCGCCCGGGTCAGCGTGGCGCGCCCGGAAGGCGATGACACGGACCTACCCTGATGGGCATGGCGGGATCCCAGTTCACTCTAGCCGCGTTGGCGACGACGGCCGTGCCCGGGCTCGTCGTCACGGGCACGCGCACGCTCGGATCGGCTGCGTCCGGGGACTACGAGTCCGCGGTCCTCCGAGACGCGGACGGCGGCACCCTCGCGATCCGCCGACCGCGCAACCAGCGCGCCGAGGCGCGGCAGTCGGCCGACCTCGTCGCGATCCGCGCGCTGAGCGCCGGGATCCGCACGCGCCTCCCGTTCGCGGTGGCCGAGTACCGCGGTCAGGCGCCGATCGGTTCGACCCGCGCCATCGTGACCACCTACGTGCCGGGCGAGCACCCGACCCTGCGCTCGCTGGCGGAACGGCCCGGACTCGCGACCTCCGTCGGCCGCGCCGTCGCCGCCGTCCACCAGCTCCCGACGAGCTTCGTCACCGATGCGGGCCTGCCGTCGCTCACCCCGTTCGAGGTGCTGCGCTCGGCGGTCTCCGTGATGGACCGTGCGGTCGCCACGAAGCTCGTGCCCGCGGCGCTCAAGGAGCGATGGGAGGGCGCGGCCCGTGACCAGCAGCTCTGGCAGTTCACGCCGACCGTCGTGCACGGCTCCTTCGGCACCGAGTCAGTGCTCGTCGAAGGCGACGCCGTGACGGGTGTCCTCGGTTGGGGTGAGCTGCGGCTCGGTGACCCCGCGAAGGACCTCGCCTGGGTGCTCGCCGGGCGGTCGGACGCGTTCGACACCGTCCTGAGCGCGTACGAGGCGAACGGCGGCGGCCGCGACCGGCAGCTCGCACAGCGGGCTCGCGTGCACCACGAGCTGGAGACCGCGCAGTGGCTGCTGCACGGTGTGCAGGTGAAGAGCACCGAGGTCGTCGACGATGCGGTCGCGATGATGCACCGGCTGGTCGAGGCGGTGCACGCACCGAGCGCGGCGCCGCTGCAGTCGGTCTCGCCGGAGACGATGGAGATCGGCGAGGTCGAGCAACTGCTGTCGTCGACCGAGCGTCGCCACGGCTGACGCCACCACCTGACGGCCTGGAGGCGCCGCACCGGCGCGCACCGTGCCTCCCGTCCGGTGGTGCGCGCCCTGCGCGCGGGGCGCGGCGCACACCGCCGGGTGTTGCGCGCCCTGCGCGCGGGCGCGGCGCACACCGCCGGGTGTTGCGCGCCCTGCGCGCGGGCGCGGCGCACACCGCTGGGTGCGTTCGTCGTGGTGGCAGGCGGCGCACGTCGCGACGCGAGTCCCGCACGTCGTGGCGCCGGTCTCGCGCATCGTGGTGTCGGCTTCCGGTCGCGGTCGCCGGCCGGGTGGTTGGGTCAGCCGATCGCGTCCTGCCACGCCCGCTCGAGGCCGGCCCGGTCGAGGAGCCCGGTCGGCCGCACCTCGAGGTCGTCGGCGACGAAGTAGAAGACCGCGTCGACCTCCGCGAGCGGCCGCCCGGTGAACTCGGCGTAGGCGACGCGGTACAGCGCGAGCTGCAACTGCCGCTTCGCGAGGTCGTCGCGTCCGCTCGGCGCCTTGCCGGTCTTCCAGTCGACGACCTCGGCACGTCCGTCGATCTCGTAGACGGCGTCGAGCTTGCAGACGACGCTGTGCCCGAGGAAGGGGATGTGGATCTCGCGCTCGACCTCGATCGGCGTCAGCTCGGCCCACCGCGAGCGCGCGAACGTCTCCTGGAACGCAGCCAGTCGTCGGGCGTCGTCGTCGGTGACCGGGGCCGTCACCGAGGCATCGGGCAGGTCGTCCGCGTCGAGGTCCGCCTCGTCCGCCCACAGGTCGAGCGTCTCCAGCGAGCCCCCCGCCCGCGCTCGCTGCTCGACCCACTGGTGGAACAGCGTGCCGAGCCGGGTCGCGCGGTAGGGCCGTTCCGGCATCGGACGTCGGAGCCGCTCGGCGACGCGATCGGGCTCGGAGAGGTAGTCCTTGAACCCGGAGGCGGGCACGCGGTGCGGCACCACCACGGCGTGCCGCGCACTGCGGACGGCGGCCCGCTCGGCGAGCAGCAGGTCGATGTCCGCGGCGAAGCGCCCGGCGGCACCGGGGTTCGCGTTCCGGACCCGTTCGGCGGCAGCGTGCACCCGAGCCGCGCGCTGGCCGTACGGCACGTGCGGCCAGGTCTGCGTCGCGCCCGACTCCCCGAGCGGATCGTGCTCGTGGTGCGACTGCTCCGGCACGGCGTCGGCCGCGATGACCCCGGCGTCGCGGAGGTCGGCGAGGTAGCGGCTCGGCGCGGTCGGCTTCACACCGCCGGCCCAGAACGATCCGGACACGAGCAGGTCGTGCTTCGCTCGGGTGAGCGCAACGTAGGTCAGGCGTCGCTCCTCGTCCTCGTTGCGGGCCTGCATCTCGGCCTTGAAGGCCTCGATGGCGTCGCGGACGTCCTTCTGGGTCTCCTGCCCGCGCCAGGCCAACCGCGGGAGCTCGTCGGCGTCGCCGCGGAACTCGTACGGCAGCCGGCCGAAGCCGATCCAGCCCGAGGAGCCCTCCTGCGGCCGCGCCGGCAGACCGCCCTCGACCATGCGCGGCACCGCGACGGCGTCCCACTCCAGACCCTTCGACCCGTGGATCGTGAGGATCTGCACGGTCCCCGCCTCGGGTTCCTCGGACCGCGGCCCCATGTCGTCCCGCCGGGCAGCGGCGTCGATCCAGCCGAGGAACGCGCCGAGGTCGGCACGGTCGTCGGTGGTGACGAACCCGGCGAGCTCGTCGAGGAAGGCGTCGAGGAAGGCCTGGCTGCCCTGCTCGTGCGCGGCGACCTCGATGTCGAGCCGCATCTCCTGCACGACGAGCGTCACGAAGTCGACGAGGTCGCCGCGGGCGCGCTGTCGCAGGGCCTGGAGCTGCTGCCCGAGTGCACGCATGCGCTCGCGTCCGGCCGGCGAGATCCGTCCGAGGGCACCGTGCTCGTCGGGTGCCGTCGCCACGAAGTCGAGCGCGTCCACGATCGATCCGTGCTCCCCCGCCGCGACCGACGCCCGGAACGCCGCGGTCAGGTCGTCGTCGAGCCGCTGCTGGGTGTGGTCGCGGCCGAACAGCCACTTCGCGAGGTCGTGCAGGGCGGCGATGTCCGCGGCGCCGACCCGCCACCGGGCACCGGCGAGCAGTCGGATGAGGGCGTTTCCGGCTGCCGGGTCGTGCAGCACCCGGAGGCACGCGACGAGGTCCACGATCTCCGGACGCTGGAGGAGCCCGCCGGTGCCGAGGACGTGGAACGGCACCCCGAGTTCGCCGAGCGCGCCGGTGAACGCTGCGAGGTCCTTCCGTGCACGGAGCAGGAGTGCCATCGAGGCACGCGGATCGCGCTGCCGGTGGGCACGGAACCACCGCGCGACCGTCGCTGCTTCCTCCGGCAGGGTCTCGGTGAACACGGCCTCGACCGAGCCGTCGTCCGCACCCGGGCGCGGGGAGAGCCGCTCGACCGCGACGTCGGAGGCCTCGGAGAGCGGCGACACGACGGCGTTCGCGGCGGCGAGCACGTCCACCGGGTTGCGCCAGCTCGTCGACAGCGGGAAGGTCACCGGGGTCGGCTGGTCGTCGCCGCCGAAATCGCGCGGGAAGCGTCCGAGGTTCGCCGCACTCGCGCCGCGGAACCCGTAGATCGACTGGTGCGGGTCACCCACCGCCATGACGGGGTGGCCACGGAACAACCGCGCGAGGAACCGGGTCTGGACGACCGAGGTGTCCTGGTACTCGTCCAGGAGCACCACGCCGAACCGGCTCCGGAGGTCGTCGACCACGCGGGGCGCCGACTCGGCCGCTGCGAGCGCCAGCGCGATCTGGTCGGAGAACTCGACGAAGCCCCGGTCGACCTTCTGCCGTCGGAAGCGCTCGACGAGGTCGGCGAGGGGTTCGAGGCCGCCCACCGCGGCAACGGCCTTCGCGACGTCGGCGTAGGGCTTCCCGCGGTTGCCCGGCAGCTCCAGGACCCCGGCGAACTCGATCGCGAACCGCCGCAGCTGCTCGGGCTCGACGAGGTGCTCGGACGCTGCTCCGGCGAGCGCGACGACGGCCGCCGTGACGGTGTCGACGTCGCGGTCGAGTCCGGCGAGCCGGTCGTCGCGGGCGTCGACGACGACCCGGCGGGCGAGCTGCCAGGCGGAGGGCTCGGTGAGGACCTGCGACTCGCCGTCCCGACCGACCAGGAGCGCGTTCTCGCGGAACACCGAGTTCGCGAACGCGTTGTACGTCGACACGGTCGGAGCCTCGAACGCGTCTCCGGGGGTGATCAGGCCGACGTCCTCGAGGGCCCGGATGCGGTCGTTGATGCGCACCGAGAGCTCGCCGGCGGCCTTGCGGGTGAAGGTCAGGCCGAGGACCTCGTCGGGGCGGACCAGACCGTTGGCGAGCAGCCAGACGACCCGTGACGCCATGGTCTCGGTCTTGCCGCTGCCGGCGCCCGCGACGACGAGTGCCGGGGCGAGCGGCGACTCGATGACGGCGCGCTGCTGGGCGGTGGGACGGGGACGACCGAGGGCATCGGCGATCTCGTCGGCACTGCGGGCCGGGCGCGCGGTGCCGACCGGTCCGGCGTCGGCCTGTTCGGACTCGACCTGCTCGGTGCTCACCAGGTGACCTCCCCCACCACGTGGATCCGGCACTCGGCGCCGGTCCGGGACTGCTCGCAGTGGTCGTCGACGTTCGCGAGGAACGTGCGACCGGCCATCCCCCGCGCGACGCCGTGCAGGCGCTCACGGTAGGCCTCGCGTGCCTCCGCGTCGAACGCGTGCTGCGTCCGCTCCGAGTACGCGTGGGTGCTCCGGGCGTTCTGCACGAACACCAGGCGGGCGTCCGTCATCGGCGCACCGGCAGGGACGCCCTCGACCGCACCGTCCTCGACCGCGAGCTGGTACGCGCCGAGCTGCGGGTGTTCCGGCATGTCGTTCTTCTCGCTCGGCATCGAGCGGCCGGTCTTCAGGTCGACCACGCTGATCCGTCCGTCCGGGTCGACCTCGATGCGGTCGATGCTGCCCCGCATCCGTGCCGGACCGGTCACGAGGGAGAACGCGGTCTCGGCACCGAGGAGGCGCCGCCCGGCCGCAGCGAAGGTGCGGAGGTAGTCGCTCAGGCCCTCGATCATCCGGCGGGTGCGGGCGCGCTCCCGGTCGGCGATCCACGGCGACTCGAAGGTGAGCTCGCCCCACCGGGACTCGACGTGCGCCCAGAGGGACTCGACGTCGACGCTCGTGGCGTGCTCCATGGCGTCGTGGACGATCGTGCCGATGCCCATCGCCGGGCTCGGGGCGCCACCGCCGAACGTCTGCACGAACCAGTGCACCGGGCACTCCTCGAACGTGCCGATGCGGGACGGCGAGACACTCACGGTCGGCGCGACCACCGGCCCGCCCTCGTACTCCGCCGCCGGCTCCGCGTCGAGGTCGACCAGCGGAGCGTCCGTCGTCGGCTCCGCGGTGCCGTACCAGTCGTCCGGGTCGGCGCCGGGGACCTCGGCCTCGGCGAGGCGGGCGAGTGCGGATGCTGCCTCCGGGTCGCCCGAGGAGACGACCCGCCGCCGGAGCGAACCCGCGAGACCGCGGAGCGACAGCGGGTGCACGGTCGCGGCGCGCTCCGGCGGCTCCGGGACGAGGCGGACGAAGGGCGACGGGGACTCGTCGTCGTTCGCGACCGTGCCGATCACCACCTGGGTCGTCGCACGGGACACCGCGCGGGCGAACAGGCGGAGCTCGTCGGCGATCACCGCGGCACGATCGTCCACGGCCGAGCGCTCCGTGCCCTCGGCCGCGCGGACGAGACCGTCCGGGTCGAGCAGACTGCCCCGGACCCGGGTGTTCGGCCACACGCCGTCCTGGAGGCCGAGGACCACGACCACGTCGCACTCGAGGCCGACGGTCGCCGACGGGGTGAGCACCCGCACGCGGCCCGCGGTCCGGTCGGGCCCGATGGAGTCCTCCGGGAGGTCCGCGTCGAGCAGGTCGTCGACGAACACCCGCGCGGGCGCGTCCGGCGTGCGCTCGACGAACCGCTTCGCCGCTGTGAACAGGCCGACCACGGCGTCGAGGTGCCGGTCGGCCTCCCCGGCGCCGACACCGCCGGCCTCGGACTGCGACCGCCAGACCTCGGCGAGCCCGCTGCGTTCCCACAGTCCCCAGAGGATCTCCTCGATGCTGGCGTCCGCCTCGGCGTCGGCGCGGGCCTGCACGAGGCTCCTCGCCAGTCGGGTGGCCCGCCGCGCGAACCCGGCGTCGATCGTCGCGAGCCGCTCCGGCGCGCCGAGCGCCTCGACGAGGAGTTCGTCGGCGGTACGCGTGCCGTCGCCGGCCAGTTCTTCGCGGCGGAGGGCGAGCCGGAGCCGCCGCATCGCGAGGGTGTCGAGGCCGCCGAGCGGACCGGTCGCGAACGCGGTGGCGAGGTCGGCGTCGAGCGAGAGCACCCCGAGGGCGACCGCCGCCGCGTCGAGGAGCGACCGCGCTGCCGAGTCGTCGCGGACCCGCACGGGCGCGGCCCCCGCGGTCGCCGGCACCTCGGCCACGGACAGTGCCCGGACGAGCTCGGGGATCGCGGCACCGCTGCGCGTCACGACGACCATGCGGTGCCAGGGCACGCCGTCGAGGAGCCGGTGCTCGCGGAGCCGCCGGGCGATCGCGACCACGAGGGCAGCACGGCTCGCCCCCTGCACGTGCACGACCGCGTCGGTCCGGGCGTCGGTGACGGTCGCGACCGCGTTCCGCTGCCGACCGGCCGCCGCGGTCCCGATCCGCGCAGAGATCCCGGCGACGAGCGCGCGGACCGGGGCCGCGTGCCGGTGCACCGTCCCGAGGACGACCTGCTCGACGTCGGCGACACCGAGCCGCGCGCCGAGCCGACCGAGCACGTCCGGCACGGCCCCGCGGAACGCGGACGCCGCGATGTCCGGGTCGCCGAACGCCACGACCTGCACGCCCGAGCGGGCCAGCGCGCCGAGCAGCGCGATCTCACCCTCGACGAGCTCCTGTGTGTCGTCGACCACGACGGTCCGGAGGGCGGCGACCGCCGGCGGGACCTGCCCGCGGAGGACGGCGGCTGTGGCGTACGCGACCAGCTCGGCGGCGTCCAGGCTCGTCGCGCGGAAGGCCGAGAGCGCCGCGCGGTACCCGTCGACGAAGTCCCCGACCGCGCGCCACTCCGGGTGACCGGTGTCGTCGCCGAGCTCGCGCATCTCGTCCGGCTCGATCCCGGCCGCCACGGCACGCATCATCACGTCGCGCAGCGCGGTGCGGAACCCGGCACGCTCGCGCACCACGGCGGTGATCGCCTCCGGCCAGTCCGGCCCGGTGCCGTCCGCCTCGTGCCCGGCGAGGAGGTCGGCGATGATGCGGTCCTGCTCGCCGCCGGTGAGGAGCGTCGGCACCTCCTGCCCCTGCACGACGGCGGCGTGCGTGACGATCTGGAACGCGAGCGAGTTGACCGTCCGCGCGAGGGCGCCGGGGACGACGCGGTCGACCGCGGTGGCCAGGCGGTCGCGCAGGGCCGTCGCGGCGGTGCGGGCCGAGGTGAGTGCGAGGACGGTGGCGTGCCCGTCCGGCGAGATCGCGTCCGCCGCCCGGAACCGCTGGGCGACGAACCGCGCGAGGGTCGTGGTCTTGCCCGTGCCCGGTGCGCCGATCACGGCGGCGTGCCGGCCCGGGGGCAGCGCGAGCACCGCGTCCTGTGCCGCGTCCGGGGCCAGCGCACGCGCGACACCCGTGTCGTCGGGGGTGGGCGTGAGGGTCGTCCGGGGCACGCTCGTACGGTACCCACGACGGCCGACACCGCCGACACCCGACACGGCGCCGGCGACCGTTCCGCGCGGGTGGTGTGCGCCCGCGGCGAACGGCCGGAGCAGCCGCGGACCGCCCCGCTACGCTGTGGTCGTGGACATCAAGATCGGCATCATGAACAGCCCGCGCGAGATCGCGTTCGAGAGCGCGCAGACCGCTGACCAGATCGAACAGGCGGTGTCGGAGGCCCTCACGGCGAAGGCCACCCACCTGTCCCTGCAGGACGAGAAGGGTCGTCGGTTCATCGTGCCGGTGGCCTCCCTCGCCTACGTCGAGGTGGGCGCGGAGGAGTCCCGCCGCATCGGCTTCGTCGCCTGACGTGGAGCTGCTGTTCGCCGTGCTCGGCGGCCTGCTCGTCGGGGCCCTCGCGCACGTCGTCCTGCCGTGGCGCGCGAGCCGGGGCGTCCTGGTGGGACCGGTCGTCGGCGGCGTCGCCTCGGCCGTGCTCTGGGAGTCCCTGACCTGGGCCGGGTGGCCGTACGACGGCGGCTGGATCTGGGCAGCGGCGCTCCTCGGCGCGGCCGTCGCAGCGGTCGTGGTCGAGTGGGTGCTCGGCGCCCGTCGCCGATCCGCGGACGACGCGTACTACGAGCGCGTCCGCACGAACGGCGCCTGAACCGCGACGAGCGCCCCCGCACGGACGGCGCCTGAACCCCGACGAGCGCCCCCGCACGGACGGCACGCGGACCGGAGCAGGCCGCGCGGGAGCCGGACCGCCGCCGCTCGGCTCAGGCGGTGAGCCCGAGCGCGTCCATCCGCCGACTGTGCGCCGCGATGAGCTCGGTCCAGACGGGCTCGAGCCGCGACTGGTCCTCCCGGGCGTGCGACGCGAGCGCCGACCGGGCCACGAGCAGGGTGTCCCCGACGAGCCGTCGGCCCCACATCGCGAGCCGCGAGCCCACCCGGGGGTCGGCCTCGATGTGCGCGGTGAGCTCCTCGACGACCGCCGCTTCCTCACGCGCGTCGAACACCGTGCGGAGCCGCTGCCGGACGTCGATGGGGAGCGAGCGCAGCAGGTCGTCGAACAGGTCGTTGAGGATCCCGGCCGTGACGTAGCCGGTGAGCATCGACTCGTACCAGTCGGCACCGCTGGTCCGCTCGAGGAAGCGGTCGATCGCCTCGCGGTGCGGCGACATGAGCTCTGCCGGGTCCTGTCCGTTCCGCTCGATCTCGGCGACGATCGTCCGGTGTCGCTCCAGTGCCGTGGTGGCGAGCACACCGGTGACGAGCCGTCCGGAGAGCGTCGGCGCGGACGCCCCGGCGCGACCCATCGTCTCGTACATCGACAGCTGCAGGTACGCGGCCTGCCCGAGGTAGACGTCGAGCTCGGGGCTGACGTCGTCCAGCCGGAGCCGCTCGCCGGACGCCTTCTTCGGGTTGCGCGAGGCGAGCCAGGCGGCGGCCAGCCGCGCGGCACGTTTCCGGTTCCACCAAGACACCACGCCAGCAGCATAGGGGTCCGGACCCGGGACCCCGGTCTGCGTCGGTAGACTGGTCGGGACTTCCACCAGGACTAAGGTGATTCTTTGACTTTCGCAGACCTCAACATCGAGCAGGACATCGTCGACGCGCTCGCGACGAAGGGCATCACCGAGCCCTTCCCGATCCAGCAGCAGACGATCCCGCTCGCCCTGACCGGCCAGGACATCATCGGTCAGGCCAAGACGGGCACCGGCAAGACCTTCGGCTTCGGCCTGCCCCTCATCCAGCGCCTCGGTGCCGCTCCGGAACCGGGCGTGAAGGCCCTCGTCGTCGTCCCGACGCGCGAACTCGCGGTGCAGGTCACCGAGGACCTCGAGCTGGCCACCTCGAACCGCCCGACGACCATCGTGTCGATCTACGGCGGCAAGGCGTACGAGGGCCAGATCGAGCAGCTCAAGGCCGGTGCGCAGATCGTCGTCGGCACCCCTGGGCGCCTCATCGACCTGCAGCGCCAGCGCCTGCTCGACCTCTCCCACGTGCAGGAGGTCGTCCTCGACGAGGCTGACCGCATGCTCGACCTCGGGTTCCTCTCGGACATCGAGCGCATCTTCCAGGCCGTCCCGGCCGTGCGGCACACGATGCTGTTCTCGGCGACGATGCCCGCGCCGATCGTCGCCCTCGCCCGCCGCTTCATGTCGCGCCCGGTGCACATCCGCGCCACCGACCCGGACGAGGGCCTGACGCAGGCCAACATCAAGCACGTCATCTACCGCGCGCACTCGCTCGACAAGGACGAGGTCATCGCCCGCATCCTGCAGGCCGAGGGTCGCGGCAAGACCGTGATCTTCACCCGGACGAAGCGCGCCGCCGCGAAGCTCGTCGAGGAACTGAAGGACCGCGGCTTCAACGCCGCCGCGGTCCACGGGGACCTCAACCAGGAGCAGCGCGAGCGGGCCATGGCCGCCTTCAAGGCCGGCAAGCGCGACGTCCTGATCGCGACCGACGTCGCCGCCCGCGGCATCGACGTGGACGACGTGACGCACGTGATCAACCACACGATCCCGGACGACCCCGACACCTACCTGCACCGTGCCGGCCGTACGGGCCGCGCCGGCAAGACCGGCATCGCGGTCACGTTCGTCGACTGGGACGACCTCCACAAGTGGACGCTGATCGACAAGGCGCTCGAGTTCGGCATCCCGGAGCCCGTCGAGACCTACTCGTCGTCCCCGCACCTCTTCTCCGACCTCGACATCCCCGCGGGCACCAAGGGTCGACTGCCGGGTGCGTCCGCGCACGCCGCGTCGGCCGGCGAGGCGAAGGGCGGCGACCGCCCGCGCGGTGGACAGCAGGGCGAGGGTCGCTCCGGCGGCTCGCGTTCGCGGTCCCGGAGCCGCACCCGGTCGGGAGGCTCGGCACCGGCCTCGACGGAGCAGTCCGACACGCAGGTGCCCACCACTCCCCCCGCGGACGGTGCGACTGCTGAGGCCGGTTCCGGCGACGGAGCGGCCAAGCGCCGCCGGCGGCGTCGTCGCCGCAGCGGTGGCGGCTCGTCCGAGGCGACCGCCGCGACGCCGCAGGCCGCCGGCGAGGGCGAGTAGCGCCTCCAGGCCGAAGGGCCCGTCGCTGACGCGACGGGCCCTTCGTCGTCCCACCCGTGCGGGCAGGGCGGGCCGTGGTCAGGCCAGGCGGGCGCCGGGGCCGGAGACGGGTGCGGATCCGGTGGCCGCGGCGACGATCGCGTCGAAGGCGGCGCGCGACGTGCGGTGCTCGCCGAGCCGGTTCGGCTTGCCGGTCCCGTGGTAGTCGCTCGACCCGGTGACGAACAGGTCGAAGCGGGTGGCCCAGTCGAGCAGGGTGCGCTTGCCGTGGGAGACGTTCTCGCGGTGGTCGACCTCGAGTCCGCCGAGCCCCGCGTCGACGAGCGTGCGGAGCATCTCCTCATCGATGACGATGCCCCGCGAGGAC
Organism: Curtobacterium luteum; assembly: GCF_001475545.1. Lineage (GTDB taxonomy): Bacteria > Actinomycetota > Actinomycetes > Actinomycetales > Microbacteriaceae > Curtobacterium > Curtobacterium luteum_A. The sequence goes on along the minus strand of NZ_LDQC01000061.1, from coordinate 55,681 downwards.
GCCGCCGGGTGCGCGATGACCGGGACACCACCGGCACCGCGGATGAGCTCGACACCGTGCAGGGGCGACGGTGCGTCGTGCGGCTCGTAGTAGCCGGAGGCCGGGTGCAGGATGCCCCGGAACGCCGCGCTCCGGTCGGGTTCCAGCCCGCGGGTCACCAGGGCGTCCGCGATGTGCGGGCGTCCGATGGTCGCGCCCTCGCTGGCCTCGGCGAGCACGTCGTCCCAGGTGAGCGGGTGGTCGGCGCCGATGCGCTCGACCATCCGGCGGGCGCGGGCCAGACGGCCGTCCCGGATGCGCGTGGTCTCGGCGACGAGTGCCGCGTCGGTCGGATCGACGAGGTACCCCAGGACGTGCACGCTGCGGTACCCGATGCGGGTGCTCAGCTCGAGGCCGGGGAGGAGCGTGACCGGCAGCTCGCGCGCGGTCGCGACGGCTTCGTCCCACCCGGCGGTGGTGTCGTGGTCCGTCAGCGCGACGCCCTCCAGCCCTGCGGCCACGGCGGCCTGGAGGAGCTCGGCAGGCCGCTCGGTGCCGTCGGACACGCTCGAGTGCGTGTGCAGGTCGATGAACGGATCGGGCACATCGCCCATGCTATCCACAGGTGGCGACGCGCAGAGGCCGCGGTGGGCCGGACGGTGCGAGGATGGGTGCATGGCCGACACCACTCCCCGCGCGACGAGCAACCGTTCCACGACCCCCGGTTCCTCGACCTTCAAGGACCACATCGGATCACAGTGGGCCGAGCGCGAGCGTCCGCTCCCCGAGCCCCGTGAGCAGGCACCCCACGCCGCGGCACGTCGGGCACGCATCTCCGAACTGCACCCGGGCCGGACGATCGTCGTGCCGGCCGGGCAGGCGAAGGTCCGCTCGAACGACTGCGACTACCCGTTCCGACCGCACTCCGCGTTCGCCCACCTCACCGGATGGGGCACGGACACGGTCGTCGGCTCCGTGCTCGTGATGACGCCGAACGGCTCCGGCCACGACGCCACCCTGTACTTCCGTGCCACGGCGGGCCGCGAGTCCGAGGAGTTCTACGCCAACCCGGAGATCGGCGAGTTCTGGGTCGGACCGCGTCCGTCCCTGGCCGAGGTCGCCGCCGACCTCGGGCTCCCCACCGCCGACCTGGGCGACCTCGACGCGGTCGTCGACGGCCTCGACGCCACGGTGCTGGTGGTGCGCGACGCCGACGCCGAACTGACCCGGTCGTTCGACGAGCGTCTCGGCAGCTCGGTCGGCGGCGCCCCCGAGCAGGACGGCGTCCCCGCGACCGACGACGTCCTCGCACGCGACCTCTCGGAACTCCGCCTGGTGAAGGACGCGTACGAGGTGCACGAGCTCCGCCGGGCCGTGGCGGCGACGAAGGCCGGCTTCGACGACGTCATCGCTGACTTCGACGCCGTGCTGGCGCACCCCCGCGGTGAGCGCATCGTCGAGGGCACCTTCAACCGTCGGGCCCGGGCGGACGGCAACACCGTCGGCTACGACACGATCGCGGCGTCCGGTCACCACGCCTGCATCCTGCACTGGACCCGGAACGACGGCGCCGTGCAGCCGGGCGACCTCATCCTCATCGACGCCGGGGTCGAGGTCGACTCGTTCTACACCGCCGACATCACCCGGACCCTCCCGGTGAGCGGCACGTTCACCGACGTCCAGCGGATGGTCTACGAGGCCGTGCTCGAAGCGGCGGACGCGGCGTTCGCGATCGTCAAGCCGGGCATCACCTTCCGGCAGGTGCACGCCACCGCGATGGAGGTCATCGCCCGCAAGACCGCCGAGTGGGGCTTCCTGCCCGGCACGGCCGAGGAGTCGCTGCAGCCGGAGAACCAGTTCCACCGCCGGTACATGGTGCACGGCACGAGCCACCACCTCGGACTCGACGTGCACGACTGCGCGAAGGCCCGCCGTGAGATGTACATCGACGGCGTCGTGCAGCCCGGCATGGTGTTCACGATCGAGCCCGGTCTGTACTTCCAGCAGGACGACCTGACGGTCCCGGAGGAGTTCCGCGGCATCGGCGTCCGCATCGAGGACGACATCCTCGTGACCGAGGACGGCGCGGAGAACCTGTCGGTCGGGATCCCTCGGACCCCCTCGGAAGTGGAGGGGTGGATCGCCCGGTCCGGCCGCTAGCCTGAGCGGGTGACCACGCCCGAGCACACGCCGACGACGGACGACATCGACATCGAGGTCGAGCACTTCGACTCCCCGGACGCCCAGCGGCTCCGTGCCGCACAGCGTGTGGAGATCGACCGCGCCTACGGGCAGGACACCGAGCCGGGCGAGAAGCCCACGGCTGAGTCGATCGCGGTGTTCTTCGTCGCGCGGGACGCCTCGGGCACACCGCTCGGTTGCGGCGGGCTGCGGATCGTGCAGGACGGCATCACCGAGATCAAGCGGATGTACGTCCGGCCGGAGTCGCGCGGTGCCGGGGTGTCGACCGCGCTCCTCCGTCGCCTGGAAGAGGCAGCGCTCGACCTCGGTTCACCAGCGCTGGTGCTCGAGACGGGCACGGAGCAGAAGCGGTCGATCGGGTTCTACGAGCGCGAGGGCTTCACACGGATCGCGAACTTCGGCCCGTACGCGGGCGTACCGACCTCGGTCTGCTACTCCAAGGTGCTCTAGTCGGGCAGCGTCGGGCGGCGGCACCCGAGGTTCCACGATCCCGGCACCTCGAGCGGCATCGTCGTGGGTTCGTGGAACCTCGGCGGACCGGCCACGGCAAGTCGTGGAACCTCGACGGCTCGGATCAACCGACAGTGGCCAGACGCAGGCCGCGATCCGTCGGACACACACGTGGACGATCGGATCCGCCGACCGTGGACGGTGTTCGGCGGTCGGGCGGCGTCAGGACCGGCTGTCGTCGATGCCCTTCCCGTACTCCGGCGCGGACGACGGCGCGGAGGTCGGCGCGGACGACGGCGCGGACGACGGCGCAGAGGTCGGCGTCACGCGTTCGCCGAACTGGGGCTGCTCGTCGGGGCGAGCTGCGTCGGCGGGACGGTTCGTCCCTGCTGCCTGCGGCTGGTAGCGGGGCCCGTCGTTCGTCCCGTACCGCGGCGGACCGGCCGGAGCTCCCGAGGGAGCGGCGGGAGCTCCTGCGGCTGGCCCCGCCGAGCCGCCGGACGGCGCGTCGCCGTAGCGCGGCCCGTCGTTCGTGCCGTAGCGCGGCGCCCCCGCCTGCGGGCCGGGGGCCGACGCGCCGGGCTGCTGTGTGCCTCCAGGCTGCTCGTGGGGCGTGGCCTGCCCGCCGTACGGAGCCTGCTGCTGCCGCGGCTCCGGCCGCCAGGGCTCCTGCCGGTTCACCGGCGCACCCTGCGAGGACGACGGCGAATCCCAGTGGGTGGACTGGGTCGCGCCGAACTGTCCGAGGATCTTCTGCGCCTGCCCGGTCAGCTGCGGGTCCACCACGATCTGGTAGTTCGTCGCGAGCACCTGGTGCACGCTCGTGAAGTCCCGCTGCCGCTTCGTGATCGCGAACGAGACGATGCCGTAGAGCATGCCGAAGGCGGCGCCGATGATCGCCGCGGCGATGATGAGGCCGCCGGCCGTCGGGGAGAAGAGGGTGAGGACGATGCCGAAGAAGATGCCGAGCCAGAGGCCGGACAGCGCGCCCGCGATGGCGGCGCGGCCGTAGGTCATCTTGCCGGTGACACGCTCGACGGTCTTGAGGTCGTTGCCGACGATCGAGATCTTCGCGACCGGGAAGTCCGACTCGGCGAGCTTCGCGACGACGCGCTGCGCCTCCGGGTAGCTGTCGTAGGTGCCGAGGACGTCGCCCCGCGGCAGCGTCGGGAATGCCTGGGCCGTCCGGCCGCCGAAGGGGCTCTGATTGCTCACCCAGCCATCATCCACCGGACACCTTGCAATCGCACGTGCGCTCCCAGGGAAGCCACCGACCGGGACCGGCTCGGCGGACGGCTGAGCCGATCGGTGGAGCTCCTCAGGCGCGGCGGCGTCGGCGCAGGGCCGAGCGACTACGCTGGACGGGTGAGCGCCACGAAGGTCTTCGTCGCCCGCCTCGCCGGGTGCTCCGTCTTCGACCCCGCGGGCGACCGCGTGGGCCGCGTCCGGGACGTCCTCGTGGTCTACAGACGGGTCGACGCCCCACGCGTCGTGGGGCTGATCGTCGAGGTCCCCGGCAAGCGTCGCATCTTCGTGTCGGTCGGACGGATCACGTCGATCGGCGCCGGGCAGGTGATCACCACCGGCCTCGTGAACATGCGCCGCTTCGAGCAGCGCGGGGGCGAGGTCCGCGTGATCGCGGAGATGCTCGGTCGCAAGGTGCTCATCAAGAACCAGCGGATCCGCGCCACCATCGAGGACGTCGCGATCGAGGACCGCGGGCAGGGCGACTGGGAGGTGTCGCAGCTCTTCCTCCGCAAGCCGAAGACGACGCCGTCCCCGTTCGGCAAGGGTCCGACGACGTTCGCGACGTGGAACGAGGTCACCGAGGACGAGCTGCCCGGCGAGGCACAGTCCGCCGAGCACGTCATCGCCGCCTACTCCGACCTGCTGCCGGCCGACCTCGCGTCGACGCTGCTCGACCTGCCCGAGGAGCGTCGGTTCGAGGTCGCCGAGGAGCTCCCGGACGACCGGCTCGCCGACGTGCTCGAGGAGATGCCCGACCAGGAACGCATCGAGATCCTCAGTCGGCTCGAGGACGCCCGCGCCGCCGACGTGCTCGACCAGATGCAACCGGACGACGCCGCCGACGTGCTCGCGCAGTTCCCGGACGACCGGTCCGAGGCCCTCCTCCAGCTCATGGAGCCGGAGGAGGCGCAGGACGTCCGCATGCTCCTCGAGTACGAGCCCGACACCGCCGGTGGTCTCATGACGACCGAGCCCGTGATCGTCTCCGCCGACGCGACCGTGGCCGAGGGGCTCGCGCTCGTCCGCCGCCACGAGCTCGCCCCGGCCCTCGGCGCGAGCGTCTGCGTCGTGCTCCCGCCGTACGAGCCGCCGACCGGTCGGTTCCTCGGCCTGGTGCACTTCCAGCGCATGCTCCGCTACCCGCCGAACGAGCGGCTCGGCACCCTGATCGACCAGCAGACCGAGCCGGTCCGGGTCGACGCCAGCGCCGCCGAGGTCACCCGGATCATGGCGACCTACAACCTGCTGTCCGTCCCCGTGGTCGACGACGCCCACCGTCTCGTCGGGGTGGTGACGATCGACGACGTCCTCGACCACGTCCTGCCCGACGACTGGCGAAGTCAGGGCGAGGGAGAACCCTCACCCCTGCCTCGCCAACGCTCGCGCAAGACGCCCGTGACCACGGGAAGGAGGACCACCAGTGGCCCGAACGGATGACACCCGCCAGGAACGTCTGGACTCCCCGAAGGGCATGCGCACCCGCGTGCTCCCGACCCGCCGTCGTGGTCGCGGAGACACCTTCGGACGCGCGACGGAGGGCATCGCGCGGGCGATGGGCACGCCCTGGTTCCTCGTCGGCCTGACGCTGTTCTGTGCCGTGTGGATGATCTACAACTCGGTCGCGCCGGCGCGCTGGCAGTTCGACTCGGCGTCGATCGGCTTCACGGCGCTCACCCTCGTGCTGTCGCTCCAGGCGTCGTACGCGGCACCGCTCATCCTCCTCGCGCAGAACCGGCAGGACGACCGCGACCGCGTGCAGTTCGAGCAGGACCGCCAGCGCGCGGAGCGGAACCTCGCGGACACCGAGTACCTCGCCCGCGAGGTCGTCGCGCTGCGCCTCGCGATGCGGGACATGGCGTCGAAGGACTTCATCCGAGCCGAGATCCGGTCGCTCCTCGAGGAACTCGACCGCCGCGACGCGGACGACGCCGGCTTCGCCGACGAGCCCGGTACCGCTGCTCGTGGCTGACGGCGGACCGTCCGACGAGCAGCTGGGCGGGGCCGTCCTCGCGGCGCTCGGCCGGGTGATCGACCCCGAGATCCGTCGGCCCGTCACGGAGCTCGACATGATCCGCGGGGTCGACGTCCAGCCGGGAGGCACGGTGCGCGTCGACCTGCAGCTCACGATCACGGGGTGCCCGGCCGCCGACACGATCGAGCGCGACGTGCGCGCCGCCGCCGGTTCGGTGGACGGCGTCTCCGCCGTCGACGTGGACGTGTCCGTGATGTCGCCGGCGACGCGTGCGGCGCTGACCGAGCGGCTCCGCGCGGGTCGTCCCCGGGGAGTGCAGTTCACACCGGACTCGCTGACGCGGGTGATCGCGGTGACGAGCGGGAAGGGCGGCGTCGGCAAGTCCACGGTCACGGCGAACCTCGCCGTCGCGCTCGCCGCTCGGGGACAGCGGGTGGGCATCGTCGACGTCGACGTGCACGGCTTCAGCATCCCGGGGCTCATGGGCCTCACCGACGCCGCGGGCGTGGCACCACGACCGACCCGGGTCGACAGCATGATCCTGCCGCCGGTGGCGCACGACGTGAAGGTCGTGTCGATCGGCATGTTCGTCGACGACGTCTCGACCGCGGTGTCGTGGCGCGGGCCGATGCTGCACCGGACGGTGTCGCAGTTCCTCACCGACGTGTTCTTCGGCGACCTCGACGTGCTGCTCCTCGACCTCCCACCCGGCACCGGCGACGTGGCGATCTCGGTCGGTCAGCTGCTCCCCCACGCCGAGGTCCTCGTCGTCACCACGCCGCAGACCGCCGCCGCGGACGTGGCCGAGCGCAGCGGGATCGTCGCACGGCAGACCGGGCAGCGGGTGATCGGCGTCGTGGAGAACATGGCAGGACTCGTCCAGCCCGACGGCTCGGTCCTGCACCTCTTCGGCGAGGGCGGCGGTGCCGAGACCGCTGCTCGGCTCTCCCGCGGGCAGGACGCCCCGGTCCCGGTGCTCGGCAGCGTGCCGCTCTCGGTGCCGCTGCGGGAGGGCGGGGACGCGGGCGTGCCCGTGGTGCTCGGGACCCCGGAGGACCCGGCGGCGGTGGCCCTCGGCGCGATCGCCGACCGGGTGTCGGCGATGGGCCGGGGGCTCGCAGGTCGCAAGCTCGGGCTGTCGGTCGGCTGATCCCCACCGAGCGTCGGCAGGGCCGGGACGCTCGCTCGGTAGGGTCGAGGGCATGAGCACTGATCACGTCAACGTCGACTGGGACCAGGCCCGCGACACGAACCGCGCGAACTGGGACGACCGCGTCCCGATCCACGAGGGCGCCTACGACATCGACGCCCTGAGCGACCCCGCGCACCGCTCCGGCGTCGTCCGCGAGGACCTGCCCGTCCTCGCCCGCTGGCTCCCCGGTGGCTCCCTCGCCGGACTCGACCTCTGTCACCTCCAGTGCCACATCGGCACGGACACGGTCTCCCTCGCCCGCGAGGGTGCCCGCGTCACCGGGGTGGACTTCTCCCCCGCGGCACTGGACTCCGCCCGAGGGCTCGCCGACCGCCTCGGTGTCGAAGCCACCTGGGTCGAGACGGACGTCCTCGACGCCCGGGCCGCGGTCACCGGCGACTTCGACGTCGTGTACACGAGCATCGGGACGATCTGCTGGCTCGACGACCTCGACCGCTGGGCCGCGCAGGTCGCTGCGCTCCTCCGTCCGGGCGGGGTGTTCTTCATCCGCGACGGCCACCCGGCGCTCTACGCCCTGGACGAGGACGCCGACGAGCTCGTCGCACGGCACCGGTACTTCGCGGACGGGACGGCCCAGCAGTGGGACGACGCCGGGACGTACGTGGGCGACGGGACGGTCGCCAACACCCGGACGTACGAGTGGCCGCACCCGCTGTCCGAGATCGTGAACGCACTCCTCGCCGTCGGACTGCGGCTGCGGTTCCTGGACGAGGGCCGGACGCTCCCATGGCGGTTCAGCGCGCGCATGGAGGACACCGGAGACGGGAACTACGTCTGGCCGGGCGCGGATCGGGACCGTGTGCCCGCCACGTTCACCATCGTCGCGACGAAGGACTGAACGCTCCTGCTGTACGTCCTTTCATGGACAGGTCCTCCCACGCGGGTGCATTGTGCAGGGGTATTCCACAATGCTCCTGCGGAATCGGGTCCGCAGGAGCTCCACCCCGCTCGGCAACGTCGCCGGGCCGAGGACAGGAGGACCGTGTGATCAGCAGGACCAGGATCGGGATCGTCGCGGTGGTCGCGGCCGCGTTGGCGGGCGGAGCCGTCGCAACGGCTCCGGCAACGGCGGCCACGCCGACGTGCGCGACCGCGTGGAGCGCCGGCACCGCGTACACCGGCGGCGCGACCGTGAGCGAGAACGGCACGAACTACACCGCGAACTGGTGGACGCAGGGCGACGAGCCCGCGACGCACTCGGGCGCGACGGGCAGCGGACAGCCGTGGACCTCGACGGGCGCGTGCAGCGGCACGAGCACGGGCGGTGGCACCGGGGGTGGGAGTGGTGGCGGCACCGGCACCGGCACCGGCACCGGAGGAGGCACGGGCGCCGGGACCGGCGGCAGCGGCGGCACCGCGAGCGGGCTGGTGTTCAGTCCGTACAAGGACGTCACGGTGAACCTCGACTGGAACACGAACGTCATGAACACCGCGGTCACCGGGACGCGCATCCCGGTCGTCGGGTCGTCGAACAGCCTCGTGTCCACCCGCGAGCCGGGCCTGAAGGCGATCACCCTCGCCTTCGCCACCGGTACCTGCGGGAGCGAGAACTGGGGCGGTGTCGCGGCCGACGCCTTCGCGAGCGCCAACATCCCGAAGCTCGACGCGGCCGGGGTGGACTACATCGTCAGCACCGGCGGCGCCGCGGGCTCGTTCACGTGCTCCGGGACGGCACTGCAGTCCTTCATCGCCCGGTACGCGACGTCGCACATGATCGGCGTCGACTTCGACATCGAGAGCGGGCAGTCCGTGGCCGACGTGCAGAACCTCGTGAACGCCGCGGCGCTCGCGCAGTCGAAGTACCCGGGCATGCGGTTCTCGTTCACGCTCGCGACCCTCGCGGCGTCCGACGGGTCGTACGGCGGGCTGAACAGCACCGGTGACGCCGTCGTCAAGGCCATCAAGGCGTCGAGCCTCACGCACTACACGGTCAACCTCATGACGATGGACTTCGGCCGCGCGACCACCGCGAACTGTGTGCTCTCCGGCTCGACCTGCGAGATGGGACAGTCGGCGATCCAGGCCGTCACGAACCTCGAGCACACCTACGGCATCGCTCTGTCGAAGATCGAGGTCACCCCGATGCTCGGCGTGAACGACGCCGCCGACGAGGTCTTCACCCTCGCCGACGTCGACACGCTGACGTCCTACGCGAAGGCGAACGGCCTCGCCGGCGTCCACGTGTGGTCGCTCGACCGGGACACCCCGTGCTCCTCGAGCACGGCGATGGCCACGTGCAGCTCGGTCCCGAGCGCACCGGCACTCGCGTGGACCGACCGGTTCCTCGCCGACCTGCGGTAGACGCCACCCAGTGACGGACTGGAGCGCGCCCCGCTCAGCGGCAACGCGAAGCGTTGCGCGGGGCGCGCCGACCGAGCCTGCGAGGGAGGAGTGCCAGCCGGCACCGCGCCTCCAGTCCGTCTCCCGGTCGCCTGACAGGCCGTCAGCGCGCGCGGTCAGGTGGCTTCGTTGTCGAACGGTGCGGCCTCGCCAGCGGCGAGCGGCACCACGGGTGCCGTCGCACGCACCTTCGATGCGGTGACCTGCGCCGTCTCGACCGCAGCCACGCTGCCCCCGCTGTCGAGGAGGGCGTCACGGATGATGCGCCGTGGGTCGTACTGCCGCGGATCGAGCTTCTGCCACTCGATGTCGTCGAACTCCGGGCCCATCTCGTCGCGCATCCGCTCCTTCGCGGTGTCGGCGAACCGGCGGACGGCCTTCACGAACTCGGCGAGCTTCGCGGCGTACGTGGGCAAGCGTTGCGGCCCGACGATCAGGACACCGATGATCCCGATGACCAGGAACTTCTCGAAGCCGTCGAACACGGTACGAGCGTAACCCGTCCTCCCCGCGCATCAGCCGTAGAGTTGTCAACCGAACGGAGTGTGCGTGTCAGAGAAAGAGTCGAACTGGAAGTTCGCCGAGGACATCGTCGCCGAGCCCGAGACGATCGCCCGCGCGCGTGAACACTCGTTGGAGCTCGGGGTCGAGGCGATCTCCCCTGCCATCGGCGCACAGATCAGCGTGATCGCCGCGGCCTCGCGGGCGACGAGCATGATCGAGATCGGGACCGGACTCGGGGTCTCCGGACTGTACCTGCTCGCCGGCGCTCCCGAGGCGACGCTCACCACGATCGACGTCGAGGTGGACCACCAGCAGGCTGCTCGTGACGCGTTCATCGCGGCCGGCACCGCCCCCGCGCGCATCAGGCTCATCCCCGGCCGGGCGAACCAGGTGCTCCCGCGGATGAACGAGGCCTCGTACGACGTCGTGCTCGTCGACGCCGACCCGGAGCACGTGATCGAGTACGTCGAGCACGGGCTGCGGCTCGCGCGGCTCGGCGGGACCGTGCTCGTGCCGCACGCGCTGTGGCGGGGACGTGTCGCGGACCCCGTGAAGCGGGACCGTGCGACGACGGACTTCCGGCTGCTGCTGACCGAGGTGTCGACGTCGGGTGCGGTGCGGAGTGCGCTCTCGCCTGCCGGGGACGGCTTGCTGCAGCTCACCAAGCTCACGGCGTAGCGCCGCGTCCTCGGGCGCCTCCATCGCCGGGGGTCCACGCTCGCTCGTCGTCTGCGCTCGTTCGTCGTCTGCGCTCGTTCGTCGTCTGCGCTCGTTCGTCGTCCGCGCTCGTTCGTCGTCTGCGCTCGTTCGCCGTCTGGCCTCGGTCAGTCGTCCTCGTCGGTCAGGTGGCGCAGGTAGCGCTCCGGCGACTCGAGGAACGACCGCTGGTGCCGCACCAGATCGAGGTCCTCCCACGCCGTCCGACGGAGGCCCCACTCCCCCACCTCGTGGATCGTCGCGCCCGGGAACGCCGCGAGCACGGGCGAGTGCGTCGAGAGGATCACCTGCCCGATCCCGCTGTCGACGATGGACTGCAGCAGCCCGATGAGCGCGAGGCACCCGGAGAACGACAGCGCTGACTCCGGCTCGTCGAGGATCCAGAGGCCCGGCCACCGCGCGCGGTCGATCACGAAGTCGAGGAAGGACTCGCCGTGGCTGCGCTCGTGGAACCGCGGCTCGGGGCGGCTGCGGTTCGGGTGTTCCTCGAGGTAGGTGAAGAAGCCGTGCATGGTCTCGGCACGCATGAAGAAGCCACCCCTCGGCGCACCGGGTTCGCGGCGGAGGCGGATGTGCTCGCAGAGCATCGACTCCGACGGGCGGGTCGAGTGCTGCGATCCCGTCCCACCGCCTTCCGGCCCCATGCCGAACTGCAGGGCGATGGCCTCGACGATCGTGGACTTGCCGACGCCGTTGTCGCCGACGAACACGGTCACGGGGTCGAGGTCGAGCCCCTCGTCGAGCAGCTGCCGGACGGGTGACAGCGTCGCCGGCCAGACGTCGCGGGGCATCGGGCCCGGGTCGTTGAACTCCTCGACCCGGGTGATCGGCATGAGGGACCTGCGCACGGGGCCATCCTGCCGGACGCCACCGACGGCATCGTCGCGGAACCGTCCGGCGCCGTCGCCGTCGCCGCCGTCGTCGTCGTCGCCGTCGCCGTCGCGTCGTCGTTGTCGCCGCCGTCGTCGTTGTCGCCGCCGTCGTCGTCGCCCTCGTCCGCGCCGGACGCGACGAAGCCCGGAGCGTACGCGCTCCGGGCTTCGTCGTTCAGTGCTTCGACGGACTAGGCCGAGACGACCTCGGCGAGTGCGTCGTGGAGTTCCTTGGCCTCGGCATCGTTGACCGAGACGACCAGGCGGCCTCCACCCTCGAGCGGAACCCGCACGATGATGAGTCGACCCTCCTTAACAGCCTCCATCGGCCCGTCACCGGTCCTCGGCTTCATGGCTGCCATCAGATGTCCCCTTTCGTGCAGTACATGCCTGCCCATTATCCCGTATCGGAGGGGCAACTGCGAAACCGCCCAGGTTGGGGGTCGCGAAACGCGACGTTCTCGCGGGTCTGCTCCCTAACCTATGCGGATGCCGAACATCCGCTCCATGCTCCGCGGAAGCGATCCCGCGCCCACCGACGACGCGGTGCCCCCGGGCATGCGGATCGCCGCGGCGTTCTCGTGGCGCCTGCTCGTCGTCGGAGCAGCACTCGCGGTGCTGATCCTGCTGGTGGTCCTCCTGCAGGACATCATCGTGCCGTTCCTCATCGCGCTGCTGCTCTGCGCCCTGCTCGTGCCGATGTCGTCGTTCCTCCGCCGACACCGCTGGCCGAAGTGGGTCGCGATCCTGACGAGCCTCGTGTCCGTCGTCGTCGCGATCGGCGGTCTCGGCCTCATCGTGACGGCGCAGATCCGTTACGACCTGCCGTCCCTCGAGAAGCGCCTGCACGCGAGCATCTCCTCGCTGCAGTCGCTGCTCGCCTCGGAGCCGTTCGGCATCACGGCGACCCAGGTCAACCGGTGGATCTCGGACGGCGCGGACTACCTCCAGTCGCACGCGTCATCGATCTTCTCCGGGTTCGTCGCGGCGGGCTCGGGTGCGATCCACGTCTTCGAGGGCCTGTTCATCATCATCTTCACGACCCTGTTCGTCCTCATCGACGGACCGCGCATCTGGCAGTGGGTCGTCCGCATCTTCCCGCGCCGAGCGCGCGCTCGTCTCGACGTCGCCGGTCACGCGGGGTGGAAGACGCTCACGAGCTTCATCCGGGTCCAGCTGGTCGTGGCGATCACCGACGCCCTCGGTGTGGTCATCGGAGCACTCATCCTGCAGATCCCGCTCGCGATCCCGATCGGCGTGATCGTGTTCTTCGGCGCGTTCCTGCCGGTCGTCGGCGCCATCGTCGCGGGCATCGTCGCGGTCGTCATCGCGCTCGTCTTCAACGGGTGGGTGCCCGCGCTCATCATGCTCGGCATCATCGTCCTCGTGCAGCAGCTCGAGAGCCACGTCCTGCACCCGTTCCTCACCGGCAGCGCCGTCAAGGTGCACCCGCTCGGCGTGGTCCTCGGGGTCACGGCCGGCACGACGATCGCGGGCGTCGTCGGAGCGTTCTTCGCAGTGCCGTTCATCGCCACGGTCAACGCGATGGTGAACGCCGCCGCGGCCTGGCGGCCCGAGGACGGTGTGCCGCTCTCCGACATCGAGCGGATCGAGCGGCACGAACCGGCGCCGGCGACCGACTAACGGGAGCCCACGCCGAGAGCACACCAGCGCCCCGTGCCGGCGCCGGGGAGGGGACGGTGGGAGCCCTCGATCACGGCGGCGTCCAGTCGTAGCCGTCCACCCACCAGTTCGCGTACAGCCACACCCACTGGAGCAGCACCGCGACGACGACCAGCACGACCCGGTACACCCGTGACCGCGGCAGCGCAACGACCGCGAGCAACGGTGCGACCGGCATGAGGATGCGCCACGTGCTCGACTGCGGGAAGAACACCGCGAGGAGGTAGACCACGTACGCCACGACCCAGAGACGCAGCTCGAGCCCCACCCGACGTGCTGCGGGCGCCCACACGAGGAACGCGAGCGCCGCGAGGCCGAGCGGGATCGCGAGCGCTGCCGGCCAGCCGCCCGGGTAGCGCAGCCACCACGCGAACCCCTCGACCCACGGCGAGAACGGCAGGAGCTCGCCCCACCCGACGTAGGACGACCGCCAGGCGAGCTCGGTGTCGGTGTACGCCTTCGGCACCCCGGTGACGGCCCACGCGATCGCCGGCCACGCCAGCCCGACGAGTCCGGAGATGACCGCCACGACGAGCGGGGGCAGGCCGGTTCGGAGCGTGGGACGCGCGGTTTCGCGGACCCAGGCGGGTCGGAACCACCACACGGCCAGGAACAGGGCGAGGAAGAACGCGAACGCCAGCCCGGTCGGCCGGGTCATGCCGAGCAGCAGCACGACGGGCAGCATCGTCCACCACCGGCGGTCCACCGCGAGCAGCAGCGCCGCGAAGAGCAGGAACAGGCCCATGGACTCGGCGTAGGCGACCTGGAACATCACCGAGGTCGGCGCCACGCAGAGGAGCACCGTGGCGAAGGTTGCGCGGGATGCGTCCAGGAACCTCCCGACGAGCCGCCGGAACACGAGTGCCGCGCCCAGACCCGCCAGGAGGGACACCGTCACCGCGACCGCCTCGAACGACGCACCGGTGAGCAGCATGAGCCCGCGCACGAGGAACGGGTACGCGGGCATGAAGGCCCAGGCGTTCTCGGTGACGTGCCCCGCGGCGTCCACGGGCAGGGTCGACGGGTAGCCGCCGGTCGCGATCACCCGGTACCAGGCGCCGTCCCAGATCGCGGCGAACGACAGGTACGACGGGTGCTCCGACGTGAAGGAGTTCGCCGACTGCACAGCTGCGAACCCCTGCATCACCACGGTCGTGACGACCCGCGCGAGCACGTAGACGACCGTGATCCGCACCCACCACGGCACCGCTCGGTAGCGGGCGCGCCACCGCACGGCCCGATCGGACCGGGCGCGGAGGGTCCCGCCGGTCGTCAGGCGGTCAGCCACCGACGGAGGCCGTCCTCGACCGACGTGATCTGCGCGAGCGGCACCTGCTCGTCGTCGTGGTGCGCGAAGACGGGCTCGCCAGGGCCGTAGTTGACCGCGGGGACTCCCAGGGCGGAGAACCGCGCGACGTCGGTCCAGCCGTACTTCGGTCGGGGTGCCGGACCACCGACCGCAGCGACGAACTCTTGCGCGAGCGGTGCGTCGAGCCCCGGCCGGGCACCGGCCGCGAGGTCGACGATCTGCACGTCGTAGCCGTCGAAGAGCGCGCGGATGTGGGCGACGGCCTCGTCCGCGCTGCGCGACGGTGCGAAGCGGTAGTTCACGTGGACCATGGCCTCGTCCGGGATGACGTTGCCGGCGATCCCGCCCGAGATGCCCACGGCGTTCAGCCCTTCTCGGTACTCGAGGCCGTCGACCGTCACCGTGCGCGGCTCGTACGCCGCGAGCGTCGCGAGGATCGGCGCCGTCTTGTGGATCGCGTTGTCGCCGATCCAGCTGCGGGCGCTGTGCGACCGCTTGCCGAACGTGCGGATCTCGGCGCGGAGGTTGCCGTTGCACCCGCCCTCGATCTGCGCTCCGGACGGCTCGCCGAGGATCGCGAAGTCGCCGGCCAGGAGCTCGGGCCGGGTCCGCGAGAGCCGGCCGAGGCCGTTCAGCGAGTCGCTCACCTCTTCGTGGTCGTAGAAGACCCAGGTCACGTCATTGGTCGGCTCGGCGAGGTCGTGCGCGAGCTTGAGCTGCACCGCGACGCCGGCCTTCATGTCCACCGTGCCGCGGCCCCAGAGGATCTCGGTGCCGTCCTCGGTCGTGCGGAACTCGGTGGGCAGGTTGTCGTTCAGCGGCACCGTGTCGATGTGCCCGGCGATGACGACCCGGCGGTCACGACCGAGGTCCGTGCGCGCCACGATCGCGTCGCCGTCCCGGACGACGTCGAGGTGCGGCAGCGGCGTGAGCGCCGCCTCGATCGCATCGGCGAGGGCGCCTTCGTTGCCCGACACCGACTCGATGTCGCAGATCGCGCGGGTGATGTCGATGGACGAGGCGGTGAGGTCGAGCTGCTGCGGCATGCGGGCAGCCTACCGGCCGACCCTTGTCGGCTGCCGTCGAGCCGGCCACCTGTGGACGGCGGGCGACCGGTCCACAGGTGGCGTGCCTCCAGGCCCGGCGCGGAGGCGCGGATCGCGTCCCGCGCGAGCCGGCCGGGAGGCCCGTGGCGCGTTCTCCACAGGCCGTCCGGCCGGACGGTGGTCGCCGCTCGCACCTCGCTACCCTTGTCCACGTGACCGACACGACCGCCTCCGCCCGCCCGACCACCGCCTGGGGCCACGGCCTCGCGACGATCGCCGCCGACGGCACGACGCTCGACACCTGGTACCCGGAGACGCACCTCGGCGCGCGGCCGTCCGACGCCGCCTTCCCCGAGGACCTGCTGGCGCACGTCGGCGACGACCCTCGTCGCGCCGTCCGGATCGAGGCGGTCACCACCGAGGTCACGATCGACGCGGCCCCCACGAGCACGCCGGACGCGTACCTGCGACTGCACCTGCTCAGCCACCTGCACGTCCGCCCGAACGAGGTCAACCTCGACGGAGTCTTCGCGCACCTGCCGATCGTCGCGTGGACGAACGCCGGCCCGGTCTCCCCCGCAGACCTCACCCGGCTGCGTCCGTCGCTCCAGCGTGCGGGCATCGCGGTGCACGCGATCGACAAGTTCCCGCGGCTGGTCGACTACGTCGTGCCGGACCGGGTGCGCATCGGCGATGCGAACCGGGTCCGTCTCGGCGCGCACCTCGCCCCCGGCACCACGGTCATGCACGAGGGCTTCGTGAACTTCAACGCGGGGACCCTCGGCGACGCCATGATCGAGGGGCGCGTGTCCCAAGGCGTCGTCGTCGGCGACGGCACGGACATCGGTGGCGGTGCTTCCATCATGGGCACGCTCTCGGGTGGGGGCACGCACCGGGTGTCGCTCGGCGCGCGGGCCCTGCTCGGCGCCAACGCCGGCCTCGGTGTCTCCCTCGGCGACGACTCCGTGGTCGAGGCCGGCCTCTACGTGACCGCCGGCACCAAGGTCGTCCTCGTCGGGGCAGCACCGAACCCGGACGGCACCCCGAAGACCGTCAAGGCCGCAGAGCTCTCGGGCACCCCGAACATCCTCTTCCGGCGCAACTCGGTCACCGGCGCGGTCGAGGCCCTGCAGCGCCAGGGCCAGGGCATCCAGCTGAACACCGCCCTGCACGCGTAGCCGACCCACATGGGGGCGCCACCCGCGGGTCCGACGATCTCTGGTCCGCACGGTCCGGTCCCGGTCCGACACTACGGGTCGGGTTCGGCCGTCACGCTCGTGTGGCTGCACGGCGGCGGGTTCTTCCGGGGCGACCTCGACCTCCCGGAGTCGCACGCGGTGGCGACGGAGTTGGCGGCCCGCGGGATCGACGTCATCGCGGTCGACTACCGGCTCGCTCCCCTGCCCGGGCTGCCGTTCGTCGGTCGCCGGGGGCCCCGCGGCCGACGACGCCATCCGGCCGCGGCTGACGAGGTGCGCGCCGTGCTCGACGCCGTCCGCGACGAGGTCTCAGGGCGGCTGCTCCTCGGCGGAGCGAGTGCCGGGGCGTGCATCGCTGCGGCCGTCACTCGAACGCTACCGACGGGGGCCCGACCTGACGGGCTGTTCCTGGCCTACGGCTTCTTCCACGCGCTCACCCCGCGCGACGCTGCCGTCACCCGGACCGTCCGGGGACACCGCCGGTTGACCCACCACCCCGCGCTGCTCGATCGCGCCAACCGGAACCTCGTCGGACGCGGAGCGCCGACGGACACCGCGTTCCCGGGCGGCCAGGACCTGTCCGGGTTCCCGCCCGTCCTCATGGTCGACGCCGACCACGACACGATGCGGTCGTCGGGTGACCTCTTCGCGGCCGAACTGCGCAGCGCCGGCGCAGACATCGAGCGGCACGTGCTGCCCGACGCTCGACATGCCTTCCTCAACCGCCCGCGCACGCCGGATTCGGACGCCGCGCTCGACCTCGTGACCGCCTGGGCGCTGACGCAGCCCACCCGCTAGCCGCCGGCGCGCCGCGCCTGAGCCGACCGATGCGCCCGCCGCGCCGTCCTGCTCGGCGTCCGCCGCGCCCGACGGATCCGCACAACCAAAGACAGAACGAACCGCGCGTTTCCACGGTTTCACACGTCTTTGGTTGTGCGAGGCCAACCGGCACCACGGGACGTGGCAGCGACGCGTCGTCCACGGGACGCCGGCGCTGACGCCGAGACGTCGGCGGCGACGCGTCGTCGGCCTGGAGGCGCGTGGCGGGCCGGCACCGCGCCTCCAGTCCGCCACGTGTGCACGACCAGGGACACGCCGCACCACGTGTATCCGTGGTGCGGCGTGTCTCCGGTCGTGCGCCGATCGCGCGCGCGAGGGACGCACCGGTCTCGCGCGCTGGAGCGCGCGCAGCCCGCCCCGCCCCGCGCCTCAGCGCGCCGGCAGGTCCCGCTCGGGGTACCCCACGTAGAGCTGCTGCGGACGCCCGATCTTGTTCAGCGGGTCGTTGTTGAGCTCACGCCACTGCGCGATCCACCCCGGCAGCCGCCCGATCGCGAACAGCACCGTGAACATCCGCGGCGGGAAGCCCATCGCCTTGTAGATGATGCCCGTGTAGAAGTCGACGTTCGGGTAGAGCTTGCGGCTGACGAAGTACTCGTCCTCGAGCGCGATCCCCTCGAGCTCCATGGCGATGTCGAGCAGGTCGTCCTGCACCCCGAGGGCCTCGAGCACCTCGTGCGCGGACTCCTTCACGAGCTTCGCGCGCGGGTCGTAGTTCTTGTAGACGCGGTGGCCGAAGCCCATGAGCTTCACCCCGCGTTCCTTGTTCTTCACCCGCTCGACGAAGCGCGACACCGGCTCGCCGGAGTCCTTGATCTGCTGGAGCATCTCGAGCACGGCCTCGTTCGCACCACCGTGCAGCGGGCCGTAGAGGGCGTTGATGCCGGCCGAGATCGACGCGAACATGTTCGCCTTCGTGGAGCCCACGAGCCGGACGGTCGCGGTGGAGGCGTTCTGCTCGTGGTCCTCGTGCAGGATGAGCAGCCGTTCGAGCGCCTTGGAGAGCACGGGGTTCGGCTGGTAGGTCTCGGCCATGGTGCCGAAGTTCAGCCGGAGGAAGTTGTCGACGAACGACAGCGAGTTGTCCGGGTACAGGAACGCCTGCCCGATCGCCTTCTTGTGCGCGTACGCCGCGATGACCGGGAGCTTCGCGAGCAGCCGTACGGTCTGCAGCTCGACCTTCTCCGGGTCGTCGACGCTCATGTCGTCCTCGTAGTACGTCGACAGGGCGCTGACGGCGCTCGACAGGACGGACATGGGGTGCGCCGAGTGCGGGAGGGCGTCGAACAGGCGACGGAGGTCCTCGTGCAGCAGCGTGTGGCGGCGGATGCGGGCGTCGAAGGACTCGAGCTCGGCGGCCGTCGGCAGCTCGCCGTAGATGAGGAGCCACGCGACCTCGAGGAAGGTGCAGTTCGACGCGACCTGGTC
This sequence comes from Curtobacterium luteum, assembly GCF_001475545.1. GTDB lineage: Bacteria > Actinomycetota > Actinomycetes > Actinomycetales > Microbacteriaceae > Curtobacterium > Curtobacterium luteum_A. The sequence continues at coordinate 36,679 of NZ_LDQC01000061.1, read as the reverse complement.
GATCGGGTACCCCCGGTAGCGCAGGATCCCCTGGTCGCCGTCGATGTACGTGATCGCGCTCTTCGTCGAGCCGGTGTTCACGAAGCCGTAGTCGAGGGTGTTCATCCCCGTCTGCTTCTTGAAGGTCGAGATGTCCACCGTGGACGCGCCGTCGACGCTCGGCAGGATCGGGAACTCCGCCGAGCCACCCGGGAACGTCAGCGTCGCGGTCTCGGTCTGCTGCTCCGCAGCCGGGCTCACGGGGACGGGCGTGGTGGGCGGTGTGGCCGTCTTCTGAGCGTCGTTGGCAGTGTCAGTCACGATGACAGCCTAATCGCGCCCACTGTCGGTCGTGCACACTCCCGCGCTCCGGGATTGGTGGGAACCACGGATTGCGCTGACAGCGCACCACGTGGTGCCGACCGGACGGGAGGCACGACACCCGCCCGTCGGACACGGTTCAGTCCGCGGACACCCGGCTCGTGCGCCGCGCGCTCGCGAGCCGCTGCGCGGCCGCCGCGATGCGCTCGTCGGTCGCGGTGAGGGCGACGCGGACGTGCTCCTCCCCGGCTGGACCGTAGAACGTCCCGGGCGCGACGAGGATCCCGCGGTCGGCGAGCCACGCGACGGTGTCGAGCGCGGGCTCGCCCCGCGTCGCCCAGAGGTACAGGCCGGCCTCGCTGTGGTCGATGCGGAAGCCGGCGCCGTCGAGTGCCCGTCGCAGCATGTTCCGGCGCGCCTTGTACCGGGACTTCTGCTGGTGCACGTGCGTCTCGTCCTCGAGCGCGACGATCATGGCCTGCTGCACGGGCAGCGGCGGCATCATGCCGGTGTGCTTGCGGACCGCGAGGACCTCGGCGAGGAGCGCGGCGTCGCCGGCCACGAACGCGGCGCGGTAGCCGGCGAGGTTCGACTGCTTCGAGAGCGAGTACACGCTGAGCACGCCCGAGAGCGAGTCGCCCACGACGCGCGGGTCGAGGATGGTGGGGGTCGGCGCGGTGTCGTACGGCGGTTCCCACCCGAGTTCGGCGTAGCACTCGTCACCCACGATGACGGCGCCGAGCTCGCGGGCACGCTCGACCGCGACACGCAGCTGCTCGATCGACAGGACACGGCCGTCGGGGTTCCCCGGGGAGTTCAACCACACGAGCTTGGTCGACTCCGGCCACGCCGCGGGGTCGTCGGAGGCGAGCGCGTCCGCGCCGACGAGGGCGGCACCGAGCTCGTACGTGGGGTAGGCGGCCTCCGGGAACACGACCGTGTCGCCGCGGCCGATGCCGAGCCACAGCGCGAGTCCGGCGATGAACTCCTTGGAGCCGATCGTCGGCAGGACCTGCTCGGGGGTGAGCGTGACACCCTGTCGGCGGCCGTACCACGCGGCGATCGCCTCACGCAGGGCCGGGGTCCCGGCGACCTGCGGATACGCGTGCGCGTCGGTGGCCTCGGCGAGGGCACGGCGGACGAGCTCCGGTGTCGGGTCGACGGGCGAGCCGACGCTGAGGTCGACGATGCCGCCCTCGACGGCCGCCGCGCGCTGCTTGAACGGGACGAGCTGGTCCCAGGGGAAGTCGGGGAGGTCGAGCGCCACGTGCGGGGTCCGGGTCAGCCGCGCGGGGGCTCGGCGAGGACGACCGGGTGGTCCTTGTGGATCACACCGACCTTCGCGGCGCCGCCGGGCGAGCCGACCTCGTCGAAGAACTCGACGTTGGCCTTGTAGTAGTCGGCCCACTCCTCGGGGAGGTCGTCCTCGTAGTAGATGGCCTCGACCGGGCAGACCGGCTCGCAGGCTCCGCAGTCGACGCACTCGTCCGGGTGGATGTACAGCGAGCGGTCACCCTCGTAGATGCAGTCGACCGGGCACTCGTCGATGCAGGCGCGGTCCTTGACGTCCACACAGGGCTGAGCGATCACGTACGTCACGGTTCGATCCTACTCGCGGCCCTGGGCGGATCCGGACAGGCCGGTGTCCGACGGCGCCGCGGAGGCCACCCCGGTCGTCGCCGGTCCGGCCGAACGACGCCTGTCGCCGAAGTCCGGCCAGACGAGCACGACGAACGCGACGGCCGTCGGGGCGATCATCCACGTGTAGCCCGCGGCGTTCGCGAGGACGAGCTGCAGCAGGAACGTCGTCGCGAGCGCGATGCCGAGCCAGACCGCGACGACGAGCACCCGCGAGCGGTACAGCAGCCGGATGCCCGCGAGCAGCCCGATCACCACGAGCGTCGGCAGGAAGATGCCGATCGGGAACGTGCCGATCGTCTGCTGGTGCGTCACGGAGCCGAGGCCGCCCGCCACGAGTCCGAGCACGAACGACACGACGACCGCCGTGGCCTTGCCCTGCGGGGAGAACTCGGCGAAGGTCTGCGGCGCCGGCGGGACCGGGTCGGCATCGTGCCGGAAGGCCTCGACGGCGGGGGCGGACTGCCGTTCACCGTGGGGCATCACCCACGAGAGCGCGGTCGGGTCGGCGGGGTCGACCGGATCCACGGTGAGCTGCGAACGGTACTGCTCGAGCGCCGCACGGACCTTCGCCCGCACCGGGACGACGTCCACGGTCAGGTCGGCCTGCCCCGTGTCGGCCGGGACGATCATCGAGAAGGCGACCTCCTCGGCGCGCGCGGCGTACCGAGCCGCGTGGTGCACCCGCACGTGGTCGGGGTGCCCGTAGCCGCCGTCGTCCGCGTAGCTCACGACGGCGTCGGCCATCGTCGACCGGATCGCGGCACGGACGTCGTCCACGACCTCGCCGAGGTCTGCCGCGGTGAGCGAGTCCGCCGGGGCGTCGTCGGCGGCCGTCGCGCGTCCGTCCGGTCCCCACTGCATCCCCGAGTCGGCGTACCGACGCTCGGGCAGGTCGGTCGGGCGCGCTCCCGCTCCCCCGAGCCAGAGGTGCGCCGGACCGCCGAGCGCGGCCAGCGCAGCGGCGATCTCGCCCTCGCGGTGGGCGGCGACGCGGGGGCCGTCACCCTCGAGCGGTGCGAGCTCGGCGGTGAGCATCTCCCCCCGCTCACCCCGGGTCGCGGTGAGGACGGTGACCTCGGCGCCGAGCTCCAGCAGGGTGGCGATCGTCCCGCCCGACACGAGGGTCTCGTCGTCGGGGTGGGCGTGCACGAACAGGACGCGCTCTGGGCGGGTGACGGGGACCTCGGACATCGGTGCCCAGCGTACGGGACCGGCCTAGCGCGAGGTCACGATGTACGTCGCGGTCACTCCGGCATCGGTCTTCGCGAGGGTCAGGACGACGCGGTACCCGTCGCTCCGGAACAGCCCGAACGCGCTCGACGAGTCCTCCCGCTTCACCGACTCCGTGTAGCCGGCGCGCGTCAGGGCGTCGGCCGCGGCCTGGAACTCGTCGACCGACCCGACCCGGACCTGGGCGACCCAGCCGGAGCCGTCCGGACCCGAGCCGCCGCCGAGGACCGTCCCGTCGACGAGCGGCACGTCCTTCGTCGGGAAGCCGTCGGGCAGCTGCCCGTCCGAGGTCACCTTCGCACCCTTGAGCGCCGTGTCGAGCGCACCGTCGATGCCGCCCGCGACCGACGCCATGCCGTCCTGGATCGCCTTGCCGTCGATCCCCTGGACCGCGTTCGACACGTCCGAGGCGACCGACGAGCCGAGGTCGGTGGCCTGTCGGACGGTGTCGGAGGAGCAGCCGCTCAGCCCTGCCAGGGCGATGCCGGCGGCGACGGCGGCGATCAGGGTGCGGGTCGGGGTGCGCATGCGCAGCACCCTAGAGCGTCTGCCGGGAGGCGCGGCGCACGTTCGCTGTGAAGCTCCCGTCCGACGACGCTCAGGCCAGGTACGCGCGCGCCGCGGCCACGGCCGCGTCCACGCCGACGGGGATCGACGTCTCGGCCTGCGGCGCGTAGAACGGCGAGTGGTTGCTCGGGATCTCCTGCCCGGTGCGGAACAGCTCCGGGTCGGTGATGCCGGTGAACCAGTACACGATCGGCACGCCCGCGGCGGTGGCGAGCTGTCCGACGTCCTCGGACGCCATCGCCAGGCCCGACTCGAGGTCGATGGCGTTGGGCACGGCCTCGCGGACGGCGGCGAGGACCGTCGCGGCCTGCTCCGGGTCGTTCACGAGGACATCGGCACCCGGTGCGCGGTCGATCGTCGGCTCGGGCAGCCCACCCGCTTCGCTCTCGGCACGGACGATCCGCTCGATCGACGCGATGATCCGGCCGCGGGTCTCCTCGTTGCGGGCGCGGGTGGAGATCTCGATGACCGCCTGGTCGGGGATGATGTTCGCGCGCGTGCCCGCGTGGAACGAGCCGACCGTGACGACCCCGGCGTCGCTCGGGGCGACCTCGCGCGAGACGACGGTCTGCAGCCGGACCACGGCCGAGGCGGCGGTGACGACCGGGTCGAGCGAGGCCTGCGGCGCCGAACCGTGGGCGCCGCGGCCGTTGAACGTCACCGTGAGCCGGTCGCTCGACGCCATCACCGGGCCGGACCCCACCGCGACGGTGCCGACCGGCGCCGGGGCGGAGTGCTGGCCGAGGACGACGTCGGGCTTCGGGAAGCGCTCGACCAGGCCGTCGTCGATCATGGCGCGCGCGCCGGAGATGACCTCTTCCGCCGGCTGGAACACGCCGACGACGGTGCCGTGCCACTCGTCCGTGGTCGACACGAGCCGCTCGAGCGTGCCGAGGAGCCACGTCACGTGGATGTCGTGGCCGCAGGCGTGCATGGTCGCGACCGTCGCGCCGGACTCGTCCTGCCCGGTGTGCTCGCTCGCGTACGGGAGTCCGGTGCGCTCCTGGACGGGCAGCCCGTCCATGTCGGCACGCAGCCAGACCGTCGGTCCCTCGCCGTTGTGCAGGACGGCGACGACGCCCGTGCCGCCGACGCCCGTCGTGACCTCGACACCGGACAGCTCCGCGAGCCGCTCGGCGATCACCCCCGCCGTCCGGTGCTCCTGGAAGCCGAGCTCCGGGTGTGCGTGGAGGTCCTGGTAGATGGCAAGCAGATCGAACGTCACGCAGACCACCGTACAACCGTGCCGTGACACGACCGCGGCCCGGCCACCTCGACGAGGTGACCGGGCCGACGGACGGAGGACGGGCCTCCCGGCTGCTGCTCCGCGGCGTGCCTACGCATCCTGGCGCTTGAGGCGGGCGTACGCGCGCTGGCGCGCCTGCGCGTCCAGCTCGACCTTGCGGATGCGGACGGCGTCGGGGGTGACCTCGACGCACTCGTCCTCCCGGGCGAACTCGAGGCACTCCTCGAGCGACAGCTGCCGCGACGGGGTCATCGACTCGAAGGTGTCGGCCGTCGACGAACGCATGTTCGTCAGCTTCTTCTCCTTCGTGATGTTCACGTCCATGTCGTCGGCGCGCGAGTTCTCGCCGATGACCATGCCCTCGTAGACCTCCTCCGTCGGGTTGACGAAGAACGTCATCCGCTCCTGGAGGTTCGTGATGGCGAACGGCGTGACGACGCCCGCACGGTCGGACACGATCGAGCCGTTGATGCGGGTCTGGATCGGACCGGCCCACTCGCCGTAGCCGTGCGAGATGGCGTTCGCGATGCCCGTGCCCCGGGTCTCGGTGAGGAACGACGTGCGGAAGCCGATGAGGCCGCGCGACGGGACGATGAACTCCATGCGGATCCACCCGGTGCCGTGGTTCACCATGTTCTCCATGCGGCCCTTGCGAGCGGCCATGAGCTGGGTGATGGCGCCGAGGTACTCCTCCGGCGTGTCGATCGTCATGTGCTCGTACGGCTCGAGCGTCTTGCCGTTCTCGTCCTTCTTCGTGACGACCTGCGGCTTGCCGACCGTGAGCTCGTAGCCCTCACGGCGCATCTGCTCGACGAGGATCGCCAGCGCGAGCTCGCCGCGGCCCTGGACCTCCCACGCGTCGGGACGGCCGATGTCCTGGACCTTGAGCGAGACGTTGCCGACGAGCTCGCGGTCGAGGCGGTCCTTCACCATGCGGGCGGTGAGCTTGTGGCCCTTGACCTTGCCGACGAGCGGGCTCGTGTTCGTGCCGATCGTCATCGAGATCGCCGGGTCGTCGACCGTGATGGTCGGCAGCGGCCGGACGTCCTCGGGGTCGGTCAGGGTCTCACCGATGGTGATGTCCTCGAAGCCCGCGACCGCGACGATGTCACCGGGGCCCGCGGACTCGGCCGGGTAGCGGTCGAGCGCCTTCGTGATGAGGAGCTCGGTGATGCGGGCGTTCTGCACGGAGCCGTCGTGCTTCACCCAGGCCACGGTCTGGCCCTTCTTCATCGTGCCGTGGAAGATGCGGAGGAGCGCGAGGCGGCCGAGGAACGGCGACGCGTCGAGGTTCGTGACGTGGGCCTGCAGCGGGTGCTCGTCGTCGTAGGTCGGCGCCGGCACGTGCTGCAGGATCGCCTCGAACAGCGGCTCGAGGTCCTCGTTGTCCGGCAGGCTGCCGTCCTCCGGCTTGTTGCGCGACGCGGCTCCGGCGCGGCCCGAGGCGTACACGACGGGGACGTCGAGGATGGCGTCGAGGTCGAGGTCGTCGACCTCGTCCGACAGGTCGGAGGCCAGGCCGAGCAGGAGGTCCTGCGACTCGGAGACGACCTCGTCGATGCGGGAGTCCGGGCGGTCCGTCTTGTTGACGAGGAGGATCACCGGGAGCTTCGCGGCGAGCGCCTTGCGGAGCACGAAGCGGGTCTGGGGCAGCGGACCCTCGGACGCGTCGACGAGCAGCACGACACCGTCGACCATCGAGAGGCCGCGCTCGACCTCACCGCCGAAGTCGGCGTGGCCGGGGGTGTCGATCACGTTGATCGTGATGCGGCCGCCCGGGTTGAACTCCTCGGCGTGCTTCCCGTTGTAGAGCACCGAGGTGTTCTTCGCGAGGATGGTGATGCCCTTCTCGCGCTCGAGGTCGTTCGAGTCCATCATCCGGTCCTCGCCCTCGAAGTGGGCGTCGAACGAGTTGGTCTGCGTGAGCATCGCGTCGACGAGGGTGGTCTTGCCGTGGTCGACGTGTGCCACGATGGCGACGTTGCGCAGGTCGGACCGGGTGGCGAGCGCCATACAGGACATCCTTCAAGTGTTCGGAGAAGATCGGGCGGCCGGTCGACGTGGACACATGGCACCCGTGGGCAGAACGCCCGACACGCCAGTCTACCGGTAGTTCGCAACCAACAGGAGTACAGACCATGAGCCGACGGCGAACGTGGACCGAGATCACGATCGTCCTCATGCTGTCGCTCGGCGGCAGCGCGCTCTACTCGATCCTGCAGATCATCGACGACCTGTCCCAGACCACCCCGCTCGGGCAGCAGTCCACCGCGCTCAACCAGTCGACCACGACCGTGCAGTACGTCGACCTCGCGCGGCAGCTCGTCGGCATCGCCGTGGACCTCGCCCCGGTCGCGCTCGTCTGCTACCTCCTGTGGAGCACCACGCGCCCGCACCTGTCCCGCCTCGGGATCGACCGGTTCCGGGCGCGGCCGGACCTCGGCGGCGCGGCCCTCATCGCGCTGTGCATCGGGGTCCCCGGGCTCGCGCTGTACTTCACGGGCCGGGCGCTCGGGTTCACGGTGAACGTCGACCCCGCGGCACTCGACTCGTACTTGTGGACGATCCCGGTCCTGCTGCTCTCGGCCGTCCGGTCGGGGCTGCAGGAGGAGGTCATCGTCATCGGCTACCTCTACGAGCGGCTCGGCGGGCTCGGGTGGGGCCGGTGGCAGATCATCCTCAGCACCGCCGTGCTGCGCGGCAGCTACCACCTCTACCAGGGGTTCGGCGCGTTCGTCGGCAACGCGGTGATGGGCATCGTGTTCGGGTGGATCTACACGAAGTGGGGCCGGCTCCTCCCCCTCGTCATCACGCACTGTCTGCTCGACGCCGTCGTGTTCGTCGGGTACCCGTGGGTGGCGGCCGCGTTCCCGCAGCTCTTCCGGTGACGGCCCGCTGGACCGCGTACCCCCGTCCGGGCGTCAGCGACCTCACGGACACCGTGCACCCCACTCCTGGGGACGCACAGCAGATCCACAGCGCTCCGCGGACAGCCGCCTCGCCGCCGGCCGTACCGTGAGCACATGAGCATCCCCGAGGTCGGCGAACCCGCACCGGCCTTCAGCCTGGCCGGCACCGTCGTCCGTTACGGGAACCGCACCGACGGCGTCTACGACCTCACCTCGCAGATCGGCCGCACCGTGGTGCTCGCCTTCTACCCGGGTGACGCCACCCCGGTGTGCAGCGCGCAGCTGTGCAGCTACCAGGAGGAACTCGACGACTTCGACGACCTCGGTGCCGTCGTGTGGGGCATCAGCCCGCAGGCGCTCGACTCCCACGAGGCCTTCGCCCGCGGGTCCTCGCTGACCTTCCCGCTGCTGAGCGACCCGTCCGGCGCCGTCGTGCGGTCCTACGGCGTCCGCGCGCCCGGGATCGGCCTCCGGCGGTCGGTCTTCGTGATCGGACCGGACGGCATCGTGCGCTGGCGGCACATCGGGCTCGTCGGCCTGCGGTTCCCGAAGGCCGAGGTCATCCGCCAGCAGATCGAGCAACTCGTCTCGTGACGGCGTGTCGATCCCCGGAATCTCCCAGCCTAGGGTATTGACACCCGAACGGGGGTCCGGCGACCATTGGTGGAACGAGAGGTCCACGTAGGACTTGCCTCCCCGGAGAATCGGGTCGTCCGGAGATACGCGCCGGTGTGTCACACCCGCTCCCCGGACGTCTCCGGGGAGGCACTCTCGGAACACGCATTCGTGTCTCCTACCCTTGGTGCGTGACCGTCATCGTCGCGCCCGGGATGCGCCTGCTCGCCGTCGTGCTCTGGGCCGCCTCCGTCGCGCTCGTCCCCCTCGCCCTCGTCGGCGACGGATCGCCCTGGCTCGCGCCGATCCCGAGCGTCTTCATCGCGTTCCTCGCATGGGCAGTCCTCTGGCGCCCGCGCATCGAACTCGCGCCCGACGCGCTCCGCGTCGTCGACGTCCGCCGCACCAGCAGTTACGCCTGGCGCCGCGTCACCGAGGTCCGCACGAAGTACGGCCTCGAGGTCGTCTCCAGCGAGGGCGTCCGCCGCACCTGGATCGCGACGCGGCCGACGGCTCGCCTCGCGGCACACCGACCGGGAGGCTCGGTGCGGCTCACCGTCGACGCCGCGGCCGACGAGGTGCGCGCGATGGTCCCCGCGGCGGCACCGCAGGGCGGCCCGCCCCCGACGAGCGTCACCGCGGCCCCGATCACGCACCGGGCGCACGGTTGGTCGGTGCTCGCGCTGGTCGTGCTCGGCTTCGTCGCGACGATGGCGGCCGCGCAGCTCTGACGCAGCACCGACGAGGACGACGGATCTCCCCCCGCGAGGAGCGATCCCGGACTGTGAGCCACTCCCCGACGACGTCGTCCAGCCCACCGAACAGGTGCAGGGCCGGAGCGGCGGACGGTTCCGCGAGGCGCACCCTCACAGCAGACGGTAGGTCGTCATGGTCTGGTCTGGTCGGTCTGCGACCTCGAACGACGTGTAGGCCAGGTGTTGCAGTTGCCCGTCGGCTCGCCGAACGCGTTTGATCCCCCCTCGTTCGGTACCCACGTCGTAGCGTGTCCACCATTCGTCGGCCTCCGGGCTGCCCCGGCGCAGCTCGTCCTCGAGTTGCGTGAAGGCCGCGTCACCCGGGCGCCGTCCGGCTCGGGCGCGGAACCGTCCGAGGAGCCCCTGCGCCACGTCGGTCCAGTCCGGCAGGACCTCACGCGCATCCGCCGCGAGGAACATCCACCGAACGAGGTTCGGATGCTCGTCGTGCGTCAGCGCGCCGCGGAACAGGTCGGCCGCCGCCGTGTTCCACGCGAGCAGGTCGAAGCGCGCGCCCGTCACGTACGTCGGGGCCGGACCCAGCAGGTCGACCACGCGCGCTACCTCCGGATCGAGGACGTCCACCGAGGTCGTCGCAGCGTGCGGCTGCCCCGCGATGGCGATCAGGTGCGCGCGCTCCGCATCGCCGAGTTCGAGCGCTCGCGCCAGCGCTTCGAGCACCTGGCGCGACGGGTGGACGTCCCGGCCCTGCTCCAGGAACGTGTACCAGGTGGCGCTGATGCCCGCGAGCATCGCCAGTTCCTCACGACGCAAGCCCGGGGTTCGACGACGAGGCGATCCGGGCAGGCCGACCTCGGTCGGGCGGACTCGTTCCCGTCGGGCACGCAGGAACGTCCCCAGCTCTCGACGCTGCTGCTCGGTGACGTCACGCAAACCGTCCCTCCCTGGTGGTCTGGGTACCAGTATGCGGCGGCTCTGGATGCCGGGACCAAGCCCGCCGAGGCTGTCGTCATGCACGCATGGACTCTCGACAGCATCGGCTCGCCACTCGTCGTCGAGGAGGTGGCGGATCCGGCCCTGCGCAGCGGGGGCGTGTCGTTGCGCATGCGCGCGGTGCAGGTCCCCGCCTACACACGGGTGCTCGTCGAGGGTGGCCGCGGCAGCATCGCGACACCGACCGTGCTCGGCATCGGCGGCATCGCGACCGTCGAACAGGTCGCGGACGACGTCACGACCGTTCGTCGGGGCGAGACGGTGCTGTGCACCGGATTCCTCCGCAGCGGACGTGTCGCCGAGCCGGAGGAGGTCCTGCTCGGGTGGACCGGGATCGGCGGCCGCGGGACGACGACGGACACCACCGATCGGATGCGTCGGCTCTGGCGGAACGGCACCTTCGCCGAGCGCGCCGTCGTGCCCGCGTCGACCGTGGTCGCGCTCCCCGGCGCCGACGCCTACGCCGATCCGACGAAGCTCGCCTTCCTGCCGTGGTTGAGCGTCGCAGCCGGCGCGGTCGAGCGCAGTGAGATGACGGCCGGAGACCGCGTCGTCGTGCTGGGCGCGAGTGGGCAGATGGGCGGAGCTGCTGTCCTCCTGGCACTCGCCCGCGGTGCCAGCCGGGTCGTGGCCGTGGGACGGGACGCTGGCAGTCTCGACCGACTGGAGGCGTTGGACCCACGCGTGCGGGCCGTCCGGTCCGTCAGCACCCGCGGTGACGACGCCGCAGCGATCGGCGCAGCGGTCGACGGCGAGGCGGACGTCGTCATCGACGCGCTCGGACCGACGCCGACCCCGGGCCTCACCATGGCCGGGTTCGACAGCGTGCGTGCAGACGGCACGATGGTCCTCCTGGGCGGGGTCCGCCAGACCCTCCCGATCCCGTACGGCGAACTCATGCGACGGCGGATCACCCTCCGGGGCTCGTGGATGTGCTCCGAGGAGACGGCGTTCCGCGTCTGGCGTCAGGTCCAGGCCGGCGTCATCGACCTCCGGAGCCTCGGAGTCGTCACCGTCGACATCGACGAACCCGCAGCGGCGCTCGCTCAGGCGGAGCGGACCCGCGGGCTGTCCATCGTGGTCCTGACCCCCTGACCCTCCGCCCGCGACCCCGTGCCCCGCTGACGCTCAGACATCGTGCGGGGGCCGATGGCCGATCGGGTGCTGCGGCCGGCGGTGGAACGGCGACGACGTCGCCGGTCCGACCGAGCGCCGTGCCGATCGGGTGCGGACCGGCCGGACCGGGCCTGCGCGCCGGACGCGAGGCCCACCGGACGCGCGCCGACCCACCGGGCCCGGGCCGAGCCTCCAGGCCGACGGCGGGGTGACGGACCTGTCCGGCCCGGTCGCGACGACACCCCCGACGCCGAGGCGCCGGGGGTGTCGTGTGCGGTGCGTGTCCGCGGACTACTTCTCGTAGCCCACGTCCTGCCACTTCACCGAGGACTGCTGGAACTGCGCCGGACCGTAGTTCACGAGGTCCTTGCGGACGCCCCACGCGTAGGGCTCCGGAAACAGCGGGATCGTGCCGGCGAGCGAGACGATCACCTTGTCGATCGCGTTCGCGTCCTTGATGCGTGCGCTCGGGTCGAGCTCACCGTTCGCCGTGTCCCACATCCCGCCGAGCGAGTCGTCGGTGATGCCCATGTAGTTCTGACCCGAGTTCGCCGGGTAGTAGATCGACTTCGTGGACGACACCGGGAAGGGCGTGCCCTGCCAGGCGAAGTACGTCGCGTCGAAGTCGCGCGTGGTCGTGGTGATGTACTTCGTGAAGAAGTCGTCGGTCGGCACGGTGTCGATCGTCACCTTGAAGCCGGCGGCCTTGGTCTGCTGCTGCACGAGCTGCGCGATGTTCGCCGAGTTCTGGTTGTCCGACGGGATCACGAAGCGGACCGAGAGCGTCTTGCCGCCCTTGGCCGCGTAGCCGTCCGAGCCGATCTTCCAGCCGGCGTCCTCGAGCTTCTGCTTGGCCTTTTCGACGCTGTAGCCGTACACGCTGGAGGCGTGGTCGGTGTAGCCCTTCTGACCCGGCAGGTAGATGAGGTTGTTGAGCACCGTGACCGGACTCTTCACCGGCGACAGGATCGCCTGGGCGAGGGTCTGGCGGTTGATCGCCTGCGCGAAGGCCTGGCGGACCTCCTTGTCCTTGAAGACGTCGGAGGTGCCGTTCAGGGTGATCTGCCGCTGCGTCGTGCCGAGCGAGCGCTCGATCTTCGAGTCGCTGCGGGTGTTCGCGGTCTTGAAGTTGTCGGCCGAGCCGTTCAGGTTGAAGGCGTCGAACTCCTTGTTGGCGTACGCCTGCGCGACACCGTCACGCGACACCGTCTTGAAGACGATCGTGTCGAGCTTCGGCGTGTCGCCCCACCACTTCGGGTTCTTCTCGAACGTGAGGACGCCACCGTTGCTGTCGAACGACTTGACGATGTAGGGGCCGCCGGAGACGTAGGTCTTGCCGTCCGCGGCGTACGGGCCCTTGGCCCACGCCTTGTTGAAGTGGTCGGGGGTGTCCACGGCCCAGTAGGGGTAGATGGTCCCGAGGACGCTCGGCCAGTCGGCGTTCGTCTTCGAGAACGTCATGATGACGTCACGCTCGTCCGAGCCCTGCTTGACCGAGTCGACGTCCTCCCACACGTTGGTGGCGAGGGGCGCGAACGCCTTGTTCGAGCCGTTGAGGGCCTTCCAGTTGGCCTCGACGTCCTTCTCGGTGATCGGGGTGCCGTCGGACCAGGTCGCCTTCGGGTTGATCGTGATCTCGACGGTCTGCGGCGAGTCCTTGGTCAGCTCGACCGACGTGGCGAAGTCCTTGTTCACCTCCCACTCGCCGTTCTCCTTGAACTGGATGAAGCCCGGCAGGTAGACGCCCGAGATGGTGGCGTCGTCGACCGTGCCGGAGTCGAGGTTGCTGACCTGGAAGTTCGCCGGAGCCGAGTCGATCGGCAGTGTGAGCGAACCGCCGTCCTTGATGTCGCTCCGGTCCGCGGTCGTCCAGCCCGTCGACTTCAGCGTCGACTGGGCGACGGCCGAGCTGCTTCCTCCGGCGTTCCCGCCGCCCGAGCAGCCCGCGAGCACGAGTGCTGCTGCGGCTGCCGTGGCGAGCACGGCCGTCGTCTTGATCCTCATTCGCATGGCGAGGATTCCCTTTCCTTGTGGTTCGCGCCGAGGCGCAGACGCGCGGCAGCCCCCGGCTGACACGCCTGTTGGTGAAGAACCCTGTCACACGTGCACAGCCGACACAGGCGATCGTGCGAGATCGAAACATGCTCGTAACGCGGGCCGCATAGCGTCGCTGTCGATCACCCTCCACGGTCCGGACCCGTTAGCCTGTCCGGACCGAACAACGCCGTCCGGACGGACGGCCGCACCCAAGAGGTCCCAGTACATGCTTGCTTTCCTCGCGAAGCGGATCGTCAACTACGTGATCCTGACGATCGTCGCGACGACCCTCGGTTACATCCTCGCCAGCGCGACGCTCAACCCCGCCGCACGGTTCCTGGGCCGCAACCCCGCGGTTCCCCAGGGCACCATCGACGCTTCCCTGCAGAAGCTCGGCGCCGACCCCAACGTGCCGCTCCTCGTCCGCACCTGGAACTGGTGGGTCAACCTCGTGACGCACGGCTCGCTCGGGATCAGCTCGCGGGGCACCGAGGTCACGGCCGACATCTTCGCCCGTGCCGGCACCAGTCTGCGTCTCCTCGTCATCGGCACGTTGCTCGGTGCACTCCTCGGCGTGCTGCTCGGCGTCTGGAACGCGGTGCGTCAGTACAAGACGTCCGACCAGGTCTCGACCTACCTGTCGTTCGCGGTACTGGCGACCCCGCCGTTCGTGATCGCGGTCGTCCTGATGATCCTCGCGACGACCACGAACAACGCCGTCGGCACGCAGGTGATCAGCTTCACCGGCGAGTACACCCCGGGGGTGACGGGGTTCTTCCCGGTCCTCGGCGACCGGCTCGTGCACCTGTTGTTGCCGACGATCTCGCTCACCGTCGGTGCCGTCGCCTCGTACTCCCGGTACCAGCGCTCGGCGATGCTCGACGTCCTGTCCAGCGACTACATCCGCACCGCGCGGTCCAAGGGCCGGACGCGGGCATCCGCCATCATGCGACACGGGGTGCGCGTGGCGCTCATCCCGATGTCGACCTTCTTCGCCTACTCGTTCGGCCTCATCCTGACCGGTGCGAGCATCACCGAGCTGGTCTTCAGCTGGCACGGCATGGGTGAGTACTTCGTCCAGAGCATCAGCAACAACGACATCAACGCGGCAGCGGGCACGATCCTCTTCACGGCGATCCTCGTGCTCATCGCAGGCACCCTCGCGGACCTGCTCTACGCCGCGCTCGACCCGCGAGTGAGGGTGTGACCCGTGTCCGTACTCGACCCAACGACCACGACCACCGCCGGTGACCCCGGCGACGGCAAGGCCGGCGAGCCGGCGCACGTCGTCGAGGTGAAGGGAGGCCGCACCCCGCTCTGGCGCAAGGTGTTCGGCACCTGGCGCGCCCGCATCGGCGGCGGCGCCCTCCTGCTCATCATCCTCTGGGCGTTCGTCGGCCCCTACCTCTACCACTGGAACGCGGTGGACTCGGACGGTCTGGCCTTCGGCATGCCGCCGAGCGGGTCGCACTGGTTCGGGACGAACGACATCGGGCAGGACATCTACGCCCAGACGCTCGTCGGCCTGCAGAAGTCGCTGCTCATCGGCCTCATCGCCGGCCCGGCCGCGACCCTCATCGCGGGCATCGTCGGTGCCATCGCGGGCTACTTCGGCGGCTTCATCGACCGAGCGCTCGTCTGGGGCATCGACCTGCTGCTCGTCATCCCGTCGTTCTACGCCCTGGTGCTCCTCAGCCCGCTGTTCAAGAGCCTCAGCTGGTTGGCGCTCATCATCGGTCTGGCGATCTTCGGCTGGATGATCATGGCGCGCGTGATCCGCGGGCAGACGATGTCACTGCGCGAGCGCGACTACGTCAAGGCCGCGCGGTTCATGGGCGTGCCGTCGTTCACGATCATCCGTCGGCACATCCTGCCGAACGTCGCGTCGCTGCTCATCATCGACGCCACGCTCGGCGTCGGGGCGATGATCCTGTCCGAGAGCGCCCTGAGCTTCTTCGGCTTCGGGATCCAGGTGCCGGACGTGTCCCTCGGCACCCTGCTCGCCGCCGGCAGCCAGTCCGCCGTCACCCGGCCGTGGCTGTTCGTCCTGCCGGCCGCGACCCTGGTCGCCACCGTCCTCTCCACCAGCCTGCTCGGCGACGCCCTGCGCGACGCCATCGACCCCACCTCTGGAGCCAACCGTGACTGAGCCGCTGCTCACCGTCTCCGACCTCTCCGTCACGTTCAACCCGTCGATCAAACCCGTGCACGCCGTCCGCGGTGTCGACTACACGGTGAACCACGGCGAGTTCCTCGGCATCGTCGGGGAGTCCGGTTCGGGCAAGTCCGTGTCGTCGATGGCCGTGATGGGACTGCTCCCGTCGTCGGCCAAGGTCGAGGGCAGCATCAGGTTCGACGGTCGTGAGCTCCTCGGTCTGAACGACCGCGAGCTGTCGAAGCTCCGCGGCGGTGACATCGCCATGGTGTTCCAGGACCCCCTGTCAGCCCTGACGCCGGTGTACACGATCGGCCAGCAGATCATCGAGGGGCTGCGCCTCCACGACCGGGCGCTCACCCCGCACGCCGCCCGCACCCGCGCCGAGGAGCTCCTCCGCGCCGTCGGCATCCCGAACCCGACGCGACGGCTCGAAGCCTTCCCGCACGAGTTCTCCGGCGGCATGCGCCAGCGCGCGATGATCGCGATCGCGATCGCCAACGACCCGAAGCTCATCATCGCGGACGAGCCCACCACCGCACTCGACGTGACCATCCAGGCGCAGATCCTCGACGTCCTGCAGAAGGCGAAGGACCTGACCGGCGCCGCCGTCGTCCTCATCACGCACGACCTCGG
This sequence comes from Curtobacterium luteum, assembly GCF_001475545.1. Lineage (GTDB taxonomy): Bacteria > Actinomycetota > Actinomycetes > Actinomycetales > Microbacteriaceae > Curtobacterium > Curtobacterium luteum_A. The sequence continues at coordinate 20,518 of NZ_LDQC01000061.1, read as the reverse complement.
CGTCGTCGCGGGCAACGCGGACCGGGTCGCGGTGATGTACGCGGGACGGATCGTGGAGACCGCCCCGGTCGAGCCGCTGTTCCGCGAACCGGTGATGCCGTACACGATCGGCCTGCTGCGGTCGATGCCGAACATGGCGTCGTCACGGGCCGAGCGCCTCGTGCCGCTCGACGGCCGTCCGCCGCTGCTCACCCAGAAGCCGACCGGCTGCCCCTTCGCCGACCGCTGCCCGGCCGTGCTCGACGCCTGCCGCGAGGGCGAACCGGCCCTGGTCGCGCCGACCGTGGCCCCGAGCGCCGACAACCCGGTCCTGACCGGCACCACGCCGACGATCACGAACGGCGCCTTCGACGACGAGCACACCGCGGCCTGCATCCGGCGCGACGAGATCGCCGCCGGTACGCTCGCCCGCTCCGAGATCTTCCCCCGCCCCGAGGACGTCCCCGAGGCCTCGGTCGACCACGGCGACGACGTGGTGCTCGAGCTCGACGACGTCGTGAAGACCTTCCCGCTCACCAAGGGTGCCGTCTTCCGCCGCCGCATCGGCGAGGTGCACGCGGTCGACGGCATCTCCCTGACGCTGAAGCGCGGCCAGGTCCTGGGCCTCGTCGGCGAGTCCGGCTGCGGCAAGACGACGACGATCATGGAGATCCTCGAGCTCGCAGGCGCGCAGCAGGGCACGATCAAGGTCAACGGCGTCGACACGAGCACGCTGACGAAGCAGGACCGGCGGGCGCTCCGCAGCGACATCCAGGTCGTCTTCCAGGACCCGATGGCGTCCCTCGACCCGCGCCTCGACATCGGCTCCGTGATCGGCGAGCCCCTCACCGTGCACGGGGTCCCGAAGGACGAGATCCGCCGCAGGGTCCGTGACACGCTCGAACTCGTCGGACTCGAGCCGAGCTACATCGACCGGTACCCGCACGAGTTCTCCGGCGGCCAGCGGCAGCGCATCGGCATCGCCCGCGCGCTCATCGTGGAGCCCAAGATCCTCGTGCTCGACGAGCCGGTCTCGGCGCTCGACGTGTCCGTGCAGGCCGGTGTCATCAACCTCCTCGAGGACCTCAAGCACCGTCTCGGTCTCTCGTACCTGTTCGTCGCGCACGACCTGTCGGTCGTCCGGCACATCGCCGACGACGTCGCGGTGATGTACCTCGGTCGGATCGTCGAGTACGGCGAAGGCGACCGGGTGTTCGACGACCCGCAGCACCCGTACACCCGCGCCTTGCTCTCGGCGGTGCCCGTGCCGGACCCCTCGGCCGAGGCTGCTCGTGGCCGGATCCTGCTCGACGGCGACCTGCCCTCCCCCACCGACCGGATCGAGGGCTGCCGGTTCCGCACACGGTGCCCGCTCTACCAGCTCCTCGACGAAGGCCGGCAGCAGCAGTGCCGTTCGGTGGACCCGAGGCTGCAGGACGTCCACGGTCGCGGTGTGGCGTGTGTCCAGACGGACCAGAACCACCTGCTCACGGAGCGCACGGCCGCCGTCGCTCGCTGAGCCGGCGGGGCGGGCGTGCCCCGCGCCTCCAGGCCGGATGCGGAACGCCCCCTGACACCGAGCCGGTGTCAAGGGGCGTTCTGCGCGTCCAGCGCTACTCGTCCGAGCCGGCCGCGAGGATCTGACGACGCAGCTCGCGCCGCTCACGCTGGACGTCGGGATCCGGCAGCGGCACCGCGGCGATGAGCCGCTGGGTGTACGGGTCCTGCGGGTCGCGGAGGATCTGGTCGCGCGTGCCGACCTCGGCCAGGTGCCCGTGGTGGAGCACGGCGATCCGGTCGGCGAGGACGTCGATGACCGCGAGGTCGTGCGTGACGAAGAGGCACGCGAAGCGGAACTCGCGCTGGAGGTCCTTGAGGAGCTCGAGCACCGTCGCCTGCACCGAGACGTCGAGGGCCGAGGTCGGCTCGTCGGCGATGAGCAGCTTCGGGCGGAGGGCGAGCGCCCGGGCGATGCCGATCCGCTGCTTCTGCCCGCCGGACAGCTCGTGCGGGAAGCGCGTGGAGTACGACGTGGGCAGCCGCACCGCCTCGAGCAGGGACTCGACCTCGCGCTCGAGCTCGCGGCCCTTCATGCCCTTGGCGAGCAGCAGCGGCTCGCCGATGGACTGGCCGATCGTCATGCGCGGATTGAGCGACGACGAGGGGTCCTGGAAGACGATGCCGGCGTTCTGGTGGACCTTCCGGACGAGCGAGCGGGTCGGCTTCGACAGGTCGACGCCGGTCACCTCCAGCCCGCCGGAGGTGATCGGCAGCAGGCCGATCGCCGCGCGGCCGAGGGTCGACTTGCCCGAACCGGACTCGCCGACGAGACCGACGACCTCGCCCTCGTGGACGGAGAGGTCGACACCGTCGATCGCGCGGAACGCCTTGACGCGGCCGCGGCCCGGGTACTCGATGACGACGTTCGAGAACTCGAGCACGGCCGGGCCGAGCGTCGCGACGACGTCGGTGTGGAGCGCCGGCTCCGCGCCGACGTGCACGGGGGCGTCGCTCTCGACGACGGACTCGAGCGTCTCGGTCAGGTCGATCACGGTGTCACCGGCCTGGCCGAGGCGCGGGACCGCGTCGAGGAGCGTCCGGGTGTACTCGTGCTTCGGTCCCGCGAAGACGTCCCGGACGGAACCGGTCTCGACGGCGACGCCCTGCTGCATCACCACGATCCGGTCCGCGAGGTCCGCGACGACGCCCATGTCGTGGGTGATCAGCAGGACCGCGCTGCCGAGCTTGCCGGCGAGGTCGCGGATGAGGTCGAGGATCTCCGCCTGCACCGTCACGTCGAGGGCCGTGGTCGGCTCGTCGGCGATGAGCAGCTTCGGGTCGCAGGAGATCGACTGCGCGATCATGGCGCGCTGCCGCTGACCGCCGGAGAGCTGGTGCGGGTACGAGTCGAACGCCTTCTGCGGGTCGGGCATCTCCACGAGCGTCAGCAGCTCGATGGCGCGGTCCTTCGCCTCGCTCGGCGAGATGCCGTAATGGATGCGGAGGGTCTCGACGATCTGCGAACCGACGGTGAAGACCGGGTTCAGGGCAGTCATCGGCTCCTGGAAGATGACCGCGATCTCCTTGCCGCGGTACTCCCGGAGCTGCGCCGACCGGAGGCCGAGGAGCTCCTTGCCGTTGAACTCGATCGAGCCGTCCACGCGGGCGTTCCGGGGCAGGAGCCCGAGGATCGACATCGAGCTCACGGACTTGCCCGAGCCGGACTCACCGACCAGGGCGAGGACCTCACCCGAGCGGATCTCGTACGAGAGCTTCTTGACGGCCGGGGTCCAGACGTCGTCGACCGCGAAGTCGACGTCGAGTCCGGAGACCTTGACGACGGGGGTGCTGGTGGCGGCCGGGGTGGTGGCCGCGGAGGCGGGCGTGCTCAACGACGTCCGGTCCTTTCCCGACCGCTCGTGGCGGCCGCGTGGGTGGTGTTGGTGGAGCGCTGACGACGGAGCGGCAGGCGTCGGGCCACGGGGCCCCGACCTGCGACGATGGAGGCATGCCTGCTTCCCCGTCGACGCGCGATGTGTTCGTGTCCAAGTTCAACCGCGGTCTCGCGATCGCGCTCTGGCTGATCGTGGCCCTGCTCTTCGCCACGACGACCGCGACCGACACGACCTGGTCGGACCGGGCCCTCGCCGTCGTGCCGGCACTGTTCGGACTCGCGCTCGGCTGGATCGTGCTCTGGCGACCGCGGATGACCGTCGACGACGACGGCATCGAGGTCGTCAACGTGTTCCACACCGTGCGCGTTCCGTGGGCCGCCCTCGTGCACGTCGACACCCGGTTCGCGCTGACCCTGGTCACGCCGAACCGACGGGTCTCGGTGTGGGCCGCGCCCGCGCCGGGCCGTGCCGGCGTCGCCCTCGCCCGTCGCCAGGAGCAGCGCCACGGCCGCAGTGTCCCTGATCTCGACGGCGGACACCGTCGGGCGGGCGACCTGTTGTCCACGGCCTCGGGGGACGCCGCGTACCTCGTCCGTTACCGCTGGGAGGAACTCCGCGAACGCGACGCGATCGAGCTCGGCACGGCCGACGCCGTGCGCGTGCCGGTCACGCTGCACTGGGCGTCGATCGTGCTGCTCGCAGCGACCGCCGTCGGCGGCTGGTTCGCCGTCGCGGCGCGCTAGGAGGGTGGCGCTCGTCACGCGCTGATCATCTCCGAGCCGGCGCTGTTCTGCGGCTCGCGCGTCTTGCGGAGGCTGAACCGCTTCGAGCGCGGGTCGAACGCGTCGCGCAGGCCGTCACCGATGAAGTTCACGCAGAGCGCGAGCAGCACGATGAACGAGGCCGGCCACCAGAACAGGTACGGGCGGGTCTGGAACGCCGACTGGTTCTGGCTGATGAGCAGGCCGAGCGAGGAGTCCGGCGCCTTGATGCCGTAGCCGAGGTAGCTCAGGGCCGTCTCGAGCAGGATCGCGGACGCGATCAGCAGCGTCGCGGAGACGATGATGACGCCGATCGCGTTCGGCAGGATGTGGCGGAAGATGATCCGCGCGTCGGACGCTCCGGCGACCCGGGCCGCTTCGACGAACTCGCGCTCACGGAGCGAGAGGAACTCGGCGCGGACGAGTCGAGCGATGACCATCCACGACACCAGGCCGAGCAGGAGCGCGAGGCCCCAGGCGCCCAGGCCGTTCGCCGTCTTGCCCACCACGGCGCCGATGACGATCGCGGGGATGACGATGAAGATGTCGGTGATGCGCATGAGCACTGCGTCGACGGTGCCGCGGAAGTAGCCCGCGATCGCACCGACGACGACGCCGATGAACGTGGCGAACAGGCCGATCACGATCATGACGAGCACCGAGTTCTGGATCCCGCGCATCGTCAGGGCGAAGTAGTCCTTGCCGATGCGGTCCTGTCCGAACGGATGGTCGGCCGTGGGCGCGCCGCCGTCCTGCAGCGTCTCGAGCGCCTTGTACGAGTAGTGCCACCAGCCCGGGATCGGGCCGAGGCCGACCGCGGACACGGCGAAGAGCAGCACGATGACGTACACGATGAGTGCGATGACCGCGAGCTTGTTGCTGAGGAAGCGGCGGAGGATGATCCGCCCCTGGCTCTCGCCGACGCGGTTCTCGTGCGACTCGGGGGTCTGGCCGACGTCGGTGCCGTCGCCGATGTTGGGCTCGAGCGGTGCGCCGCCCTGGATGGTGCTCATCGGTGGTCCTCCTGGAGGTGCAGGTCCGTCTGGCAGGTCGTGCCCGTGCCCGTGCGGGTCCGAGCGGCGGTCACCGGACACGCACCCGCGGGTCGAGGGCCGAGTAGGCCAGGTCGGCGAGGAAGTTGAACGCGATCGCCGTGATGGCGATGACGAGGAAGTACCCCATCACCGGGTTCACGTCGGTGATCGACAGTCCGCTGTTGAAGAGGTTGCCCATACCCGAGATGGCGAAGACGTTCTCGGTGATGATCGCCCCACCGAGGAGCGCCCCGATGTCGGTGGCGACGAGCGTCGCGATCGGGATGAGCATGTTTCGGAGGGCGTGGCGCACGATGACCGTGCGCTCCGGGAGGCCCTTGGCCCGTGCCGTCCGGACGTAGTCCTGGTCGAGCACCTCGAGCATGCCCGACCGTGAGTACCGGGTGTAGCTCGCGAAGCTGATGAGCAGCAGCGAGATCGTCGGCAGCAGCAGGTGGGTGTACGTGTCGATCCCGGTGATCCAGAAGTCGCCGGTCAGACCGGGCGTCTGGGAGCCGACGGTCGCGATCGGGCGGGACACGTAGTTCTGCGTGTAGTCGACCCAGGAGCGCATGAAGCGGTCGAGCAGGATCACACCGGCGCTGAGGAACGCGGTGAGCGCACCGATGCGCATCATCAGCCCACGGTCGTGGCCGCCGACGAGGAAGCCCGAGATCAGGCCGACCGCGATGGTGGCGACCGCGAGGATCGCGATCGTGCCCGCGGACGAGATGTTGAGCAGGCCCTGCAGCGCGAAGTAGCAGATGATCGCGACGAGCACGTTGATGCCGCCGACGAGCCACGCGCGACGGTTCTTCGTACCGGCGAGCAGCGTCACCATCGCCAGGCCGATACCGGCGCTGAAGAGGATCACGAAGACCGGACCGAGCGACGGGTCGGTGAACCAGCCCGTGGCCTGCATGAGCAGGAGCATCCCGGCGGTCACGACCGCGCTGATCGCGAACACGACCAGGCGGCGCTTCAGGATGCCGCCGACGATCAACTGGATCACGAGACCGACGACGACGGCGATCACGACGAGGTTGGCCGGCGGGATCTTGGGGTCCGCGAGGAAGTTGTTGTAGTCGAGCGCGATGAACGACTTCAGGAGCACGGCCATCAGGAACGACGGCAGCGAGTACAGGAAGAAGCTGACCAGGGTGATGGAGTAGTCGAACCCCGAGTAGACGCGGAGCGCGGTGACGACGCCGAGACCGATGCCGAAGATGATCGCCAGGATGAACGAGAACGTCACCAGCTGGATCGTCGAACCGACGGCCTGCGGGAGGAGCTGCGCCACGGGCTGGTTGGTGAAGGTCGTGCCGAGATCGCACTGACCGATGACGCACTTGCCGACGCCGCTGATCCACAGGCCCCAGCGGAGCGGCGGGATGAGGTCGAGGTGCTGCGCCGCGACCCGCGCCGCGATGAGCTGCTCACGGTTCGGTGAGTTGCTGCTCTGGAGGTCCTGCAGGGGGTTCCCCGCGATCGCCGCCAGGTTGTACATGATGAACGACGCGGCGATCAGGATGAGGATCGAGACGAGGATCCGTCTCGCGATGAAACTCACCATGGGCGGTGGTGCCTCTCCGGTGTGGTGGTTCGAGCTGCTGGTCCCCCGATCGGGCGACCCGAGCAGCAAGGGTACTTGGTCCCGAGGCACGGTCGTCTTCGACGATGCTCAGCGGGGTCGGCCGGTTCGCGGCCGGAGTCGGTGTGCCGATGGGTTGTGTGCCCGGCTCACGGGAGGGCGCCGGACTCGACGAGTCCGGCGCCCCCTTCGTGTGTGGTGCTGATCAGCAACCGGTCAGGATCACTTGGTCCAGTCCCAGACGTTCCAGAAGATGCCCGTCTGGCCGCCGAAGTACTCGACGCCCTTGAGGTTCGAACCCGTGGCGAAGAGGCCGGGGCTCTGGAACAGGGGCAAACCGTACGCCTTGTCGAACGCGATCTTGTCGATCTGCATCTTCATGTCGTTCAGCTTGGACTCGTCCAGCGTCGTCTGCGTCTCGACGGCGAGCTTCGAGGCGGTGGCGTCGGCGAACTTGTTGTAGTTGCCCGAGTTGTTCGTCTGGAACAGCTGCGGGATCGCGGCGTTGCCGGCACCCGGGTTGACCCAGCCGAAGATCGACGCGTCGTAGTCGCCACCGGTGAGGAGCGAGGACCACTCCGGCGAACCGCCGTCGACGACCTTGATGCCCGCCTTGGCGGCCGAGGCCTGGATCGCCTGGAACGTGTCCACGCGGTTCGGGTTCTCGGTGTTGTAGAGGATCTTGACGGTCGGGGTGGCGCCGTTCAGGAGCTTCTTGGCGGCGTCGATGTCGACCTTGCTGTACTCGGACGAGTCGTTGTTCTTGACGCTCTCGTCGTAGCCGTCCTGACCCGGCAGGTAGAGCTGCGAGTCGAGGACCTTGGCGTTCTTGCTGATCGGGGTGACGATCGAGTTCAGGATCTGCTCGCGCGGGATCGTGAGCAGGAAGGCCTTGCGGACGTTCTCGTCCTTGAACACGGACGAGCCGAAGTTCAGGTCGAGGTGGTCGTAGGCGACCTGCGAGCCCTCGATGGTCTTCACGCCGGAGGCCGCGTCGAGCGCCTTCACCGTGTCGGCCGAGGCCTGCGGCTGGATCGCGTCGACCTCGCCGTTCTGGAGGGCCGTCACCTGTGCGTTGGCGTCACCGATGAAGCGGATGACGAGCTTGCCGAACTTGACCTTGTGCTCGCCCGTGTACTCGGGGTTCGGGACGAGGGTCATCGACTGCTTCGGGGTCCACGCGGAGACCATGAGCGGGCCGCCCGAGACGAGCAGCTTCTTGTCGCTCGGCAGGCTGGTCTTGTCGTAGCCGGTGTTGACGAAGTCGGCGACCTTCTTGAGGACCGAGTTCGCGGCGGCGGGCTTCGACGGGTCACCCGCGGGGGTGTCCTTGAGCGCCGTGAGGAGGTCGTCCACCGTGGTGCCGGCCTCTTCCGCGACGACGTGCGCCGGGAACTGGATCGGGTTCACGAGCTGCCAGTCGACGTACGGCTTCTTGTACGTGATGGTGATGGAGTCCTTCGTGATGTCCGAGGGGTAGTCCGTCTGGAACGGAGCAGCCGCCGCGAGCGTGAAGTACTGCGTGCCGCTCGTCACCTTGCCGGTCGACTCGTCCTGCGTGTACGAGTCGTAGTAGCCGGAGTTCTGCGCCCAACCCAGGAGGAGGTCGTCAGAGGTGATCGCCTTGCCGTCGGACCACTTCGCGTCCTTGTTCAGCGTGTACTTGACCGTCAGCGGGTCGTCCTTGACCTTCTCGACCGTGCCGAGGTCCGTGTTCGGCGTGATCTTGTAGTCCGACCCCAGCGTCACGAACTGCGGCTGGGTCATGTAGTTGAGCATCCCGTTGATGTCGAGGTTGCTCTGCGGCGTGTTGAAGTTGAACGACGAGGGGTTGTTCACCTGCGCGACGGTGATGGTCTTGTTCGACGCCGAACCCGACTCGTTCGCGCTGGGAGAAGTGGTGCAACCGGCGAGGGCGATCGCTGCCGCCCCGGCCAGGGCGACGGCGCCGAGCAGCTGGCGCCCTCGCTTCTTGGTGATGTTCACTCTGTGATCCTCCTGATGGAATGTGACCGAACACGTCAGGAGGCAGGCTCCACGGCGCGTTCGCAAGAACCATAGGTGTCCGTCGGAGAGGCCTCAAAATCCCGGAAGAAGTTGTTACACACCGGAAACGTGCGCTGCGGATCGTTGCGTGAGACTGTGGAAACCTGCGTCTACGGGGCAAGATGCGCAACGTGGGTGCTTGACGTCGCCCGCGATTGTCCGCAGTCTTGCGGACATGCCTCCGTGGGTGAACGGCTGAGGAACGCTCGGCGGCCAGTTCCGGACGTGTCGGACGGCGAGGGCCGTAGCGTGGCAGCGTGCTCGCCAACGACATCCCTCACCTCCACGTCCCTTCCTCCCCGACGCTCTCCGGCGACCCGCGGACCGGGGGTGCTGCCTTCGTCTCGGTGACCCGCCCGGACCTCGACGCGGACGCGTACCGCACGACCGTCGAGCAGGTGACCGGGTCCGGGCCCGTCCGCTGGACCGCGGGCGACCGTGACTCCGCTCCGGTGCTCTCGCCCGACGGCCGGTCGATCGCCTTCCTCCGGGTCGTCGCGGACGAGCACGGAGCAGACCGTCCGCAGGTCGCGGTCGCACCCGTCGACGGCGGCGAGGCGCGTGTCGTCACCGCACTGCCGCTCGGCGCCGGCGCCCCGGTCTGGTCGCCCGACTCCACGCGCGTCGCCGTGACGGCCCGCTTCCCCGAGCCGGGTCGGTACGGATCCGCGGTGACCGGCGACGAGGACCGACGCCCGGCCTCCGCCGCCGAGGCTCCGCGGCTGATCACGCGTCTCGACTTCCACGTCGACGGCGCGGGCTACCTGCTCGACAAGCCGCAGCAGGTGGTCGTCGTCGACGTGACCGACCGTGACGCCGAGCCGGTCCGGACCGCACTGACGAGCACGACCTGCTCGCTGGGCTCCCCCGTCTGGTACCCGGACGGCAACGCCCTCCTCGTCGTCGCGCCCCGCGACCTCGGCGAGCGGGAGACCCATGACGACGATCTCTACCGCGTCGACGTGGCTGACGGCTCCCTGACGCTCGCGATCCGTTCCGAGGGGTCGATCGGCTCCGTGGCGGTCGGCGACGCCGGCTCCGTCTACTACACGGGCGCGTCACACGCCGACGGCCAGCTCGTCGCGGAGCCGCAGGGCCTCTGGCGCGCCGACCACGGATCGGACCCGGTGCGCCTCACCGCGCGGGAGACCGTGGAGGTGACCGGAACACCCGTCGTGCACGGCGAGGACGTCCTCGTCGCGGTGCTCGACCGCGGCACGGTCGGCGTCCGCCGAGTCCCCGGCAGCGCGGACGGTCCGCTCGGCCTCGACGACCTCGAGGTCGTCCTCGGTGGCCACCTCGTCGTGTCGGACTTCGACGTCGCCGGCGACGTGCTGCTGGCGACGGCCGCGACCACCGACTCCCCCGGCGAGGTCCTGGTCGTCGACCTCGCCCGCGGCGCGAGCGCCGAGCCGACCGACGACGCGAGCGGCGAGCCGACCGACGACGCGAGCGGCGAGCCGACCGTCCTGACGGACTACGCGGCACCCCTTCGCGAGGCGGCGTCCGCTCCCGGCGTCCGGCGCATCGAGGAGCTCACCGGCACCTCCGCCGACGGCACCCCGGTCCACGGCTGGGTCGTGCTGCCGGAGGGCGACGGCCCGCACCCGGTGCTCCGCGTCGTGCACGGCGGCCCGTTCGGCCAGGACACCTGGGCGTTCTTCGACGAGGCGCAGGTGTACGCGAGCGCCGGCTACGCCGTCGTGATCGGCAACCCCCGCGGATCCGGCGGCTACGGCCTCGACCACGGCCGCGCGGTGATCGGCGCCATGGGCACCGTCGACGTGGACGACGTGCTCGCCCTCCTCGACGCAGCGCTCGAACGGCCGGACCTCGATGCGAGCCGCGTCGGCATCATGGGCGGCTCGTACGGCGGCTTCATGACGAGCTGGGTCGCCGCCCACCACGGCGAGCGGTTCGTCGCAGCGTGGAGCGAGCGTGCGGTCAACGCCTGGGACTCCTTCGCGGGCAGTTCCGACATCGGCTGGTTCTTCGCCGACGCGTACGTCGGGGCCGACCCGGAGGAGCAGCGTCGCCGCAGCCCGCTGACGTACGCCGATCAGGTCTCGATCCCGTTCATGGTCGCGCACTCCGAGGAGGACTGGCGCTGCCCGATCGAGCAGGGCCACCGGCAGTTCGTCGCGCTCAAGCGGGCGGGCGTCGACGCGTCGCTCCTCGTGTTCCCGGGTGAGGGGCACGAGCTCTCCCGCTCGGGGCGTCCGCGTCACCGGGTGCAGCGCTTCGAGCACGTCCTCGACTGGTGGGCGCAGCACCTGCCCGTCTCGCCGGTCGCCTGACGCTGATGACGACGAACGGGAGGCCCGTGGCGGATCCGCCACGGGCCTCCCGTGTGTTCACTGGTGCGTCGCGGACGACGCGGCTCGCTACGCGAACGCCTCGACCGGCGGGCAGGCGCACACCAGGTTGCGGTCGCCGTACGCCTGGTCGATGCGGCGCACCGGCGGCCAGTACTTCCTGGTGCTGATGCCCGGCAGGGGGTACACGGCCTGCTCCCGGGTGTAGGCGTGCGACCACTCCCCCGAGATCACCGACGAGGCGGTGTGCGGCGCGTGCACGAGCGGGTTGTCCTCCGCGCTCCACTCGCCCCGCTCGACGGCCGCGGCTTCGGCACGGATCGCGAGCATCGCGTCGACGAAGCGGTCGAGCTCCGCGAGGTCCTCGCTCTCGGTCGGCTCGACCATGAGCGTCCCGGCCACCGGGAACGACATCGTCGGCGCGTGGAACCCGTAGTCGACGAGGCGCTTCGCGACGTCGTCCACGGTGATGCCCGTGCTGTCGCGGAGCGGCCGGAGATCGAGGATGCACTCGTGCGCGACGAGCCCGTCCTGCCCCGTGTAGAGGACCGGGTAGGCGTCGCGGAGCCGCGCGGCGATGTAGTTCGCCCCGAGCACGGCGGCCTCGGTCGCACGCGTGAGCCCCTCGAGGCCCATCATGCGGACGTACGTCCACGTGATGGGCAGGATGCTCGGGCTGCCGTACGGCGCGCTCGACACCGGGCCGCCGGCGTGCGCGAGACGTCCGTCCGCGTCCGCCTCGGTGGCGCCGGAGCGACGGTCGGCCTGCTGCGCCATCGGGTGGCCGGGCAGGTACGGCGCGAGGTGCGCCTTCGCCGCGACCGGCCCGACGCCCGGGCCGCCGCCGCCGTGCGGGATGCAGAAGGTCTTGTGGAGGTTGAGGTGCGAGACGTCGCCCCCGAAGTCGCCGAACCGGGCGTGGCCGAGCAGGGCGTTGAGGTTCGCGCCGTCGACGTACACCTGGCCACCGGCGTCGTGCACGGCGGCAGTGATGTCGGTGATGTCGTGCTCGTACACACCGTGCGTCGACGGGTACGTGATCATCAGCGCGGCGAGCTGGTCCCCGTGCTGCGCGGTCTTCGCCCGGAGGTCGTCGAGGTCGACGTTGCCGTCGTCGTCGCACGCCACGACGACGACCCGCATGCCGGCGAGGACCGCCGACGCCGCGTTCGTGCCGTGTGCGCTCGACGGGATGAGGCAGACCGTGCGCTCGGTGTCGCCGTTCGCGAGGTGGTACCCGCGGATCGCGAGGAGACCCGCCAGCTCACCCTGGCTGCCTGCGTTCGGCTGCAACGACACGGTGTCGTACCCGGTGACCTCGGCGAGCCAGGACTCGAGGTCGCCGATCATGTCGAGGTACCCGGCGACGTCCTCGGCCGGCGCGAACGGGTGCACGTTCGCGAACTCGGGCCACGTCACCGCGGCCATCTCGGTCGCCGCGTTGAGCTTCATCGTGCAGCTGCCGAGCGGGATCATGCCGCGGTCGAGCGCGTAGTCCTTGTCGGACAGGTGCTTGAGGTACCGCATCATCCGCGTCTCGCTGCGGTGCGCGCTGAAGACCGGGTGCGTGAGGTACTCGCTGCTGCGCAGCAGACCGGCCGGGAGGCCCGTGGCCGCGTCCCGCACGGCGGTCTCCGTCGCGGGGACGGTCGCGTCCACCGCACCGAACACGGCGGCGAGCGCCGCCACGTCGTCCGGCGTGGTGGTCTCGTCGACGGACACCTGGAGCGTGTCGGCTTCGACGAGGTGCAGGAGGTATCCACGGTCGCGGGCAGCGCGGACGAGCGCCTCCGCACGACCGGGCGCGCGGAGGGTGACGGTGTCGAACCACGCGTCGTGCACGACCTCGAGACCGGCCCCGCGAGCGGCGTCGGCGAGCGCGGACGTCGTGCGGGCGACCCGGTCGGCGATGAAGCGGAGCCCCTCGGGTCCGTGGTAGACGGCGTACATCGACGCCATGACCGCGAGGAGCACCTGCGCGGTGCAGATGTTGCTCGTGGCCTTCTCGCGGCGGATGTGCTGCTCGCGGGTCTGCAGGCTGAGCCGGTAGGCCATCTGTCCGTCGGCGTCGAAGGAGACCCCGACGAGCCGGCCGGGCAGCTGGCGCTCGAGCCCGGCACGGACGGCGAGGTACCCCGCGTGCGGGCCGCCGAAGCCGAGCGGCACGCCGAAGCGCTGGCTCGTGCCCACGGCGACGTCGGCGCCGAGGTCGCCCGGGCTGGCGAGGAGCGTCATCGCGAGGAGGTCAGCGGCGACGACCGCGATGCCCCCACCCGCGTGGACGCGCTCGATCGTGGTGCTCGGGTCGACGATGCGACCGGAGGCGCCCGGGTACTGCAGGACCACGCCGAACGCGCCCTCGAGCTGCTCGTCGGTCGGGCCGTCGGCGGCGTCGAACGTGCGGAGCGCGATGCCCACGGCGTCGGCGCGGTGGTCGAGCAGCGCACGGGTCTGCGGCAGGAGGTCGGCGTCGACGAGGAACGCGTCGCCCTTGACCTTCGAGGCGCGGCGGGCGAGGAGCATGCCCTCGACGACGGCGGTGCCCTCGTCGAGCATCGACGCGCCGGCGGTGGCCATGCCGGTGAGGTCGGACACCATCGTCTGGAAGTTGATGAGTGCTTCGAGCCGGCCCTGCGAGATCTCCGGCTGGTACGGCGTGTAGGCCGTGTACCAGCTCGGGTTCTCGAGGACGTTCCGCTGGATGACCGCGGGCGTGTGGGTGCCGTGGTACCCGAGGCCGATCATCGCGCGTCGGACGGTGTTGCGGCTGGCCTTCGCGCGGAGCTCGGCGAGCGCCTCGGTCTCCCCGACCGCTGCCGGGATCACCGAGTCCGTGACCGGTGCCGCGTGGATCGACTCCGGGATGGCGGTGCGGACGAGGGCGTCGAGCGACGGCTGCCCGACGACGTCGAGCATGACCTGCTGGTCGGCGCTCGTCGTGCCGATGTGCCGGTCGGCGAAGGACGTCTGGAGGTTCTGCGACGTCGTGAGGTCCTGCTGCACGTCGCTCATGCGAGGGAGGCCCGGTACGCGTCGTGGTCCATGAGGTCCTCGGGGAACGAGGTTCCCTCCACCTTGATCTTCACGAGCCAGCCGGCGCCGAACGGGTCCTGGTTGACGGTGTCGGGGGCGTCGACGACGGCGTCGTTCACCTCGACGACCTCGCCCTCGATCGGGGCGAAGAGCTCGCCCACGCTCTTGGTCGACTCGATCTCGCCGATCTGCTCGCCCGCGGTGGTCGTGGTGCCGACGGCGGGGAGCTCGACGAAGACGACGTCACCGAGCTGGTCGGCGGCGTGGTCGGTGATGCCGACGGTGACGGTGTCGCCCTCGACGAGCAGCCACTCGTGGTCGGCGGTGTACTGGAGTGCGGTCTGGTCGGTCACGGGTTCAGCCTCTCGAAGAACGGCGGTAGAAGGGGAACGGGGTCACGGTGCTGGGGATGGCCGTGCCACGGACGTCGATGTGCAGGACTCGCTCGCCCGCGGACACCGCTTCGAGCGCAGCCGGGTCGACGAAGGCCATCGCGACCGGGTGACCGAGGGTCGGGGACAGCGCCCCGGAGGTGACGGTGCCGACGACCTCGCCGTCGAGGACGACGTCGTAGCCCGCGCGGGGAGCGCGACGACCCTCGGTGACGAGGCCGACGAGCACGCGGGCACCCTCGGCGGGCGAAACGCCGGCTGCACCGACGAAGTCGCCCTCGGTCGCGACGACCCGGTCGAGTCCGGCCTGCGCGGGACGGACGTCGGTGCCGAGCTCGTGCCCGTAGAGGGGCATGCCGGATTCGAGCCGCAGGGTGTCGCGGGCGGCGAGCCCGGCGGGGACGACGCCGCGGTCGGCTCCGGCCTCGAGCAGGGCGTCCCAGATCGACGCTGCGACCTCGGTGTCGCTGTAGATCTCGAAGCCGTCCTCGCCCGTGTAGCCGGTCCGGGCGACGAGCACCTCGGCGCCGTCGAAGAGCGCGTGCAGCACGCGGTAGTAGCGGAGCTCGTCGAGGGGTGTCTCCGGCTGCAGGCGGTCCGCCACCACGAGCGCGTCGAGGGTGCCCGCGGCGGCCGGGCCCTGGATCGCGACGAGCGCGGTCGTGTCGGAGTCGTCGGACACCTCGACGTCGAACCCGTCGGCCCGCGCGGTCAGGGCGTCGACTGCGACGGCACGGTTCGCGGCGTTCGCGACCACGAGGAACACGTGCTCCTCGGTGCGGTAGACGACGAGGTCGTCGAGGATCCCGCCGTCGTCGCCGAGGAGCAGCGAGTACTTCGCCCGGCCGACGGTCATGGCGCCGAAGGACCCGGCGAGCGCGTGGTCGAGGAACGCGACGGCGTCGGGGCCGGTCACACCGACCTCGGCCATGTGGGACAGGTCGAAGACCCCTGCGGCACTGCGGACCGCGTGGTGCTCGGCGAGGTCGGACGAGTAGCGGACCGGCATCCGGTACCCGGCGAAGTCGGTGAAGGTGGCCCCGGCGGCTTCGTGCGCGGCCTCGAGCGGTGATGAACGCATGGCGGAGTTCTCTCGTCCTCGACGACACCCGACGACCGTCGTCGGGTGGGAACTCCCCCTCTGTCATGGGCCTGAGAGTTTCACCGCGGCCCGTGAGGTCCGGCGGCTTTCACCGTGGGCGAGGAGCCGGACCGACCGGGGTCGGGAGCGCCTGCTTTTCAGAGTGGCCTGTCCGTCGCGGTGTTGGACCTGAGAGATTGGCGGGGACGTTGCTCCTTCGGTGCAGGACGCCGGCGAACCGGGGTCCGGCGTCTCCCGCGGCGGGTGATCGGCCGTGCTTCAGTTGTCGCCGTCGAGCATACCGCCGCCGTGTTTCCGGGAGGTGTCGCCGCCGGTTCGACATCTCGTAGAAGCTCCGTCGTAGGATCCTCGGGTGGCAGGACAGCGATCGCGCCCCCGTGGGCAGCTCGAACAGGCGGTGCTCGACGCCCTCTGGTCGGCACCGGACGGGCTCACCGCCCGGCAGGTGCTCGATGCGTTCCCCGAGCCCCGACCCGCGCTGACGACGGTGCTCACGGTCCTCGACCGGCTCGGCCGCAAGGGCCAGGTCGAGCGCGAGCAGCACGACGACGCACCGCTGACCTTCCGCGCGACGAACAGCCGGGAGGAGCAGACCGCCTCGCTCATGTCGAACGCCCTCGCCGCCGCCACCGACCGGGAAGCCGCGCTCCTGCAGTTCACCGGCTCGCTCGCATCGGACGACCTCGACGTCCTCCGCCGCGCCCTCGACGCCCGCTCCCGGGGCTGATCGGCAGCACCCGTGGTCGTCGCCGGAGTCGTCCTGATCGTGCTCGCCCTCGCGGTCGTCGTCCTCGCGCCGCGCGTCCTCACCCGCTCCGCGTGGACGATCGACCACCCCAGGACGGCGCTCGTGTCGTGGTCCGTCGCGGTGCTGCTCGGCGTCGCGGGCTTCGTCGCGGGCATCGCCCTCGTGGTCCTCGCGGACCGTCCCCTCACCGACCTGTTCGGCATCGCCGCCTCGCCGTCGCACGGTCTCAACGTCGGGGTCGCCCTCGTCGCGGTGCTCGCGTTCGTCGTCGCGGTCCGCGTCCGTCCCGGGCCGGAGCACGACGCCGTCCGCGAGGCGATGCGCTCCGGCGCCGCTCCGCACCGCGAGATCGCGGGTGTCCCGGTCGCGCTGGTCGAGGCAGACCACGCACTCGCGTGCGCGGTCCCCGGCCGGGCCGGCGGCGTGCTCGTCAGCACCGGGCTCGCGGACCAGCTCCGCACGGACGAACTGGAGGCCGTGGTCGCCCACGAACGCGCCCACCTGTCCCAGCACCACGCGGTCGCGGTCGCGGTCGCCGAGTCGATCGAACGCGCGGTCCCGTGGGTGCCCGGTGCGCGCGCCATGGCGCGCTCGACGCGCGTCCTCGTCGAGTTCGCCGCGGACGACGCCGCCGCCAGGCGGCTCGGCCGCGACGCGGTCCGCCGGGCCGTCCTCGTGGCGGACGGGACGAGCGCGCTCGGGGTGATCCGCGCCTCCAGGCTGGAGGGTTAGGGTGGCGGCACCGTGAAGCCACTGACCGAAGCAGACATCCGCTCGTCGTTCGTCAACGCCACCCCGGAGGAGCTCGAGCAGCTGCCCATCCCGGGGCTGCACGAGATGCTCTGGGACGAACGCGAGTTCCTCGGGTGGCGCGACCCGCAGGCGGCCCGTCGCGGGTACATCGTGTCGTGGATCGACGACCGACCGGTCGGCATCGTCGTCCGGTCCGCCGGCGGCTCGCTCCGTCCGGGGATCGCGGCGATGTGCTCGTTCTGCCACTCGCCGCAGCCGGCCACGCAGGTCCGTCTCTTCTCGGCCGCCCGCGCCGGGGAGTCCGGCCGGAACGGCAACACGATCGGTTCCTACATCTGCGAGGACCTCGGCTGTTCGATGCTCATCCGCACGGCACCGCCGCACCTCAACCCGCCGGCGACGATCGCGATGCGCGGCGAGGCCCTGCTCCGTCGCGTGCGGAGCTTCACCGAGGACGTCGCGAAGACCGCGTAGCCGGCACAGCGCTGGGCTGCGCCGACCACGCGGCGGACTCACTTCTGGATGAACTCCAGGATGTCCTGGTTGAGGACGTCGGCGTGCGTCGTGAGCAGGCCGTGCGGGTAGCCCTCGTAGATCTTCAGCGTCGCGTCCTGCAGGAGCTCGGCCTGCTTGACGGACGCCGCACGGTACGGGACCACCTGGTCGTCGTCGCCCTGCAGGACGAGCACCGGCACCGTGATCGCCCGCAGGTCCTCGGTCTGGTCGGTCTCCGAGAACGCCTTGATCCCCTCGAGGTGGGCGAGCGCGCTGCCGGTCATGCCCTGACGCCACCAGTTCGCGACGACCGGCTCGGACGGCTCGACACCGGGACGGTCGTACCCGTAGAACGGGCCGGACGCGACGGCCTGGAAGAACTCGGCGCGGTTGGCGGCGAGGGCCTCGCGGAAGCCGTCGAACACCGAGATGTCGGTGCCCTCCGGGTTCGCGTCGGTCTTCAGCATGAGCGGCGGGACCGCTGCCACGAGCACGGCCTTCGCGACGCGCCCCTGGGGCTCGCCGTACTGCGCGACGTAGCGGGCGACCTGGCCACCGCCGGTGGAGTGGCCGACGTGGACCGCCTCGCGCAGGTCGAGGTGCTCGACCACCGCCGAGACGTCGCTCGCGTAGTGGTCCATGTCGTGGCCGGTGTCGATCTGCGAGGAGCGTCCGTGCCCGCGGCGATCGCTCGCGACGACCCGGAATCCCTTCGACAGGAAGAAGAGCATCTGGGCGTCCCAGTCGTCGGACGAGAGCGGCCATCCGTGGTGGAACACGATCGGCTGGGCGTCACGGCTGCCCCAGTCCTTGTAGTAGATCTCGGCACCGTCGTCGGTGGTGATGAAGGCCATGCGTTCGTCTCCGGTCTCTCGTTCGGTGGTGGTCGGTGGGTGCTGGGGTCCCTGCTCTGCTCCGCGCTCAGCCGAGCTCGGCGATCGCGGTCGTGATGACCTCGGTCACCTCGGCGGGGTGCGAGTGCATCACGAGGTGCGGGGCGTCGAGCTCGACGACGGAGCGCAGTCCGGCGCGCTCGTACCCGAAGCGCTCGACGTCCGGGTTGATGGTGTGGTCCGCGGCAGAGACGATGCCCCAGCCCGGCTTCGTCCGCCAGGCGGTGACGGCCGCGGGCTCGCCGAACGCCACCGCGGAGAGCGGTCGCTGCGACACCGCGAGGACCTCGGCGGTCGCCCGGTCGACACCGGCGGCGAACACGTCGGGGAACGCCTCGACGACCACCGAGACGTCGGTGCCCGGCTCGCCGCCGTCGACCGGGTACGGCGCGTACAGGAGGTTCTGGGCGAGGTCCGAGTCCGGGAAGCCGCCCTGCAGCTGTGCCAGGCTCTCCCCTTCCTCGAGCGCGTAGCCCGCGACGTAGACCAGACCGACGACGTTCTCGGCGACCCCGGCCACG
Source organism: Curtobacterium luteum (assembly GCF_001475545.1). Classification (GTDB taxonomy): domain Bacteria; phylum Actinomycetota; class Actinomycetes; order Actinomycetales; family Microbacteriaceae; genus Curtobacterium; species Curtobacterium luteum_A. Next base: position 1,460 of record NZ_LDQC01000061.1, on the reverse strand, counting down.
GTGATGACGGCCCCGCCGTAGCTGTGCCCGACCAGGAGCACGGGTCCGTCGATCTGCTCGACGACGGCTCGGATCGCGGCCGCGTCACCCGAGAGGCTCCGGTTCGGGACGGCGGGGACGCGGACGGTGAAGCCACGGTCGAGCAGCAGCCGGGTCACTGGCGCGAAGCTCGCGGAGTCGGCGAACGCTCCGTGGACGAGCACGATGGTGGGCGATGTCATGGTGGCGCATCCTCTCGTCGGTGTAATGCCACCGACGCTAGGGGCGCGCGTCCGGGCTGTCGTGCCCCTGCGAGTACCCGGCTCGGTGGCGGGCGAACCGGCTTCCGTCGGTCGGTGTCGTCGGACGTGCCGCCTGCGGTGTGGCGTCCCCCTCCAGCAGGCGTGCCCGGAGGACGGCGAGCGCCCGCTCACCCTCGCTGCCGGGGGCGCCGTAGCAGACGAGCGTGTACAGCCCGGGGTGCGCCTCGAGCACCTGCCACCGCAGGTCGACCCACCCGTGGTCGGGGAAGTAGTTCGGCGCGCGGCCGGACGTCATCGGGTGCGCCTCGTGCCGACGCCACAGATCGGCGAAGTCATCGTCGTCGAGCAACAGCGCGATGATCTCCTGCCAGCGCGGGTCGGAGGGGTTGCCGTAGTAGCGCAGGCGGGAGACGGTCGTCCGCGCACCCTCCGTCCACGACGGCAGCGCCCGGACCTCGGGCGGCGCCTCGAACTGCATGAGCCCGAGGTTGTTGCCGACTTCCATGTACCCGGGTGCGACCGCGCGCATCAGGTCGTTGAGGACGAGGACGTCCTGGTTGCGGTCGATGATGTACGCCGCGGTGTGCTCCCAGAGCGTGATCATCTCGACGAGGTCCGGGGGCGGGGCCTCACCGCGATGGACCTCGTAGGCGGCCTCGGCGCCGGGGAGCGCGAGTCGTTGCAGGTACGCCATGCCCGCGCGGTCGAGGCGGAGCGCCCGGGCGAGCGACGCACACACCTGCAGGGACATCTGGTGTCCGCTGCCCTGTTCCAGTCGGCGGTAGTACTCGACGCTGATGCCTGCGAGCCGCGCGACCTCCTCGCGCCGGAGCCCGGACACGCGTCGTCGCGCATCGGTGGCCAACCCGACGTCGGCCGGGGCGAGCGCCGCCCGCCGCGCACGGAGGAAGCTCGCCAGGGCACTCTGCTCGTGATGTCCGTGCCGGATCTCCACGGTCGGATTCTCGCGGTTCCGGCGTCGGTCGCGCCACCCGCGCCCGTGTCGGGGGACGGCTCGAGCTCCCGAGGTCGGGGGTCGTCGGTACTGTGCGGCCATGGCCTCCCGATTCACCGCCGCGCGCTGGGCCGTCGTGTCCGACGACGGCGACGGTCGCTGGCGCTTGACCGTCACCGACGAGGCCGACGACGACCTCGGCACCATCGGGCTGGGCGTCGAGGGCTCCTGGGAACCCGATGTCGAACCGCACGTGCGGTTCG
>NZ_LDQC01000060.1 GCF_001475545.1 Curtobacterium luteum | reverse complement strand
CGCCGATCCCCAGCCCGCGGACTTCCCCCGCGGACTTCCCTCCCTCGGCCCCGGTTGATCGCACAACATGCCGCTCAACTCTTCCGGACCCGACAAGTTCTGCGACCAGTTCGTCCCGTTGACGGCATGTCCTGCGACCAGCCTGCCACTCACGCCACTCGCCGGACACCCCGCCGGACGGCGAACGCCTGCCGGAGCCGCTCGAAGAGCACGGCAGGGCGTGCCACGTCGGCTCGGGTGGCGTGGATGACGAGCCAGTCGTTGACCGCGAGACCGTTGTCGCGGCGCTGATCGTGCTCGAACCTGTCGCGCTCCCGGTGGTGCGCCCCGTCGTACTCGAGAGCGATCCGGTACTCCGGCCATGCCATGTCGACGCGTGCGAGGAACGACCCGCCTCGATCGAAGACCTCCACCTGCAGCTGCGGCTCGGGGAACCCGGCGTCGACGACCGCGAGCCTGAGCCACGTCTCCATCGGCGAGTCCGCTCCGACACGGACGAGGTCGAGCACAGCTCGGGCGATCGCGTTCCCGTGACTTCCCGGGACGATCGCTGCCGAGAGTTCGTCGATCGTCAACGACCCTCCGACCCGGACGAGGTGGTCTGCGACCGCCACCGATCCGTGGACGGAGAGAAGAGGCACGCTCTCGCTCCATGCCTGTGAGGGCTCGCTGACGCGGATGCCTCCATGGTCGGTCACACGGGCGCCGTGGCGTCGACGGTGCCCGACGACATCGCTCCGACGCATCACCGGCCCCGTACCCGCTGTCGTGACGTGCACCGGCCCGCCGACAGCTCCCGCAGGGAGCGGGGCGCCCCAGACGGCGAGCGCCGAGGTGTGGCTGACGTACTGGTCCGTGCGGAGGACGAGCGCGATGGCACGGACGAGCGGCATGGAGGGGTCCGCCGTTCGAACACCGTGCGTCGGTCGGACGAGATCCCTCCGACGCAGCCGGTTCGAGCCGACGCCGGCTTTGAGGGCGTCACGGACGAGGAAGCCCTCTGGAGCGACTTCCGCGGGCAACGGGCGAGGCGTGCGCATCCCGAGAGTCTCAAGCCACGGTGTGCACGGCGACCAGCGGAGACGCAACCTGTGGAGAACGAGCCGAGCCATGCCTCCCGTGCGGGACGTGGTGGTCGCACGACATGCCGTCTGCGTGACCGTGGGGTCGCACGAACAGTCGCTCGCCGGCGCTGGGACCGACACGTTCTGCGACCAACACCCGGCACCCCCCGCACGCGGAAGGGCCCCCGCACGCGCAGCGTACGAGGGCCCTTCCGGCTACCGGGACTAGAAGTCCATACCACCCGTGGGGTCGCCGGCCGGCATGGCCGGGGCCTTCTCGGGCTTGTCGGCGACGACGGCCTCGGTCGTGAGGAACAGACCGGCGATCGACGCAGCGTTCTGCAGCGCCGAGCGCGTGACCTTGGCCGGGTCGATGATGCCCGCGGCGACCAGGTCGACGTACTCGCCGGTCGCGGCGTTGAGGCCGTGACCCGACTCGAGCTCGCGGACCTTGGCGGCGACGACGCCCGGCTCGAGACCGGCGTTCAGCGCGATCTGCTTGAGCGGCGCGTCGATCGCGACGCGGACGATGTTCGCACCGGTCGCCTCGTCACCCTCGAGCGAGAGCGAGTCGAGCGCGACGGACGCCTGGATGAGCGCGACGCCACCACCGGCGACGATGCCCTCCTCGACGGCGGCCTTCGCGTTGCGGACGGCGTCCTCGATGCGGTGCTTGCGCTCCTTGAGCTCGACCTCGGTCGCGGCACCCGCCTTGATGACGGCCACGCCACCGGCGAGCTTCGCGAGGCGCTCCTGGAGCTTCTCGCGGTCGTAGTCGGAGTCGGTCGCCTCGATCTCGGAGCGGATCTGACGGACGCGGCCCGCGATCTGCTCGTCGTCGCCGGCGCCCTCGATGATCGTGGTCTCGTCCTTGGTGATGATCACCTTGCGGGCCTTGCCCAGCAGGTCGAGCGTCGCGTTCTCGAGCTTGAGGCCGACCTCTTCCGAGATGACCTGGCCGCCGGTGAGGATCGCGATGTCCTGCAGCATGGCCTTGCGGCGGTCACCGAAGCCCGGGGCCTTGACGGCGACGGACTTGAAGATGCCGCGGATCTTGTTCACGACGAGGGTCGCGAGGGCTTCGCCGTCGACGTCCTCGGCGATGATGAGGAGCTGCTTGCCCGCCTGGATCACCTTGTCGACGACCGGCAGCAGGTCCTTGATGTTCGAGATCTTCGAGTTGACGATGAGGATGTACGGGTCCTCGAAGACGGCTTCCTGGCGCTCCGGGTCCGTCACGAAGTACTGCGACAGGTAGCCCTTGTCGAAGCGCATGCCCTCGGTGAGCTCGAGCTCGGTGCCGAAGGTGTTGGACTCCTCGACGGTGACGACGCCTTCCTTGCCGACCTTGTCGATCGCCTCGGCGATGAGCTCGCCGATGGTGGTGTCGGCGGCCGAGATCGACGCGGTCGCGGCGATCTGGTCCTTGGTCTCGATGTCCTTCGCGTTGGCGAGGAGCTGGTCGGAGACGGCGGCGACGGCCTTCTCGATGCCGCGCTTGAGCGACACGGGGTCGGCACCGGCGGCGACGTTGCGGAGGCCCTCGCGGACGAGCGCCTGGGCGAGCACGGTCGCGGTGGTGGTCCCGTCACCGGCGACGTCGTCGGTCTTCTTCGCGACCTCCTTGACGAGCTCGGCGCCGATCTTCTCGTACGGGTCGTCGAGCTCGATCTCCTTGGCGATGGAGACACCGTCGTTGGTGATCGTGGGGGCGCCCCACTTCTTCTCGAGGACGACGTTGCGGCCGCGCGGGCCGAGCGTCACCTTCACGGCGTCGGCCAGGATGTTCAGGCCGCGCTCGAGGCCACGGCGGGCCTCCTCGTCGAAAGCAATGATCTTAGCCATGTGAGTTTCTCGTCCCTCCCGGACGTCGTCATGGGGGTCGTGCTGGCACTCAACGCGAGCGAGTGCCAACGCCGATTCTGGCACTCGGAGGGTGCGAGTGCAACACAGCCGGGAGGCACGGGCCGACTTCCCAGGTCGGGTCCGCTGCGAGCGCACCGGCGCGGGCACCGCCGCCCGCCGCGGGCGCACCCCGTCGGACACGACGAACGCGCCGCCCCCGAGGGGACGGCGCGCTCCGGTGTGGTTCGGTGGCTCAGGCGGGCCGGACCGCCTCGGCCTGCGGGCCCTTCGCGCCGGTGCCGACGTCGAACGTGACCGCCTGCCCCTCCTCGAGGACCTTGTAGCCCGACATGTCGATGGCCGAGTAGTGCACGAACACGTCCTGGCCACCCCCATCGACGGTGATGAAGCCGAAACCCTTCTCGGCGTTGAACCACTTGACCGTTCCGTTGGCCATGATTGTTGCTCCCTGCGGTGGTGCTGCTTCGATCGACGGCGCCGTCGGTGCGACACCTGGCAGTGACTCTTGCGCACGCAGGTCGATCCGACAAGAGGTGTGACGCCGTTTCACGTCCATTCCGTGCAATCGCAACGCGCCGGAAACACGTTCGTCACGAAGGCACACGGAATGCGCACACGGAATGCGCACACGAACGCACGTCACCCGGTGTAGTCGGCCCCCAGGACGACGCTGACGTCGGCGTTCGGGAAGGCCGTCGACTGCTGCACGGCGGTGGTCCCGAGCGACTTCGCGATGCCCTGCGCGACCGCCGCCGTCTCGGCCGAGCGGTAGTACACGATGGTCTGCGTGGTCCCCGTGGTGCCGGCGTCACCCGTCGAGGCGATCTTCCACCCCGCCCCGGTCAGCGCGGTACTGGCCCGGCCGGCGAGCCCGGTCGTCGTGGTGCCGTTCAGCACGACGACGCTCGTGGTGCCCTGCTGCGCCGGGGTCGCGGCGGACGCTCCCGTCCCGGAGCCCGACGACGCCGACGGCGACGAGGACGGGGACGGCTTCGCGGTCGCGGACGCCGTGGCGGAGGGGGTCGGGGACGATGCGCTCCCACCGGAGCCGTTCCCGTCCGAGAGGCCGGTGGTCGCCAACCCGAGCCCGAGGACACCGAGACCGACGAGGACACCCGTGGCGAGGGCCGCCCAGGCGAACACGATCCAACCGCGGCCCCGACGCTGGGGGCCGCGGTGCGCACCGACGCGCGGGCCGTCGGTGGCGTCGTCGAACCGGTCTCGGGGGAATCTCTCGGTCATCGGTCCTCTTCACGGGGTTCTGGTGCGACTCCGGGGAGCGCGAAGCTGCGCCCCGCCCGCGCCGTGACGCGGGCGTGCCGGAGTCGTTGCAGCCGGGTGACGAGCTGCGGGTCGTACGCGAGCGCCGCCGGGGAGTCGATCACGCGGTCGAGCACCTGGTAGTACCGGGCGGGCGACATGTCGAACTCGACGCGGATCTCCGCCTCCTTCGTGCGGTCGTGCCGCGCCCGGTCGTGCTCGAAGGCGAGCACGTGCAGGTCGAGCTCGCTGAGCGCGTCTGCGGGGGTGGTGGTCACGACGGTCCGATCACGAGGCGGTTGGGCACGGTCTCGCACATCGTAGGGGTGCCGTGTCGCCGGACCCTGGCACGCCGCTGGACTGTCGCGAAGCCGGTCACAGCTCGCCGAGTCAGCCGTCACAGGTCCCGGAGCCACCGCACGCGGGTCCCGAACGGGTCGCACACGGCGACCGCGACCCCGTCGAGCGAGACGGTCGCGAACGCGTCCGGGTCGTCCCGGTCGACGTCGGCGGGCAGGGTCGCCGCGACCCCGTCGAGGATGCCGGTCCGCTCGAGGGCGATCCAGTGCACGCCGCGCTCCGTGAGACGGTCGACGACCCGCTGTCGGTCCACGCCCGGCACGTACACGAGTGTGCCGGTCGTGAGGACGACCGGCTCGCAGCCGCCCGGCAGGTGGTCGAGTGCGCGGTCGAGGTCACCGGGCAGGCTCCCCCGGAGTCGGACGGGAGGCACGGCGAGCGCCGCGGACGCCGCCTCGCGCATCAGCGTGGTCCGGTCCGTCGCTTCGGGCGGGACCGCCTCGACCAGCCGGTCGAAGGCGCCCGGTTCGGCGAGGTCGATCGGGTTCGGGTCGAGGGCGACGCGCGTCCCGATCGACCACGGGTGCGCTGCCGGGGCCGGGACGGCGCCCCGAGCCTCGGCGACGAGGTGGAGCAGGGGTCCCTCGGCTGCCGGGGTGTGCATCCGGACACGCTCGCCCCCGCGGTCCGTGACGACGTAGTCCAGGGTCACGCGGTCCGGGATGGAGCAGAGCCCCGCCGCGGCTCCCGCATCGACGAGGGCGATCGGCCGCGACGACCTCGCGGTGAGCGCCGCGAACAGCGGGACGACCGGCGCGGCCCGGCGCGGGTCGTTGGCCTGCACCGTGGCGGACGGCAGCTGCGTGGCCAGGTCGAGCCGTGCCTCCCGGCCGAGTGCGCGGAGCGCGTCGGGATCCGTCGGGTCCGCACCGAGTCGCCGGGCGACCGCGAAGACCAGCTCGGGCTGCCGGCGCTGCTCCGGGACCGAGTCGAGGAGCGCGACGAGGTCGTCGTCGAGCGACCGTGCCCAGGCTGCGTACGACGGGGAGACCGGTTCGATGCGGTCGGCGTAGGCGCGGTAGCGGTCCCGCGTCGTCACGGGCGGTGCATCCCGACGTGGGTGATGCCGGCCTCCACGTACGGGTCACCGAAGCGGACGAAGCCGTGCTGCTCGTAGAGCCCGGCGACGTACTCCTGCGCGTGCAGGACGAACGGGTCGTGCCCGTGCTCCGCGAGGACCGCTGCGACCAGGCGGCCCGCGATGCCCCGGCCGCGGTGACGGGGGTCGGTCGCGACCCGGCCGATCACCCACTCCGGAGGGGTCGCGTCGCCCGGGTGTGCCTCGTCGGCGGCGGGCCGGACGAGACGCAGGTACCCGACGGCTTCGGTGTCCGTTCCGAACCACCAGTGCTCGGTGTCGGCGTGCCGGTCACGGCCGTCGAAGTCCTCGGCGGTGACCCGCTGCTCGAGGGCGAAGACGCGGTTCCGGAGCACCACGATGCCGTACAGTTCGTCCGTCGTCAGACGGTCCCAGCGGGCGCGGTGCACGGAATGTTCGGACATCGGCGCGAGTTTACTGAAGGTGGCCGTCCAGCAGCGGCCGAGGAGCAGGAGGAAGCAATGGCATACAACGTCGACAAGTCCGACGCCCAGTGGCGCGAGGAGCTCTCCCCGGACCAGTACGCCGTCCTGCGTCAGGCCGGCACCGAGCGCCCGTGGACGGGTGAGCTCCTGGACGAGGAGCGCGCCGGCGTCTACACGTGTGCGGCGTGCGGTGCGGAGCTGTTCAAGAGCGGGACCAAGTTCGACTCCGGCTGCGGCTGGCCGTCGTTCTACGAGTCGGTCCGTCCGGACGCCGTGCAGCTCATCGAGGACAACTCCCTCGGGATGCAGCGCACCGAGGTCCGTTGCGCGAACTGCGGTGGCCACCTGGGGCACGTGTTCCCGGACGGCTTCGGCACCCCGACGGGTGACCGGTACTGCATGAACTCCATCTCGCTGAACTTCTCGGCGGCGGAGTGAGCGCGGACGCGTCCCGGTAGAGTGGGCGCGTCAGCCGGCATGGCGCAATTGGTAGCGCACCGTACTTGTAATACGGGGGTTGCGGGTTCGAGTCCCGCTGCCGGCCCTCGTCCCCAGGGGAAGACGGAGGCCCGGGCGACTTGGTCGCCCGGGCCTCCGGCGTACGTGGAACACGGATCAGGGGGTGTTCCTCATCGCTCGACGCGGTAACCAGCCGGTCGTGGGAAGAGGATGACACCGCGTCGGACCCGAAGTCCACACGTCCCGGCCGATTGCGCGGCTTTCCGCATGGACGTCGCAGCGCGCGGTCAGCGGCCTCCCGTGATGTCGCGGTTCCGCTGCGCCACACCTGCGGTTCCGTACGGGTAGTCGTCGATCCGGGGAGCGCTGGCCTCGGTGAGCGACCGCAGTTCGGCCTCGTCGAGCACGAGGTCGGCGGCGCCGAGGTTGTCCTCGAGCTGCGACACCGTGCGGGCGCCGAGGATCACGCTCGTGACGGCCGGCTGGGCGAGCAGCCAGGCGAGGGCGACCTGGGACTTCGAGGCCCCGTGCGCGTCGGCGACGGCGGACACCGCGTCGAGCACGGCCCAGGTGCGCTCGTCGCCGTTTCGGGCCTCCCACGCCTCCATGCCGCGCTGCGGGTTCTCGCCGAGGCGCGTGGCACCGGTGGGGGCCTCGTCGCGCTGGTACTTCCCGGAGAGCCACCCGCCGGCGAGGGGCGACCAGGGCAGCAGGCCGATACCGGCGTCGAGGCAGGCCGGCACGACCTCGTGCTCGATGTCGCGGACGAGGAGGTTGTACTGCGGCTGGAGCGTGACCGGCGGCGCCCAGCCGTGGCCCTTCGCCTCGTAGACCGCCTTGGTGATCTGGTACCCAAGGTAGTTCGAGAAGCCGTAGGAGACGATCTTGCCGGCCGAGACGGCGTCGTCGAGGAAGCGCAGGGTCTCGTCGATCGGGGTGAGGGCGTCCCAGGCGTGCATCTGGTACAGGTCGATGGTCTCGACGCCGAGCCGATCGAGCGAGGCGTCGAGCGCGCGGGAGAGGTGACGGCGGGAGAGTCCGACGTCGTTCGGTCCGTCGCCCTGGGGGAAGCGGCCCTTGGTGGCGAGGACGACCTGCTGCGCCTCGGTCGGGTGGGCCTTCAGCCAGCGGCCGATGATCCGCTCGGACTCGTTGCCGGAGTACACGTCGGCGGTGTCGACGAGCGTGCCGCCGGCCGCGACGAACGTGTCGAGCATCTGGTGGGAGGTGGGTTCGTCGGCTTCGCTGCCGAAGGTCATGGTGCCGAGGGTCAGCGTCGACACCGATGTCCCGCTGTTGCCGAGGAGTCTGTAGTCCATGGGCGGGACGGTACGCCGGGGCCCCTCCGCCAGCGAGGACCTGCGAGTACCTGTCAGCGCCCGCCGGACAGGCAGCGGGCACCTTCCCGACCGGACACGGCGGCCGCCGTCAGCCCCGGAGGAACGCGATCGCCGCTTCCCGGAACGCGCGGGACGTCGGCGCACCGAACGGTGTCACCGCGTGGTTGCGCCCCCGAGGAACGCGATCGCCGCTTCCCTGAACGCGCGGGACGTCGGCGCATTGAAGTGGTTCCGCCCCGGGATCTCGAAGAACCCGGCGTCCGGCGCCGCCGCGGCGAGCCGCACCGCGCTGTCCCGGATGCCGTCCTCGCTCCCCGCCGCCATGAGCAGCGGCTGCGCCGGCGCGTTCTCCGGTGTCGGCTCGATGCTGTCCCGCATCCCCTCGACCATCGCGACGAGCGCCCGGAGGTCGTTGCCCTCGACGTTCCCCGCCATCGTGAGGTACCCGTTCGTCACCCGGTCCTCGATGGGCGTGCCGTCCGCGAGGTGCGCCTTCGCCTGGTCCACGGCCACGCGGCGCATCGGGTCGGCGTCAGGGATGCCGCCGAGGACTGCCCGCGACACCCGGTCGGGCAGCTGTTCGGCGGTGTGCCAGCCGACGCGCGCGCCGAGCGAGTAGCCGAGGTAGGCGACGTCGTCGAGCAGGTACGTGTCGATCACGCTGACGACGTCCGCGACGAGGAGCTCCATCGAGTACGCGGACGGCTCGTGCGGCTTCGCGGAGGCGCCGTGCCCCCGTTGGTCGATCGCGACGACCCGGTACCCGGCGCGGAGCAGGTCGCGGGTCCACCCGGAGGCGTGCCAGTTGAGGAGGGCACCGGAGGCGAAGCCGTGCACCGCGACGACGACGGGTGCGTCCGGGTCGCCGAAGTCGTAGGTCGCGATCGGGAGGCCGTCCTGGGACATCACGGCACGGGGGCGGGGCGCTTCGGGGACGAGTGACATGGCGACCCCAGGCTAGCGGGGCACTGTGGTCGCCATGGACGGGTACGGAGCGGACCAGATCCGGGCGGCGGAGCGGCCGCACCTCGACGCGGGTGAACAACTGATGCAGCGGGCGGCCGACGGGCTCGCACGCATCGTCTCGGACCTCCTCGACGACCCGGCGGTGCGGCCCGGCGACGGCCCGGGGGCCGTCCTGCTGCTGGTGGGCAGCGGTGACAACGGCGGCGACGCCCTGTTCGCAGGCGCGCGGTTGGCGACGGCCGGGAGGCACGTGACGGTCCTGCGCGTCGGATCACGCGTCCACGAGGCGGGCCTGGAAGCGGCACTGGAGGCCGGGGCGCGCCTCCTGGACGGCCCTGCCGCCCCCGAGGCGGGCGCGACCGACGCGGGGGCGGCGGACATCCTGCGGGCGGTGGTGCCGGACGAGGGCGACCGCCTCGCGACCGTCGCGGCGACGGCCGCGCTCGACGCCGACCTCGTGCTCGACGGGATCCTCGGCATCGGGGCGTCCGGGCCGCTGCGCTCCCCGGCGCGCGAGGTCGTCGACGCGCTGCGGGAACTCGCCCGCGACCAACGGGCGCCGTTCGTCGTCGCCGTCGACGTGCCGAGCGGGATCGACGTCGACACGGGCGGGGTCGCGGACGACCACGTGCTGCACGCGGACGTCACGGTGACGTTCGGCGGGGTGAAGGCAGGGCTCCTGGTCGGGCCGGCCGCGACGCTCGCCGGGCGCATCGAACTCGTGGACGTCGGGATCGGCGAGGACCTCGCGACGGTGGAGCCGCTGGTCCGCACCTGATCGCCGGGGGCGGTACGGCCGATCTCAGTGGTGCCGGTACAGCTCCGGCTCGGGCAGCCCGTGGTCGGCGCGGATGCGGCGCGCGATGCCCTCGATCGCGACGAGGGCGTCGACGACCATCTCCGCGGTGACCGGGAACGGCATGTTGTGGATGGTCTCGCCGGCCTCGGTCGCGGCCTCGGCGACCGCGCGGAGCTCGTCGGAGTCGTCGACCGTGAGGCCGATCTCGGTGAGGGTGTTCGGCAGACCGACCTTCGTGGTGAACACGACGAAGTCCTCGATCTCCTGCGCGGGGGCGCCCTCGAGGACGAGCTGCGCCACGGTGCCGACGTTGACCTTCTGCCCGTGCGCGAGCCCGTGCGTCTGCGGGGCCGCGGTCAGCCCGTTGTGGATCGCGTGCGCCGCTGCGAGCCCGCCGGACTCGAAGCCGAGCCCGGAGAGGAGCGTGTTCGCCTCGACGACCTTCTCGAGCGCCGGCGTGACGACCCGGGCGCGGACGGCCTCGACGGCCTGCAGGGCGTTCTCGTGCAGCAGCCGCCAGGAGAGCTCCGCGAGCGCGACGCCGGTCTCGGTCTGGAGTCCGCCGGCCATCGTGTCTGCGTTGGCACGCTTCGCGGCGCGGGCCTCGACCCAGGTCGCGAGCGCGTCGCCGATACCCGCGACGAGGAACTGCACCGGAGCGTGCGCGACGAGGTTCGTGTCGATGAGCACGAGGTCGGGGTTGTGCGGGAAGAAGCGGTACTCGAGGAACTCCCCTTCCTCCGAGTAGATGACGGCGAGGGCCGAGGTCGGTGCGTCGGTGCTCGCAGCGGTCGGGACGCTGACCCAGCGGATCTCGGTGAGGTGTCCGGCGGCCTTGGCGGCGTCGATCGCGCTCCCGCCGCCGACCCCGACGACGACGTCGACGTCGTGCTCGCGGATGGCGTCGACGAGCGTGTCGACCGCGGAGGGCGTGGCGAAGCGCCCGAACCCGATCCGCTCGACCGGGATCCCGGCGGCGTCGAAGGCGGTGCGCACGGCCTCCTCGACGATGCCCCAGACGACGTCGTCGGCGACGATGAGCGGACGCTTGCCGATCGGCTCCACGAACTCACCGATCCGGGTGATGGCGTCCTTGCCCTGCACGTAGCGTGCGGGGCTCATGACGGTGCTGACGGGGGTGGTCATGGCTGCGTCCTTCCTCGGTGGAGCACCCCGCGACGCGCACGACAGGTGTCGACTGCGGGGTGGGCCAGACGGTACGCGACCCTCCCTCAGCGCTTTGTGACGTGGCCAGGGGTCCGTCCGTACATTCGGGGCATGACGTTCAACGACGACTCGCAGCTCTCCGGCGGGAAGGTGAAGCGCCGTGGGCGCACGGCCGCGATCGGCGGCGGCGCCGTGGGTGGCCTCGCGCTCCTCGTCTACATCGTCTCCGCGGTCTCCGGCGTCGACCTGACGGGCGTCCTCGGCGGTGGCGGCGGTCTCACCACGATCCAGCAGGGCGGGGACACGGTCGACGCGGCGCCCGAGTGCCGCACCGGACGCGACGCGAACGCCTCGGTCGACTGCCGGATGGAGGGCGCCGCCGAGTCGCTCGACGCCTACTGGTCCGCCGAGGCGCCCCGGCTCGGGATCACCTACACGACGCCGACGTTCTACCTCTTCCAGGACTCGACGGACACCGGCTGCGGGACGGCGTCGTCGGCCACCGGGCCGTTCTACTGCCCGCCGGACCGGGCGCTCTACGTCGACACGTCCTTCTACGACGAGCTGCAGTCCCGGTACGGTTCGTCGGGCGGACCGCTCGCGCAGATGTACGTCGTCGCCCACGAGTGGGGCCACCACGTCCAGCAGCTGCAGGGCACGTTCGCCGACACGGACCGCTCGGGCACGGGCGCATCGTCCGGTAGCGTCCGCGTCGAGTTGCAGGCCGACTGCTACGCCGGCGCGTGGGTCGGCGACGCCGCCACGACGGAGGACGCGGACGGACGGACGTTCTTCGAACCGATCACCCGGACGCAGATCGACGACGCACTGTCCGCCGCGAGCGCCGTCGGCGACGACAGCATCCAGCGCCGGTCGACGGGGTCGGTCGACCCGGACTCGTTCACGCACGGGTCGAGCGAGCAGCGGCAGCGTTGGTTCCTCCGCGGCTACCAGCAGGGTGCGACGTCCTGCGACACGTTCAGCGTGCCGGGCGACGCCCTGTAGCGGACCGAGGGTCGGCCCGCGGACGGGTCAGCCCGCTGACGGGTCAGCCCGCGGACGGGTCAGCCGGCCGACGGCGTGGCCGACGGGGTCCGGGTGGGCGTCGCCGACGGTGTCGTCGTCGGCGTGGGCGTGGAGTCGGTCGAGCCCGCCGCGCTCAGCACGAAGGTGCGGAAGTCGTCGTTGGTGATCGGTGCGGTGAGCTCGTACTGCTGCCCGTTCACGAGGACGAGCGGCGTCCCCGGGAAGGACGAGAGGTCGCTGCCGGGGATCTTCCCGTCCGTGACGTCGTTCGTCCGCTCGGTCACCCACCGCGCGTAGGTCTGGTCCTGGATGCAGTCCGCGATCGCACGCTGGCTGCGCATGCCGTCGACGCTCCGGACGACGCTGACGAGGTCGGCGTCGCTGAGCCCCGCCGTGCCCTCCTGCGGCTGCTCGGCGAACAGCGCCTTGTTGAAGGCGAAGAACCGGTCCGGCGACTTATCGGCGACGCACGCCGCGGCGTTCGCCGCGCGGAGCGAGTACTTCGTGCCCTGCGAGCGGTTCGCGAGGATCGCGATCGGGTGGATGTCCACCGTCGCGGCGCCGGACTCGACGAGGCCCTCGATGTAGTCGCCGTTGGCCTTCTCGAACTGGCCGCACGTCGGGCAGAGGTAGTCGATGTACGTCGTGATGTGCACGGAGCCGGCGCCGTCGGAGGCCGAGGCCGAGGGGGTCGAGCCGGCCGTCTGCGCCTGGAGGCCCTTCCCGATCGTGATGCCGCCCTGCGACATGTTCGACGGACCGGGGCCGGCGGGCTGTGCGGACTGGACCAGCACGAGGGTCACGACCGTCGCCGCGGCGAGGAGCACGACACCGATGCCGATCTGGATCCCGAGCCGGGCACCGCGCTGGCGACGCTTCTGCTGGGTCCGGTGCTTCTGCGCGCGCTGCCGGGCGGCTTCACGACGTTCGTTCCGCTCGGCGCGACCGGCTGCTGCCCGCTCGGCACGGGCGTCACCCTCGGGGCGGTTGGTCATCGGTGTGTCGTCCTCCTGATCGGGTGTCCGCACGCACCGTGCCCCCACTGGCGCGGACGGACCCGGCGATTGTAGTGGGCCGCTCTGGGAACCACCCAACCAGCCGAGAAGCACTGGCGCTCCGCGGGGAAGTCGTGTTGTATGAGCAGCGATGGTCGACGGCGACCATCCGGGGCCCCCACGGGCAACCGCTTCACTACGGATCGTCCGGCACGTACCTGCCGGTGAAGGAAGGATCGAACGCTCATGGCGTCCGTCACCTACGACAAGGCAACCCGTCTCTACCCCGGAGGCACCCGCCCCGCGGTCGACTCCCTCGACCTGGACGTCGCCGACGGCGAGTTCCTCGTCCTCGTCGGCCCCTCGGGCTGTGGCAAGTCGACCTCGCTCCGCATGCTCGCGGGCCTCGAGGAGGTCAACTCCGGCGCGATCCGCATCGGCGAGCGCGACGTCACCGACGTCCCGCCGAAGGACCGCGACATCGCGATGGTCTTCCAGAACTACGCGCTGTACCCGCACATGACCGTCGCCGAGAACATGGGCTTCGCGCTCAAGATCGCCGGCGTCGGCAAGGAAGAGCGTGCGCAGCGTGTGCAGGAGGCGGCGAAGCTCCTCGACCTCGAGCAGTACCTCGGCCGCAAGCCGAAGGCCCTCTCGGGTGGTCAGCGTCAGCGCGTCGCGATGGGCCGCGCCATCGTCCGTCAGCCGCAGGTGTTCCTCATGGACGAGCCGCTGTCGAACCTCGACGCCAAGCTCCGCGTCCAGACCCGCACCCAGATCGCCTCGCTGCAGCGCCGGCTCGGCGTCACGACGGTCTACGTCACGCACGACCAGACCGAGGCCCTCACCATGGGTGACCGCATCGCGGTGCTCAAGGACGGCATCCTCCAGCAGGTCGGCTCCCCGCGTGACCTCTACGAGAAGCCGAACAACGTGTTCGTCGCCGGCTTCATCGGTTCGCCGGCCATGAACCTCCTCCCGGCCGACGTGGTCGAGGGCGGCATCAAGTTCGGCACGCTGAACCACCCGATCGACCGCGACACCCTGTCGAACGCCCGCTCCGGCAACATCACGGTCGGCATCCGTCCCGAGGACGTCGTCGTGTCGACCTCGGGCGAGGGTCTGCCGGTCACGGTGGACGTCGTCGAGGAGCTCGGCGCCGACGGCTACCTCTACGGTCACGCCGACGTGAACGGCCAGCGCACCGACATCGTCGCCCGCGTCGACGGCCGTTCGCACCCGTCGATCGGTGACACGATCGTCATCACGCCGAAGCAGGGCCACGTGCACGCCTTCGACACCGAGTCGGGCGACCGCCTCGACGACAAGGCCGTCGTCAGCGCGTAACGCTGGAACAGCCGAACAGGAGGCGCGGTGCCGGACGGCACCGCGCCTCCTGTCTGTCAGACTGCCGGGACGACACCGGCCACCGCACCACCAGGAGCCAACCGTGCCCGACTCCCTGTCCATCACCGCTGCCACCGTCGACCCGGGCCTGCTCGACCTGCCGTGGGACCAGCCGCTCGAGGACTGGCCGGACGACGTCATCGTCGCACTCCCGAAGGGCATCTCGCGGCACCTCGTGCGGTTCGTGCACCTGAGCGGGTACGTCGCCGCGGTGAAGGAGACCGGGGAAGAGGTGGCGCGCGCCGAGTACGAGATGCTCCGCACCCTGCAGCGCATGGACGTGCCGTGCGTCGACCCGGTCGCGGTCATCACGAACCGCGTCGACGCCGACGGCGAGCCGCTGCACCCCGTCCTCGTCACCCGGCACCTGCGCTTCTCGCTGCCGTACCGCGCGCTGTACTCGCAGACCCTCCGGCCGGAGACCGCCACCCGTCTCGTCGACGCCCTCGCCCTGCTGCTCGTCCGTCTGCACGTCATCGGGTTCTACTGGGGCGACGTGTCGCTCTCGAACACCCTCTTCCGCCGCGACGCCGGAGCCTTCGCGGCCTACCTCGTCGACGCCGAGACCGGGAAGCTCTACCCCGGCGGGCTCTCGAACGGCCAGCGCGAGAACGACCTCGAGGTCGCGCGGGTGAACATCGCCGGCGAGCTGCTCGACCTCGAGGCCGGTGGTCGCCTCGACGAGAACGCCGACCCGGTGGACGTGTCGAACCGCATCGTGGCGCAGTACCGCACGCTGTGGAAGGAACTCACCGGGACCGAGCAGTTCGACATCAAGGAGCGTTGGCGCATCAACGACCGGGTCGAGCGCCTCAACGCACTCGGCTTCGACATCGAGGAGCTGTCGATCCACACGACCGAGGGTGGCTCGCAGGTGCGCATCCAGCCGAAGGTCGTGGACGCCGGGCACCACCAGCGCCGGCTCCTGCGACTGACCGGTCTCGACGCCGGCGAGAACCAGGCACGACGGCTGCTCAACGACCTCGACGCCTACCGCGCGCGCAACGGCCGGGAGGCCCTCGACGAGGAGATGGTCGCGCACGAGTGGGTGTCGCGGGTCTTCGAGCCCGTGGTGCGGTCCATCCCCCGCGACCTCCGCGGACGGCTGGAGCCCGCCGAGGTGTTCCACGAGCTGCTCGAGCACCGCTGGTTCATGTCGCAGGCCGAGGAGCGCGCGGTCTCGCTGCCCGAGGCCACGACCGCGTACATCAACGACGTGCTCCGCCACCGCCGTGACGAGCGGCTGCTCATCAACCCGCCGACGTCCTCGATGCCACTGCCGGTCTCCCTCGACGCGGACGTCGACGAGGACGAGGACGTCGAGGACTGGCGCGCGGGCGTCTGACGCCCGCACCGTGCGCGGGCCACCGAAGTCCCGTCGTCCGGTCGTCCGGGCGTCCGGGCGTCCGGTCGTCCGGTCGTCCGGTCGGCGCGCCGAGGTTCCAGAATTTCGGCATCTCCGCGCCGTCCGGGCCGGTCCGTGGAACCTCGGCGACACCGGGGCAGCGAGTCGTGGAACCTCGGGGGCGCGCTGGCGGACGAGTGGCGGATCCCTGGGTTGCGCAGGCGGGCCGTCACCGCGACGGCCTGGAGGCCCGGTGCCGGTCTCGTGGACCGGCACCGGGCCTCCGGTGGGTTGCGCTGGGCGCTGAGCGCTGAGCGCGGAGCGCTACGCGGCGCGGCGGCGCCGGGCGACCTCCCACAGGGTGACGCTCGCCGCGATGCCCGCGTTCAGCGACTCGGTCGCCGACGAGATCGGGATGGAGACGATGGCGTCGCAGGTCTCGGTGACGAGCCGCGACAGGCCCTTGCCCTCGGAACCGACGACGATCACGATCGGGCGGTCGGCGAGCTCGAGGCCGTCGAGCTCCACGTCCCCGTCACCGTCCAGTCCGAGGACGAAGAGCCCCATCGACTTGAGCGACTTCAGGGTCTGCGTCAGGTTCGGTGCCATCGCGACCGGGGTGCGGGCGGCGGCACCGGCGGACGTCTTCCACGCCGACGCGGTCACGCCCACCGAGCGACGCTGCGGGACGATGACGCCGTGCCCGCCGAACGCCGCGGTCGACCGGATGATCGCGCCGAGGTTGCGCGGGTCGGTGATGCCGTCGAGCGCGACCATGAGCGGGACCTCGTCCTTCGCGAACGCCCGCTCGACGATGTCCTCGGACACCGCGTACTCGTACGCGGGGACCTTGAGCGCGACGCCCTGGTGGACGCTGTCGTGGCCGGTGATGCGGTCGAGCTCGGGGCGCATCAGCTCGATGATCGGCACACCGCGGTGGTTGGCGAGCGCGAGGATCTCCTTGACGCGGTCGTCGACCTCGATGCGGGACGCGATGTAGAGCGTCGTCGACGGGGTCTTCGTGCGGAGCGCCTCGAGCACGGAGTTCCGACCGGTGACCAGCTCGGAGTCGTCGCTCTTGCGCTGCGGCGGACGCCCGGTCCGCTGCTGCGGGGCGCTCGACGCACCGTGACGACCACGGGCGGCCTCGAGCCGCTCCTTGGCCGCCTTGCGCTTGCCGGCCGGGTGGTACGGGCGGTCCTCGGCCTTCGGGGTGGGCTTGCGCCCCTCGAGCGCCTGCGCGCCCTGGCCGCCGGAGCCGACCTGCTTGTTGCCCTTGCGGCCCGACCGGACGGCGCCCGGACGACCCTTCTTGCTCCCGGAAACGTTCTTCATGCTCAGCTCCTGTTCGGCACGGCCGTGGTCAGGCGATGCTCCAGCGTGTACCCGCTGCGGTGTCCTCGATGGTGATGCCCGCGGCGGCGAGGTCGTCACGCACACGGTCGGCCGTCGCGAAGTCCCGTGCGGCCCGGGCGTCGGCACGCTCCTGCACGAGACGTTCGACGAGGGCTGCGAGCGGGGCGGCCGAGGTGTCCTGACCGCCGCTCGACCAGTGGGCCGCTCGCGGGTCGATGCCGAGCACCTCCACCATCGCGGCCACCTGATGGTACGCGAGTCCGAGCGCGTCCGCATCGTCGGCGTCGAGGGCGGCGTTCCCGGCACGGACGGTCTCGTGGAGCACGGCGAGGGCCTGCGGGACCGAGAGGTCGTCGTCCATGGCCTCGGCGAAGGCGTCCGGGACGCCGGGGGCGTCGTGGAGCTGCACGCCCTCGAGACGCTCCTCGGCGCGGGACAGGAAGCCGGCGACGCGGTCGTACGCCGCTTCCGCCTCGGCGAGGGAGCCGTCGTGGTGGTCGATCGCCGAGCGGTAGTGCGCGGCGCCGAGGAAGTACCGGACGACCTCCGGACGCGCTGCTGCCAGGAAGTCGGCCGCGAAGATCGAGTTGCCGAGCGACTTCGACATCTTCTGGCCGTCGACGGTGACGAGACCGTTGTGCAGCCAGTAGGTCGCGAACGGGTCGCCCGCGGCGGTCGACTGTGCGAGCTCGTTCTCGTGGTGCGGGAACCGGAGGTCGAGCCCGCCGCCGTGGATGTCGAACGCCGGGCCGAGGTACCGCCGGCTCATCGCCGAGCACTCGATGTGCCAGCCCGGACGGCCGGGCCCCCAGGGGCTGTCCCACACGGCGGTGTCCGGTTCGCCGTCCTTCCGGCCCTTCCACAGGGCGAAGTCGCGGGGGTCGCGCTTGCCACGGGGGTCGGCGTCGGCGGCGTCGACCATGTCCTCACGACGCTGCCGGGTCAGCGCGCCGTACGACGCCCAGCTGCCGGTGTCGAAGTAGACGTCCCCGGAGCCGTCCTGCGCCGCGTACGCGTGCCCGCGCCGGATGAGCCGCTCGATGATCTCGTGCATCTGCGGCACGCTCGCCGTCGCCCGCGGCTCGTACGTCGGCGGGAGGATGCCGAGCGCACGGTAGGCAGCGGTGAACTCGAGCTCGACGCGGTAGGCGCGGGCGAACCACTCCTCGTCGGTGCCGGCCGCGAGGTCGAGCACCTTGTCGTCGATGTCGGTGACGTTCCGGACGAGGGTCACCGTGTAGCCGCGGTACGTGAGCCACCGGCGCCAGATGTCGTAGACGAGCGCGGAGCGGAGGTGCCCGATGTGCGGCGACGACTGCACCGTCGGGCCACAGACGTAGACGCTCACGTGTCCGTCGACCAGGGGCACGAGGTC
This sequence comes from Curtobacterium luteum, assembly GCF_001475545.1. Lineage (GTDB taxonomy): Bacteria > Actinomycetota > Actinomycetes > Actinomycetales > Microbacteriaceae > Curtobacterium > Curtobacterium luteum_A. Next base: position 50,307 of record NZ_LDQC01000060.1, on the reverse strand, counting down.
GACGACGGCGGCGGCGCGGGAGTCGTGGAGGCGAACGGTCACGTCCCCAAGCCTAGGACGCCGGTCTGCCGGGGTCCGTCAGGCCTGCCGGACGACGGCGGTCGCGATCGCCGCGAGCCCCTCACCCCGACCGGTGAACCCGAGACCGTCCGTGGTCGTGCCGGACACCGCGACCGGGGCACCGACGACGGCAGCCAGCGCGTCCTCCATCGCCGCGCGCCGGGGACCGATGCGCGGGCGGTTGCCGATCACCTGGACGGTGACCGCCGACGGCACCAGTCCGGCGGACGCGAGGAGCTCGACCGCGCCCCGCACGAAGACGTCGCCCGTCGCCCCGGCGTACCGCGGATCGGACGTGCCGAACCGCCCGCCGATGTCACCGAGTCCACCGGCGGAGAGCAGCGCGTCGCACACCGCGTGCGCGACCGCGTCGCCGTCGCTGTGTCCGGAGAGGCCCGGTTCCCCGGGGAAGTCGAGCAACCCGACACGGCACGGCGAGGCCGCGTCGAACGCGTGCACGTCGACCCCGAGACCGATCCGCACGCCCGCCTGCTCCGCGCCTGTGCGTGCACGGACGACCGACTCGGCGCGACCGAGGTCCCACGCCGTGGTGATCTTGAACGCGTCCGCGTGGCCCGGGACGAACCGCACCGTGCGACCGGCCGCCTGGAACACCCCCGCGTCGTCGGTCTCGGACCGTTCGGACGCCGCGTAGGCCCGCCGGAGCGCCGCGAGCGGGAACCCCTGCGGCGTCTGGACCCCGACGAGCGCCGACCGGTCGACGGTCTCGAGCACGAGGTCACCGTCCACACGCTTCACGGTGTCGACGACGGGCAGTGCCGGGACGACCCCGTCGCCCGTCGTCGTCACCGCGCCGAACACCCGCTCGAACTGCGCCGCCGGCGTCAGGCACCGCGCCGCGTCGTGCACGAGCACGACGTCGACCGAGTCGGGCAGTGCTGCCAGACCGGCCTGGACCGACGCGTGGCGATCGGTGCCTCCGGGGACGACCGCGGTGTACACGGCCGCCGCGCCCGCGACCGAGGCGACCAACGCACGACACTCGTCGAGGAGCGCCGCCGGGGAGACGACCACGACGAGCGTCGGCGACGCCAGGGTGAAGAGCGGCTGGAGCGCCCGCGTCAGCATCACCTGCCCGGCGACCGGGACGAACGCCTTGGCGGTGCCGATGCCGAGCCGCGTACCGGACCCCGCCGCGACGACGACGACCGCCCTGCTCACCCCGGAGGGGAGCAGAGCGGTCGCAGTGGTGTCCAGTGCTTCGGACGCGCTAGGAGGCGAGGACCTCGTCGAGGACGGTCGATGCCTTGTCCTCGTCGGTCTTCTCGGCCAGCGCGAGCTCGGAGATCAGGATCTGCCGGGCCTTCGCGAGCATGCGCTTCTCACCGGCGGAGAGCCCGCGGTCCTGGTCGCGGCGCCAGAGGTCGCGGACGACCTCGGAGACCTTGATGACGTCGCCGGAGGCGAGCTTCTCGAGGTTCGCCTTGTACCGGCGGGACCAGTTGGTGGGTTCCTCGGTGAACGGTGCCCGGAGGACCTCGAACACCTTGTCGAGCCCTTCCTTGCCGATCACGTCACGCACGCCGACCAGGTCGACGTTGTCCGCCGGGACCTCGATCGTCAGGTCACCCTGCGTCACGCGCAGCTTCAGGTAGACCTTTTCCTCACCCTTGATGACGCGCGTCTTGACTTCTGAGATGGTTGCCGCCCCGTGATGGGGGTAGACCACGGTCTCGCCGACCTCGAATTGCATGTATCAGGCTCCGTTCCGAGACACCCAGTTTACCACAAGGGGTTTTCGGGTAGAGGGGCGCTGGGCACTCGCCCTCCCAGGTGATCGGTAGGATGGAGCCGGACCGTCCGGTCCCCAAACGTGATCTTCCGGAGGAATCTCTTGCGAGCTCGGGTACTCGTGTCCGTCGCCGTTGCGGCAACCATCGCGCTCGGCGCCACCGGGTGCGAGTTCGTCTCGCCGGTCGCCACCGCCGAGATCCAGCAGGTCACCGACGGCGTGAACGCCAAGACGGGTTCGATCGACATCCGCAATGCGCTGCTCATCTCCGACGACGGCGAGAGCGCCCGCTTCATCGGCACGTTCGTGAACAACTCCGACTCGAAGGACGTCACGCTCTCGATCGAGGTCGGCGGCGACACCCAGACGGTCGACGTCCCGAAGAACTCCCGCGTGGACCTCGCCGCGTCCGACTCCGCCTCGACGCCCACACCGACCCCGGGCACCGAGTCGAACGGCGAAGGCACGCAGGGCTCGTCCGCGGCCGGCGGGACCGACGTCGTCTTCGACCAGGCCGACGCGAAGCCGGGTTCGCTCGTCAAGGTGTACTTTTCGTACTCGGGCGCCGAGGGTGTCTCCCTCAACGTGCCGGTCCTGACCACCGCGCAGGAGGAGTACGCGACGCTCGCCCCGACCTCGGCGCCGTCCGACTCGGCGACGCCGTCGGACTCCTCGACGAGTGACTCCTCGAAGTCCGGCAGCACCGAGGAGCCGTCGGGCGACGCGACGACCGAGGCCCCGATCAACCCGTAGCGCGCAGCGCCCGTCACACGGCGCAACCGCCTGGAGGCGCGGTGCCGGTCCCCGAGACCGGCACCGCGCCTCCAGTGCGTTGCGATCCCGCCGCGGGGCGGACCCTCAGTGGACGCCGGAATGAGGTTCCGGACACTGCACCGCGCGCTTCCGCGGTGCAGTGGCCGGAACCCGGTTCCCTGCCGCCGGGGTCGGGGCCGCGCTACGCCTCGATGCGGTAGCCCAGGCCCCGGACCGTCACGAGGACCTCGGGTGCGCTCGGCACCCGCTCGATCTTCGACCGGAGCCGCTTGATGTGGACGTCGAGGGTCTTCGTGTCGCCGAAGTAGTCCGAACCCCACACGCGGTCGATGAGCTGGCCACGGGTGAGCACCCGTCCGGCGTTGCGGAGCAGCAGCTCGAGGAGCTCGAACTCCTTGAGCGGCATCGGCGTCTCCGAACCGTCGACCGACACCGTGTGGCGCTCGACGTCCATCCGGATGCCGCCGACCTGCAGGATGCCCGAGTCCCCCGGGTCGTCCTCGGTCCGGCGACGGAGCACGGCACGGATGCGGGCGAGGAGCTCCCGGGTCGAGTACGGCTTCGTCACGTAGTCGTCGGCGCCCAGCTCGAGCCCGACGACGATGTCCACCTCGGAGTCCTTCGCCGTCAGCATGATGATGGGCGCGTTCGACCGGGTGCGGATCTGCCGGCAGACCTCGGTACCGGAGAGCCCCGGCAGCATGAGGTCGAGCAGCACGAGGTCGGGGTTCTCGGCGTCGAACTTCGACAGCGCGGTCACACCGTCAGCAGCGACGGAGGTCTCGTACCCCTCGCGCTGCAGCAGGAACTCCAGGGGCTCGCTCAGGGCCGGCTCGTCGTCGACGATGAGGATCTTGGTCACGATGGCTGCTCTTCCAGTTGCTCTTCGAGTGCGGTGGTCAGGTCGGTGTCCGCCTCGGGCAGGCGGATGGTGAAGGTCGAGCCCTTGCCGGGCTGCGACCAGACGCGCACGTCGCCGCCGTGGTTGCCGACGACGTGCTTGACGATGGCGAGACCGAGGCCGGTACCGCCCGTGGCCCGCGAGCGAGCCGGGTCGACGCGGTAGAAGCGCTCGAACACCCGGTCGAGGTCGGCCTCGGGGATGCCGACGCCCTGGTCGGTCACGGCGATCTCGACGAAGCCCTTCGTGCTCCGGACGCCGACGCCGACGCGGGTGTGGTCCGGCGAGTACTTGACGGCGTTCGCGATGAGGTTCGACACCGCCACCTGCAGGAGTCCGGGATCGCCCATCACCCGGAGCTTCGTCTTCTTCGCGCGCACGATGTCGATGTCACGCGCGCGGGCCACGACCTCGTTGGCGTCGACGGCGGCCTGCACGATGCGGTCGATCGACGTCTCCTCGCTGGACTCGAGCGCGTCGACGGACTGCAGCCGCGAGAGCTCGATGATGTCCTTCGTGAGGGCGCCGAGCCGCTCGGACTCGGTGACGAGCTGCGCGGCGAACTTCCGCACGTGCTCGGGTTGGTCCGCGGCGGCCACGAGGGTCTCGGACAGCAGGCCGATGGCGCCGATCGGGGTCTTCAGCTCGTGCGAGATGTTCGCGACGAAGTCCCGCCGGACCTCGTCGATGCGCCGGCTCTCGGTGAGGTCGTCGGCGGTGACGAGCACGTACCGGTTGCCGAGTTGTGCCGCCCGGAAGCTCAGGTAGCCGATGAGCTCTCCGTGCCGACCACGGGGCAGCTCCATGTCCTCCGAGCTCATCTCCCCGCTCGCGCGCACCCGGTCCACGAGGTCCCGGAGTTCCTTGTGCACGAGCCGTCGGCGCACGACCAGTCCGACGGTGAGCGCCTGCGGCGAGGCGGCCACGACGGTGTTCGAGGGGTCGACGACCACGGCGGGGTTGTGCATCGTGGCGATCACCGCAGCGACGCCGTCCGGGAGCGTCCGCTCCGCGACGTCGGCCGCACGAGCCGTGCGCTCGGCGGTGATGATCAGCACCACGACGCCCGCGCCGAACACCCCGCCGAGGAGCATCGACAGTGGCACGAGCCACGCGTTGTCCATGCCGTCAGTGTAGGGATGGTCATGCCCGCTTCGGACGCCGTTCACCCCGGTTCGGCGCGGTTCCGGCCCCGTCCGGTCAGACGTTCAACCGCACGTCACCGTCCGTTCACCTGGGCTGACGACACTCGTCCGGTACCGCAACGAGAGGCACATCCCCCATGCGCGAAGTGTTCCAGCAGGAACTCCAGGACGTCCAGGAGCGACTGACCGAGATCGCCGGGCTCGTCGAGTCCGCCATCACCCGAGCCACCCAGTCGTTCAACGAGTCCGACGTCGCGCTCGCTGAGGAGGTCATCGCGGACGACGTGAAGATCGACGAGGCCGCGAACGAACTCGACGAGGTCGCGATCGACATCCTGGCTCGCCAGGCGCCCGTGGCGAAGGACCTCCGCGTCGTCGTCACCGCACTCCGCGTCAGTTCCTCGCTCGAGCGCATGGGCGACATGGCCGAGCACATCGCGCAGCTCACGCGCCAGCGGTTCCCGGAGAAGGTCGTGCCGAAGGGCCTCCGCGGCACCTTCAAGAAGATGGGCGCGCTCGACGTCGCGATGGCGCAGAAGCTCACGCGGCTGCTCGCCACCGAGGACATCGCACTCTCCGCCGAGATCCGCGACGAGGACGACGCCGTCGACGAGCTGCACGCGAGCGTCTTCGACTTCGTGCTCGGCGAGACGTGGAAGGGAGCTCCGATCGACACCGTCGACGCGACCCTGGCATCCCGCTACCACGAACGCTTCGCGGACCACGCGGTGTCGATCGCGAAGAAGGTCGAGTACCTGGCGACGGGTGACTGGGCGGGCGCGTCGTCGGTCACGACCTCCCCGGCCTGAGTCGCAGGAGCCGCCTGACCCGCGGTTTTGCGGTCTTCCCGCTCTGACGGGAGGATCGTGGCATGGCTCAGGTCGCGATCGTCGTCAACGGGATGCCCGGTTCGGGGAAGAGCACGGTGGGCGCCGCCCTCGCCGAGGTGCTCGGCTGTCCGTTCCTGTCGAAGGACCGCATCAAGGAGCCACTCGCCGACATCGCCGGTCCGATGATCGCCTCCCGCGACCTCGGGTCGATCGCGATGGACACGATGTGGTCGATGGCGCGGGCCGTCGAGAACGGGGTCGTCCTCGACGCCGTCTGGCTGCCGTCGCGCGACCGCGACCTCCTGGAGGCCGGACTCGCCTCCGCCGGGTCGCCGCGCGTCGTCGAGGTGTGGTGCGAGGTCGACCGGGCCACCGCCGACGAGCGGCTGCGCGAACGCTACGAGCCCGGCACGCTCCCGGTGCGGCACGACGTGCACGGGGACCTCGCCGAGGTGCTCGCGTTCTGGGACGAGCACGCGGCGACGGCCGGCCCGGTCGGCCTGCCCGGCGTCCCGGTCGTCCGGGTCGACACCGCGGCGCCCTACGACGTCGGTGCCCTCGTGCAGGAGATCGCGTCGCACTTCGTCTGACGCACGAACGCCCCGCCGGTGTCCGGCAGGGCGTTCGTCGTCGTGCTGGGTGCTACTTCTTGGCGCCCTGGGCGGCGACGGCTGCGGCACCGGCAGCGGCGGCCTCGGGGTCGAGGTAGTACGAGGGCCCCGTCGGACGGAAGTCGTCGTCGAGCTCGTACACGAGCGGGATGCCCGTCGGGATGTTGAGGCCTGCGATGTCGTCGTCGGAGATGCCGTCGAGGTGCTTCACGAGCGCACGCAGCGAGTTGCCGTGTGCGGTGACGAGCACGGTCTTGCCCTCGCCGAGGTCCTTCATGATGTCGGACTCCCAGTACGGCAGGAGCCGGTCGATCACGAGCTTCAGGGACTCGGTCTTCGGCAGCTGGTCGCCGAGGCCGGCGTAGCGGCGGTCCCCGGCCTGCGACCACTCGGCGTCGTCGGCGATGGGGGGCGGCGGGACGTCGAACGACCGACGCCACTCCATGAACTGCTGCTCGCCGTACTGCTCGAGCGTCTGGGCCTTGTCCTTGCCCTGGAGGTCGCCGTAGTGCCGCTCGTTGAGGCGCCAGTCGCGCTTCACCGGGAGCCAGGCGAGGTCGGCCTCGAGCAGGGCGATGTCCGCGGTCTGGATCGCGCGGGTGAGCAGCGAGGTGTACAGGACGTCGGGGACGATGCCCGACTCGGCGATGAGCTCGCCGGCGCGCTTCGCCTCCTTCTCGCCCAGCTCGCTGAGTCGGACGTCGACCCAACCGGTGAACAGGTTCTTCTGGTTCCAGTCACTGTTGCCGTGACGGAGCAGGACGAGCGTGGAGGTCATGGCCCCGAGTCTACCGAGCGGGTGCGCCTCGGTAGCCTGGGGCCATGCCCATCGGGAACGTGACGCGCGGGACGACCGGGTACAACCGGCTCCGTCGCGTCGACCGGTGGATCGCCGCGCTCCCGGTCCTCCGCCGGACGTCCGACCCGCTCGTCGCCGACGTCGGGTACGGGGCACGACCGACGACGACGCTCGAGATGCGCGACCGGCTGGCCCGCGTCCGGCCCGACGTCGAGGTGACCGGCATCGAGATCGAGCCCGACCGGGTGGCGCTCGCGAACGCCGGTACCCGCGACGGGGTCACGTTCCGGCTCGGCGGGTTCGAGACGCCGACGCCCGGCGGCCGACGACCGGCCGTGATCCGGGCGTTCAACGTCCTGCGACAGTACGACGAGTCCGCCGTCGTCGACTCGTGGCGGATCATGCAGGACCGGCTGCAGCCCGGTGGCGCGCTCGTCGAGGGCACCTGCAACGAGGTCGGTCGGGTGGCGTCCTGGGTGACGCTCGACGACGTCGCGCCGCGGACCTTCACGGTGTCGCTGCGACTCGCCGGACTCGACGTCCCGAGCGTCGTGGCGGAACGGCTGCCGAAGGCCCTGATCCACCGGAACGTGCCCGGGGAGCGCGTCCACGACTTCCTCCGCGACCTCGACCTGGCGTGGGCGGTCGCGGCGCCGCTCGGGACGTACGGGCCGAGGCAGCGGTGGCTCGCGGCCGTCGGCGGCATGCGTGACCGGGGTTGGCCGGTGCTCCACGGGGTGCGCCGCTGGCGGCTCGGCGAGCTCACCGTCCCGTGGGACGCGGTCGCCCCGGCGTGACGGCCGGCGGCCCGCTCGCTCCCGCTTCGGTGCCGGCTCCCGCTCCTGGTCCCGCTCCTGCTCCCGCTTCGGTGCCCGAGACTCGGCCTGGCGGACACTCTCGTGGCCGCGAACCCGCGAACGTGTCCGCGGAGCCGAGACTCGGCCTGGCGGACACTTCCGTGGCCGCGAACCCGCGAACGTGTCCGCGGAGCCGAGACTCGGCCTGGCGGACACTTCCGTGGCCGCGAACCCGCGAACGTGTCCGCGGAGCCGAGACTCGGCGCACGCAGCACGAGAGCACGGCATGCATCGTGCGCGTACGGACCGGCCCGGCGGAGCGGCGCGCGGCTACGAGCGGCGGACCGCTCCGAGTCGGGGCAGGCGCGGCACGTTCGCCGTCGCACCGGCGCCCGGCGGCACGATGACCTGCTGCGCCGCCGTCACGACCACGTCGTCGGTGTGCAACGTCAGCGTCGCCGCGGGGTCGAGGGAGCGCTTGACGACCGCGAGGCCGATCGGCCCGAGCTCGTGGTGCACCGCGGACGCCGAGAGCCGCCCGACCTCCTGCTCGTCGAGCAGCACGGGCGTCCCGGGTGCCGGCAGGACGGCGTCCGAGCCGTCGAGGTGCAGCAGGACCGCACGACGCGGCGGGTGGCCGAGGTTGTGGACCTTCGCGACCGTCTCCTGCCCGCGGTAGCAGCCCTTCGACAGGTGCACGGCGGAACGGAGCCAGTCGAGCTCGTGCGGGATCGTCCGCTCGTCGACGTCCGACAGCGACGGACGCCAGGCGGCGATCCGCAGGGCCTCGTACGCGAGGAGTCCCGCGGCGGCGACGTCGGACGCGGCGATCGCGGCCGCGGTGCCGGGGGCGACCACGGCGATCCGGAGGGTCCAGTCGGAGGCGGGGTGTGCCTCCAGGGCGGCGTAGCCCCACCCACCGGTCGCGACCTCGGACCACGGGTCGAGCCACTCGACCACGGCGTCAGCGGGGCCGACGGCCCCGGCGAACCGGCCGAGCGTGACGAAGTCCGCCGACCGGTCGGTGACCTCGACACGCAGCATGAACCGCATCGAGTCGAGCCACGCGGCGAGCGGTGCCGCGTCGTCGGCCTCGGTGAGCAGCCACGTGGTCTCGCCGTCGTCGACGACACGGGCAGCGTGCTCCACTCGGCCCGACGCGTCGAGCACGAGGGTCTCGGTGGAGGCGCCGGGCCGGAGGCCGCTCAGGAGCTGGGAGGTGATCGAGTTGAGCCAGGACAGGCGGTCCGGGCCGGTCACGGTGACGATCCCGAGACCGAGGTCGACCACAGCGCGACCGCGCTCGAGCAACCGCTGCTCGCCGAGCGGATTGCCGTAGTGCGCGGCCACCCCGCGGTCGCCCGCGACGAACCCCGGACGCGACGCGAACGGCGTCGTCATCAGTCGACCTTCGCGAGCTGCCCCGAGGCGTGCGAGGTGAGCTCCTGCCCGAGCGCGGCGATGTCCCACGCCCAGAACAGCTTGCCCTCGACCAGGCCGTAGAGCCGCGTCGCCGCCGTGTAGTCCTTCGCGTTCGGCGAGCGCATCACGGCGTCCGTCGCGAGGTCGATCCGGCCCTTGCGCACGCGTCCGACGTAGAGCTCGTTGACGCCCGTCGGGTGCACGATCGCGGCCTCGACGTCGAAGCCGTCCGTCGCGTTCCGCAGGGTCTCGACGCTCTGGGTCGTGCCGAACGGGGTCGGCCCGTCGCCGAGCAGCATCGCGGGACCGCGGTCGCCGGGCTCGTGCGGCCGGTCGAGCCGCCAGTAGCCCATCTCGGCGGCGAGCGGGGTGTGCTCGTCGTCGAGCAGCCACGTCGTGGACGAGTAGTTGAGGTAGGGCAGGCCGTCGTGGCTGAAGCTCACGCGCTGGCCGAAGTCGTACTTCCGCGGTTCGTCCTCGTCGCCGACGGGGTACTCGACGACGCCGGTGCCCTCCCAGACACCGACGAGCCAGGACAGCGGGACGAGTTCGGCCGCGAGGCCCTCGGGCAGTTCGATCAACGCTGACCCTTGAACAGCTTCACGACCACGGTCACCGAGACGAACGCGATCGCGAGCGACGCCAGGCCGAGGAGGCCCACGTAGAAGAGCTCGAGCGCAAGCAGCGAATCCATGCTGCGAGTCTACGCGGACCGGCTCAACGCGCCAGGAGCACCACGGCGGTGACGAGCACGACGACGAAGGCCCCCGAGGACGCGATGCTGATCCGTTCGACCAGTCCGTCCTTCGTCGCGGTGATGAGCTGGAGCACGAAGCTGACGAGGACGCAGAGCACGAAGACGAGGAGCAACCACGCGAAGGAGTCCTTCTGCGCGAGCGTGATCACGAGGACGGCCCCGACGACCGCGAGCAGCCAGACGGGGAGCACGGACGTCAGCTTGAGGCGACGCTGGTCGGCGGGCGGCACGGGCTCGGTCACGCGCTCCATCATGACAGGCGCGGCCACGGGCGTCCCCCGGCCGTGCCCGCGAGCACCGTCCGCCCGGACCGGCCTGCGGGCACCGTCCGCCCGGACCGGCCTGCGGGCACCGTCCGCCCGGACGGCGGGGGACATCCCGAGCATCACTAGGATGTGTCCACGACGTCCCCCACGCCCTGGAGGTCCTGTGGCCCAGCTCCTGGTACTCACCTCTGCCGCGCCCGGCGACGTCCTGCCGAGCCTCGGTCTGCTGAGCCACCGGATCCGCCACGTCCCCGCCGAGGCCGCCCAGCTCGTCAACGCACCCCAGAGCGACCTCGTGTTCGTCGACGCCCGGGTCGACCTCGTCGGCGCGAAGGCCCTCTGCAAGATCCTCGTGACGAGCGGCTCGCCGACCCCGATCGTGCTCGTCGTCACCGAGGGCGGGCTCACCGCGGTGAACAGCGAGTGGAACGTCGACGACGTGGTGCTCGAGACCGCCGGCCCGGCGGAGGTCGACGCGCGCATCCGGCTCGCGGCCGGTCGCGCCGCGAAGCAGCCGGCGAGCACGAAGATCCAGGCATCCGGCGTCGTCATCGACGAGGCCAGCTACTCGGCGAAGGTCCGGGGGCGGCCGCTCGACCTCACGTTCAAGGAGTTCGAGCTCCTCCGCTTCTTCGCGACGCACCCCTCACGCGTGTTCACCCGCGAGCAGCTGCTCAGCGAGGTCTGGGGCTACGACTACTTCGGCGGTACCCGCACCGTGGACGTGCACGTCCGACGACTCCGCGCGAAGCTCGGCGACCTCGAGTCGCTCATCGGCACGGTCCGGAACGTCGGCTACCGGTTCAACGTCTACGAGGACGAGGCCGACCGGCTGGCCGGCCAGTGACCGTCCCCCTCGACGGGTTCACGGTCGCGGGCGAGCCGCGCCCGTTCTCCGACCAGACCCTGGTCGACGTGCGGGCTGGGCGCGCCACCCTCATCGGTGACGAGCAGGGGGTCGCCGTGGTGCGCGACGGGGAGCTCGAGCTGGCGGTCCGCCGGGAGGCCCGTGGCCGCGGACTCGGGACCGCGCTCGTCACGCAGGCGCTCGCGCTGGGCGACGGGGCCGCCGACGGGTCGCCGTCTGCACCTCGGCCCGCGTCTGCGGCGGGTCGGGCGTCGGCACCTCGCCCCGGTCCGGCGCCCCGGCTCGCCTGGGCGCACGGGGACCACCCGGCCGCGCGGGCCCTCGCCGCACGGTTCGGCTGGCGCGCCGTGCGGACCCTGCTCCAGCTCCGCGCGCCGATCCCGACCACCGCACCGGACCCCGCGGTGCCGGAGGGCTGGTCGCTCGCGGCGTTCCGGGCGGGCGACCCGGACGACGAGACCGCCTGGCTCGACCTCAACGCCTCCGCCTTCGCGCACCATCCCGAACAGGGCCGGATGACGCTCGAGGACCTCCGCGCCAGGGAGGCCGACCCGTGGTTCTCCGGCGACGACCTGCTGCTCCTGCGGGACGACCGGGGGCGCCTGGCCGCGTCGTGCTGGCTCAAGGTCGAGGACGGCATCGGCGAGTTCTACGCCGTGGCCGTCCGGCCCGACCTGCAGGGGCGCGGGCTCGGTGGGGTGCTCATGCGTGCCGGCTGGGGGCGTCTGGTCGGGCGGGGCCTCGACGCCGCAGCACTGTACGTCGAGGGCGACAACGAGCGGGCGCTCGCGCTCTACCGCCGCTCGGGGTTCACGCAGTACGCGATCGACGTGCAGTACGCCGCTCCCTGACCCGGGCTGCAGGGCCGACCGGTCCTGCACGGCGGGTCCGTTCACGCGGCGTTTCCACAGCCGTTACGTGCGGCCCTCGTCGCGGAGGCCGCGGGTGGCAGGATGTGGGCATGGACACCGAACCGCAGCTCGACGGCGACTCCGTCGCACCGGACCTCGACGACTTCGACGAGGTCGTCGAGGTGGAGCACGAGTCGCTGCCCTCGGACCGCTACTTCGACCGTGAGCTCAGCTGGCTCCGGTTCAACCAGCGCGTGCTCGAGCTCGGCGAGGACCGCACGCAGCCCCTGCTCGAGCGGGCGAACTTCCTCGCCATCTTCGCGTCCAACCTCGACGAGTTCTTCATGGTCCGGGTCGCCGGCCTGAAGCGGCGCATCGACACCGGGATCGCCGTCCCGACCAACGTCGGCCGTGCCCCGAGCGACGTCCTGCGGGACATCGCGCGCAAGGCCCACGAGCTGCAGGACCGCCACGCGCACGCGTTCATGGACTCGCTCAAGCCGGACCTCGACGCCGCTGGCATCCACGTCGAGCACTGGTCCGACCTCGACGAAGCCGACCGGCTCCGGATGCGCGAGTACTTCAACGAGCAGATCTTCCCGGTGCTCATGCCGCTCGCGGTCGACCCGGCGCACCCGTTCCCGTACATCTCCGGGCTGTCGCTGAACCTCGCGGTGCGGGTGCGGAACCCGAAGTCGCAGCGGCAGGAGTTCGCGCGCCTCAAGGTGCCGCAGAACTTCTCCCGGTTCATCGCGCTGCCCGACGACGGCTCCGGGCGCCAGCGCTACATCCCGCTCGAGGACCTGATCGCGAACCACCTCGACGACCTCTTCCCCGGGATGGAGGTGCTCGAGCACCACGTGTTCCGGGTCACCCGCAACGAGGACGTCGAGATCGAGGAGGACGAGGCCGAGAACCTCATCCAAGCCCTCGAGCGCGAGCTCCTCCGTCGTCGGTTCGGTCCGCCGATCCGCCTCGAGATCACCGAGGACATGGACGCGGTGACGCTCGACCTGCTCGTCCGCGAGCTCGACATCACCGAACAAGAGGTCTACCGCCTGCCGTCGCCGCTCGACCTCGGCGGACTGTTCGAGATCGCGAAGATCGCGCGCCCGGACCTCCACTACCCGAAGCACGTCCCGACGACGCCCGTGCAGTTCCAGCCGGGCGAGCCGAACACCAAGCCCGACCTCTTCGGCGCCATCAAGGCCAAGGACGTCCTCGTGCACCACCCGTACGAGTCCTTCGCGACGAGCGTCCAGGCGTTCCTCGAGCAGGCCGCGGCCGACCCGAACGTCCTCGCGATCAAGCAGACGCTCTACCGCACCTCCGGTGACAGCCCCATCGTCGAGGCCCTCATCGACGCGGCGGCGGCTGGCAAGCAGGTCCTCGCGCTCGTCGAGATCAAGGCGCGCTTCGACGAGCAGAACAACATCGGCTGGGCCCGCAAGCTCGAGAAGGCCGGCGTGCACGTCGTGTACGGCCTGGTCGGACTGAAGACGCACTCGAAGCTCGTGCTCGTCATCCGACAAGAGGGCGGGACGCTCAAGCACTACAGCCACATCGGCACGGGCAACTACAACCCGAAGACCTCGCGCATCTACGAGGACATGGGCCTGTTCACGTCGGACGACACCGTGGGCAAGGACCTCACGCGTCTGTTCAACGAGCTGTCCGGCTACGCGATCGAGAAGAAGTTCAAGCGCCTCCTCGTCGCACCGCTGCACCTCCGCAAGGGGCTCATCAAGCGGATCCAGGCCGAGGCGGACAACGCCAAGGCCGGCAAGCCGTCGGGCATCCGCATCAAGGTGAACTCCATGGTCGACGAGCAGATCATCGACGCGCTCTACCTCGCGAGCCAGGCCGGCGTGCCGGTCGACGTGTGGGTCCGCGGGATCTGCTCGCTCAAGCCGGGCATGGAAGGCGTCAGCGAGACGATCCGCGTCCGCAGCGTCGTCGGCCGCTACCTCGAGCACTCGCGCGCGTTCGCGTTCCACAACGACGGCGACCCGGTCGTCTTCATCGGCTCGGCGGACATGATGCACCGCAACCTCGACCGCCGCGTCGAGGCCCTCGTGCGGCTGTCCGACCCAGCACACGTGACCGAGGTGCAGGACATGTTCGACCTCGCGATGGCGGACGACACGAGCTCCTGGCACCTGGAGTCGGACGGCGAGTGGACCCGTCACTCGACCGACGCTGACGGGCGCCCGCTGCAGGACGTGCAGAATGTCCTCATGCGCAAGATCTCGGCTCGGAAGCGCTCGACTCGGTGAGCGGCGGTCCCACCGGTCCCGTCGTCGCGGCAGGAGCCGTCGTCTGGCGCGAGCAGGACGGACGGCCGCTGGTGCTGCTGATCCACCGCGGTCACCACAACGACGTTTCCTTCCCGAAGGGCAAGGTGGACCCCGGCGAGAGCGTCCCGACGACCGCCGTGCGCGAGATCGACGAGGAGACCGGCTACCGGGTGCACCTCGGCGCTCCCCTGGGCACCGCCGAGTACGTGCTGCCGAACGGTCGCGACAAGGTCGTGCACTACTGGTCCGCGCGGGTGTCGAACAAGGAGTTCGAGCGCGCTGGGAAGTTCCGTCCCAACGACGAGGTCGCTGCGGTCGAGTGGGTGTCGATCGACGACGCCCGTGGCCGGCTCACGTACGACCGGGACGTCGAGATCCTCGACCGCTTCGCCGACCGCGCGGCCGCCGGGGAGCACAAGACCTTCGCCCTCATCGCACTCCGGCACGCGAAGACGGTCCCCGGCTCCGACTGGGACGGCCCCGACGCGACCCGGCCGCTCCTGCCCGTCGGACGCTCACAGGCGAAGGCAGTCGCGGCGCCGGTCGCTGCGTTCGGCCCGAAGAAGATCGTCTCGAGCACGGCGGCGCGGTGCCTCGCGACCGTCGAACCCCTGTCCGCGCGGACGAAGGTCGGCGTGCAGTCGACGCCGGACATCAGCCAGGACGCCCACGACCGCGGCGCCGCGAACGTGAAGGGCGTCGTGCTGCGACGGATCGACAAGGCGAAGTCGACGGTCCTCTGCTCGCACGGACCGGTGCTCCCGGACATCATCGCCCGCATCGCCGGAGCGACCGCGGACGGGAGCCGACACTTCGACCTCCGTCGCGCCGCGATGCTGTCCGTCGGCGACTTCGCGGTGATGCACATCGCCGACGGAAAGCTCGTGGCGGTCGAGACGCACCGCAACACGATCGCCTCGTAGCGGCCGGCCGAGCTCGCCCGGCCCTCGTCCGGATCGGCCACCTCGCCACCGGCACCGGTACGCGCGTGGTGATCCGCGCCTCCAGGACGGCCCCGCACCCCGCTCCCACACCGCCCGGCGACCATGCGAACGCATGTGCCATGCCTGGGCGCGGTGACCCGATCCTGCACCCCACCGCAGGTGCGTGTCCGTGTGCCGCCAGCGGGGCAATGCCTCGTTCACCTGCCGTTCACCCGCGGGCACCTCCCGGGTCATCTCTCGTCCCTACAGTCGCTCCCGGGTCAGCACCGGCCCGAGGGACCAGCAGCGGTCCCGCCTGCACTGACATTCCCGAAGGGACCCCTGTGAACATCAAGCGAATCGGCACGGTCGCGGCGATCGCGATCGTCGGCGCCGTCGCGCTGTCCTCCTGCGCCTCGAACGAGGCCGGCGCCGGCAGCTCCTCCGCCGCGTCGAACTCGGACACCTCGAAGCTCTCCGGCACCCTGACCGGCTCGGGCTCGTCCGCGCAGCAGACCGCACAGGCCACCTGGACCGCCGGGTTCCAGAACGTCGCCTCGGGCGTCACGGTCAACTACTCGCCCGACGGTTCGGGCGCCGGCCGCAAGAACTTCATGTCGGGTGCGGCGGACTTCGCCGGCTCCGACGCCGCCCTCTCCGACGAGGAGCTCTCGGGCTCGTTCGCGAACTGCGCCGCGGACTCGAAGGCCATCGACATCCCGGTCTACATCTCCCCGATCGCGATCGCGTACAAGGTGGACGGCGTCAAGGACCTCACCCTCGACGCGAAGACCATCGCGGGCATCTTCTCGGGCAAGATCACGAAGTGGAACGCTTCGGAGATCAAGGACCTCAACAAGGACGCCTCGCTCCCCGACGCGAACATCACCGTCGTGCACCGTTCGGACGACTCGGGCACCACCGAGAACTTCTCCGAGTACCTCGACGCGAACGCGAAGGACGTCTGGGGCAAGGAGCCGAGCCAGACCTTCCCGTACCAGGTCGGTGACGCCGCCGCGAAGACCTCGGGTGTCGCGTCCTCGATGGCCAGCGCCTCGAACGCCATCACCTACATCGACGACTCCGGCGCCGGTGACCTCGACAAGGCGAAGCTCATGGTGGGCGACAAGGCCACCGAGATCTCGGCCGATGGTGCCGCCACCGTCGTCGCGGACTCCAAGACCGTCGAGGGCCGCGCGGACAACGACCTCGCGATCGACATCAACCGCACCGACACGGCCGACAACGCGTGGCCGCTCGTCCTCGTCTCCTACGCCATCGCGTGCCAGGAGTACAAGGACTCGGCCAAGGGTGAGCTCGTGAAGGGCTACCTCGACTACGTCGTGTCGAAGGACGCGCAGGACGCCGCCGCGAAGGAGGCCAAGTCGGCCGCCCTCTCGAGCGACCTCTCGGAGAAGGCCGCGAAGGCCGTCGCCTCCATCAAGTAACGCCCTCTGAGCGCCCGGACGCCGGTCCCACCCAACACGACCGGCGTCCGGGCACTCGCCCGTCACGGCACCACCTCCCACCTCCCCGTTCCCCGCCAAGGGTGAACCTCCGACAGGAGTCGCATGACGACCGCACCGGCCCGCGAAGGGGCCACCGTCATCCCGAAGCCGAAGGCCGTCGTCCGCGTCGGCGACCGCGTCTTCTCCGCCGCCTCGGTCATCTCCGGCGGCCTCATCCTCTTCGTCCTCGTGCTCGTCGCGGCGTTCCTCGTCTGGCAGAGCATCCCGGCGCTGGTCGCCAAGGCCGGCACCCTGCCGAACGGCTCGGCGAACTTCTGGGACTACGTCGGGCCGCTCGTCTTCGGTACGGTCTGGTCCGCACTCATCGCGCTCGTGATCGCCGTGCCGCTCGCGCTCGGCATCGCGCTCTTCATCTCCCACTACGCACCGCGCCGCCTCGCGCCGGTGCTCGGCTACGTCATCGACCTGCTGGCCGCGGTCCCGTCGGTCGTCTACGGCCTCTGGGGCATCGTCGTGCTGGCACCGTTCGTGAAGCCCTTCTACGCGTTCCTCAACACCTACCTCGGCTGGTTCCCCCTGTTCTCCGGACAGGTCACCGGCACCGGCCGCACGATCCTCACCGCGTCGATCGTCCTCGCCGTCATGGCGATCCCGATCATGACCGCCGTGATGCGCGAGATCTTCCTGCAGGCGCCGACCCTCAACGAGGAGGCAGCGCTCGCCCTCGGCGCGACCCGCTGGGAGATGATCCGCCTGTCGGTGCTGCCGTTCGCGAAGTCGGGCATCGTGTCCGCGATCATGCTCGGCCTCGGACGTGCCCTCGGCGAGACGATGGCCGTCGCGCTCGTGTTGTCGGTGTCGACGAACGTCACCTTCCAGGTACTCACCTCGCTCAACCCCTCGACGATCGCCGCGAACATCGCCCTGCAGTTCGCCGAGGCCTCCGGCACCACACTGAACGCCCTCGTCGCGTCCGGCCTCGTCCTCTTCGTCATCACCCTGGTCATCAACATGCTCGCGCGGTACATCGTCCGCAAGCGAGTGAGCTGAGAGGTACGACCCGATGTCCCTCGCCCTCCGTCAGACCGGCATGGCCGGCAACGTCTACGCCAACGGCAAGCTGCACAAGTCGGTGCCGTGGCTGCTCCTCATCGGCTCCTGGGTCGCGCTCATCGCCGTGTTCGCCCTGCTCAACGCCGGCGGCGCGGTCAAGGACTTCAACGTCGTCGCGGCGCTCTTCCTCGGAACGGTCCTGTTCGACGTCCTCATCGTCGTCGTGTCCCGCATCGTCGAGGGTGGCCGCAAGGCCGTCGACCGCCTGGTGACCTCCCTGGTCGTCACGGCGTTCGTGATCGCCGTCCTGCCGCTCGTGTCGCTGCTCTGGACGGTGCTCGCCGACGGCCTCGCCCGCTTCGACGCGCAGTTCTTCTCGTACTCGATGCGCGGTGTCATCTCCGAGGGCGGCGGCGCGGTCCACGCCCTCGTCGGCACGCTCGAGATCACGCTGTTCGCGGCACTCATCTCGGTGCCGATCGGGCTCCTCACCTCGATCTACCTCGTCGAGTACGGCAAGGGCGCGCTCGCGAAGGGCATCACGTTCTTCGTGGACGTCATGACGGGCATCCCGTCGATCGTCGCCGGCCTCTTCGCCTACTCCCTGTTCGCGCTCTTCCTCGGCCCCGGTGCCCGCTTCGGCCTGGTCGGTTCGATCGCCCTGAGCGTGCTGATGATCCCCATCGTCGTGCGGTCCACGGAGGAGGTCCTGAAGATCGTGCCGATGGAGCTCCGCGAGGCCTCGTACGCGCTCGGTGTGCCGAAGTGGCTGACGATCGTGAAGGTCGTGCTCCCGACGTCACTCGCCGGCATCACGACCGGGGTCATGCTCTCGATCGCCCGCGTGATCGGCGAGACCGCACCGCTGCTCGTCACCGCCGGGTTCACCGCGTCCATGAACTACGACCTGTTCAAGGACCCGATGATGACCCTGCCGGTGTTCGCCTACACGCAGTACTCGCAGCAGGGCGCCAACCCGGTACCGTTCGTCGACCGGGCCTGGACCGCTGCGCTGCTCCTCATCCTCATCGTGATGGCGCTGAACCTCCTGGCGCGCTTCATCACCCGCCTCTTCGCCCCGAAGCTCCCCCGCTAGCGCGGCAACGACCACCACCCCGAAGGAATCCACGTGTCCAAGCGCATCGAGGTCGACGGCCTCAACGTCTACTACTCGAAGTTCAAGGCGGTCGAGGGTGTCGACATCACCATCGAGCCCCGCACCGTCACCGCGTTCATCGGCCCGTCCGGCTGCGGCAAGTCCACCTTCCTCCGCACCCTGAACCGCATGCACGAGGTCATCCCGGGCGCCTGGGTCGAGGGCTCGGTCAAGGTCGACGGCGACGACCTCTACGGTGCGGGCGTCGACCCGGTGCTCGTCCGTCGTCAGGTCGGCATGGTCTTCCAGCGACCCAACCCGTTCCCCACGATGTCGATCAAGGACAACGTGCTCGCCGGGGTGAAGCTCAACAACAAGCGCATCTCGAAGTCCGAGGCCGACGACATCGTCGAGCGCTCGCTCCAGGGTGCGAACCTCTGGAACGAGGTCAAGGACCGCCTCGACAAGCCCGGCATGGGACTGTCCGGCGGGCAGCAGCAGCGGCTCTGCATTGCGCGGGCGATCGCCGTCCAGCCCGACGTGCTCCTCATGGACGAGCCGTGCTCCGCGCTCGACCCGATCTCGACCCTCGCCATCGAGGACCTCATCGAGGAGCTGAAGAAGGAGTACACGATCGTCATCGTGACCCACAACATGCAGCAGGCCTCGCGAGTGTCGGACAAGACCGCGTTCTTCAACATCGCCGGCACCGGGCACCCCGGCAAGCTCATCGAGTACGACGACACCGCGACGATCTTCTCGAACCCGTCCGTGCAGGCCACCGAGGACTACGTCTCCGGCCGCTTCGGATGATCCGCTGACGCGGACGCAGCGTTCGCGTCGCGCGCTCGGCCCCGTCGGACCCCGGTCCGGCGGGGCCGCCGTCGTTCCCGGGCGCTGCTGCGGTCGTGTCGTCGCCGTGGTCACGACGGGCGGCCGGGAGGCACGGATCGCGCCCGTCGGATCGGCACCGGATCGCGGGTGGTCGCCTCGACGATGCGGAGTCCGTTCCGGAACGACCCCCGTCGTTCCTTGCGCGCGCCGGTCATTGCACGCGCGCACGAACGACAGCTCCGCTGTCGCACGACGACGGCCCCGTCGCCCCTTGCACACGCCCGTCATTGCACACGCCGCTCGTTGCACGCGCGCACGAACGACAGCGCCGCTGTCGCACGACGACGGCCCCGTCGTGCACCAGCGGCTCTCCCGATCGCTCTGCGCGGTACGAGGGCGGGCTGGTGCCGCCCTTGCTAGGCGTCGAGCGGGACCGCGGCGATCGGGGTCGTCGTCGGCTGCTTCGAGCCGCCCTCCGGCTCGACCGTGATGCCCACCGTGACGCCGTCCCGGACCTTGCCGGTGAGGACCGCCGAGTGCACTCCGTCGGCGTACTGGTCCATCAGACCGGCCGACGTGATCGCGCCGCCGGCAGCCTTCGAGTCGATGTACCAGAGCTCGTAGGTCTTGCCCTTGGGCGCAGCCTCGACCCCGTCCAGGATGACCGCTGACTTCCCGAGGTCCTGCGACCAGACGACCGTGGCCGTCCCACCTCCCTGCACGGGAGTCGAGCTCCGCTGGAAGTCGGACGCCGCGTAGATCCCGTCGAGGACACTCGTGCTCTGCGAGGTGCCCGGCCGCGGCGTACCGCTGTCCGGGTTGAGCACCCCGCCGACGCCGAGTCCGACGCCGAGGAACACCACCGCGACGGCAGCAGCGGCGGACAGTGCGGCCGCCGGACGCTGGAACCATCGGCGGCGAGCCGCGGTCTCCGCCGGACCCGGCTGCGCACCGGACACGGCGGGCGACGGGGCGGAGGCGGGTCGTGCCTCCAGGCCGGCGTCGGACGACGCAGGGGTGGGAGCAGCCGGAGCCGACGTCGCCACCTGCGGCGTGTTCTGGATCTGCGCCATCAGCGACGCCTTGAGCGACGCGGGGGGCTCGATCGGGTCGGTCGAGTACGCGAGCTGGAGCGCGGTCTCCCGCAGCGAGTCGGTCTCGGCGAGCAGTTCGGGCGAGGACGCGAGTGCGGCCTCGACCTGGGCGCGCTCCTCGTCGGAGAGCGCGTCGAGCGCGTACGAACCGGTCAGCGTCGACGGGTCGTCGTGTCGTTCGGTCATGAGGTCACCCCCATCTCGTCTCGGAGTCGGATCATCCCGTCACGCAGACGGGTCTTCACGGTGCCGATCGGCACCCCCAGTTGCTCGGCCATCTCGCTGTGCGAGAAGCCTCCGTAGTACGCGAGCTGCACGGCCTGGCGCTGGAACTCGGTGAGCTTCGCCAGCGCCCGGCTGACCCGTTCGTGCTCGATGCGGATCTCCACCGACTCGGACACCTGGTCGAACCCGGCCTCGAAGTCGCGGATGCCGATCCGCGTGTCGCGGTCGTGCGACGCCTGCGATGCCCGGATCCGGTCGACCGCCCGGCGGTGCGCCATGGTGAGCACCCAGCTCGCGGCGGAGCCACGCACCTGGTCGAACCGGGAGGCCTGCTGCCAGACCTCGAGGAAGACCTCTTGGGTGACCTCCTCGGACTGCGCACGGTCCTTCAGCAGCCGGGTCACGAGGCCGAGCACCCGCCCGGATAGTTCGTCGTACAGGTCGGAGAAAGCCGCCTGGTCGCCGTTCGCAACCCTGGTGAGGAGTTCATCGGGCGACGGCGGCGGCGGCTCGGCAGAGCCCCAGCGCTTCGTGTCGCGTTCCACGATGGCAAGCATTGCAGGTTTCCCCCCTCTCGGTGCACGGGGTGCTGCAGGTGCCCAGGCGACGTGCAGCTGTTCGGGTGTGGTGGCGCTCGTTCTGAGCGAGGGGCCCGCGTGATCCGCAGGGAATTGACCGACTGATGTCGGACCGGGTCGCGCGGGACCCCTCGCCGTGGCGAGGTCAGGGCCTCGCCACGGTGATGATTCGGTGCCCTCGTCCCGTCGGATTGGAGAAGTGGCGAGTCCTCTCTGCGCGAACGGATTCGACGTCTCCAGGCTCGTTCCGTACAGTGGACGACGCCGGGCCGCAGCAAGCCCCGGGCTCCAAAATTCGCCGCTTCGAGCGGCCTCGCGCCGAGAGGCGCTTCTGCGGCTCGGCTTCTCCGTGCTTGTTCGGCTCTGCCTGCTCGGCTCTGCCTGCCTGCCGCTGCCTGCTCGGCTCTGCCTGCCTGGCTCGTCGCGCTTGCCGCTGCATGCTTGCAGCGGTTCGGCCTGGAGGCACGGATCGCCACGTCCGTGCGGCTCACGTCCGGCAGACGGTCGCCTCAGTCGAGACTGTCGCGGCGCCAGAGCGCCGCCGCCTCCGTCAGGTCGGCCGCGAACTCGGTGAGCCGGAGCGCCCGGGTCGTCAGCTCGCTCGCGCGGTCCGCCGCGGTGAGGTCGGACTCGTCCGCCACCGCCGTCGCGCCCGCCGCCGTGAGCCGGCAGAAGGCAGCGCCGCGGTCGAGCGCCACCGCGAGGTCGCCCGTGTAGAGGCCGTGCAGGATGCGGTCCGCGAGGGTCAGGATCTCCGCGGGGCCCGTCGGCTGCTCGGCACCGGCAACGGCCTGGTCGATCGTGCCGATCCGCTCCGTGCCGCGCTGGAAGAAGTAGGCGATCTCCTCCGGCGCCTGCCGGATGACCGTTCGGACGAGGTAGATGCGCCAGAGCGCCCCCGGCAGCGTGTGCGCCCCCACCCGCGCCCACAGCTCCGCGATCGCGTCGATGCCGTGCACGTCCGTGTAGGTCACGAGGCGCTCGACGACCGCCGGGTCCGGGTCCTGCCGCACGCGGTGCAGCAGGGCGTTCGCGGTCTCGTGCGCGACACGGTTCACGACGGCCGGGTCCTCCCCGCCCTGGATCGCGGCGAACTCGGCATCGGTGAAGTGGACGGGACGGTGGTGATCGCGAGGCACCGCGACAGTGTAGGCGCGGCCACCGACGCCGAGCGCCCCAGTTCGCCGAGAACGCAACAGGCCGCGCGCGCGTACGGTGTTCGGGCAGGGAGGCACTCCTCCCGGACGTGAAGGAGAGGACCCTCATGAACGCCCTGCTCATCATCCTGGCCGTGATCGCGGTCATCCTGCTGTTCGTCGGTGGCTTCGCCGCCAGCCTGAAGTTCCTGCTGTGGGTCGGCGTCGTGCTGCTCGTGATCGCCGTGATCGCCTGGCTGCTGCGGACGCTGACCGGACGCCGGAGCTGACGCGCTCGTTTGTCGCCTGGAGGCCCTCACCCGCTAGCCTTGCGGGTGAGGGCCTCTAGCTCAGTTGGTAGAGCACCGGACTTTTAATCCGAGGGTCGTGGGTTCGAGCCCCACGGGGCCCACCGTCTCCCGAACGCCGCCTTTTCATCCGAGGGTCGTGGGTTCGAGCCCCACGGGGCCCACGGTCTCCCGAACGCCGCCTCTTCATCCGAGGGTCGTGGGTTCGAGCCCCACGGGGCCCACCTCACGTCAGACCGGGGCCCACCTCACGTCAGACCGAGGCCCATCTCACGTCAGACCGAGGCCAACCCTTCGTCGCATCGGGGTACAAACCCTCCACAGGCGACTCTTGTCCGTTTGACGGCACACTCCAGTCCTCGTTCAGCGGGCTGTTGGGTGGGCGCAGATAGTGTCGTTCCCGGATCCGAACTCCGGGTCCTGCACGACAGCACCACCATCGAACGAACGGGGTACACCGTGATCGAGCCCATCGAAGCCACGCACACCAGCGCCGACGGCGCGCGCCGCATCGTCGAGCTCGCAGCAGCCACCCACACGACCATGAGCGACGAGCTGCTCCTCGACACACTCCGCCGCAACGCGAAGGTGTCGACACGTCACATCCGTGAGGACTTCGTCGAGGTCGCCACCGCCACCACCGTCCTCGGCTACGTGTGCCGGCAGCGCTCCGAGTACATCGCCCTCCGCGGCGACGACCCGGCGTGGGCGCAGGAGGTCGGGCGCTACGGCACCGAGGCCCTCGCGGTCGAGGCGCTGCGCATGCGACGCGGCTGAGCACGCCGACGGACACGCTCCCGCACGACGAAGGCCGCCCCGATCGGGGCGGCCTTCCTCGTGAGATCGCCGTCACGCTCCATCGCTCGCCGCGAGACTCGGGTCGGCGGACAGTTTCGCGATGCGGAGACCGCGAAACTGTCCGCGGGGCCGAGACTCGGCCAGGCAACGCGTCGGGGGAGCGATCAGGACCAGACGCGGCGGATGCCCCAGGTGCCGGTCCAGGTCTCGTCCGGCTCGAGCCAGCGAAGCCCCTCCCCCGAGTTGAGCGCGTTCGCCGGCGCGGTCATCGGCTCGACCGCCACGGCCAGCCCGGTGCCGTCGCCGCGGGGGAACGTCCGGGAGGTGAAGACCTGCACGTAGGGGAACGACTCGTCCTGCCAGAGCTCGACACCGTCGCCCTCCGGGCCGTGCAGCGTCGTACGCCGGACACCGTGCTCGTCGTCCGCGATGTCCGTGTAGGCGGTGTCGAGGTCCGAGTCGCCCGCACGACGGCCGGCGCGGAGGTCGGAGTCGGTCCCGGTGACGTCGAACGACCCGTCGGGCACCTTCTGCTCGTTCGTCGAGAAGGCCGTGGCGGCGTCGAGCGTGATGACGAGGTCCTCGGCGGGGGTGTCACCGGCGCGGAGGTACGGGTGCGCGCCGACGGCGAAGGGCGCCCGGACGCCGGAGCGGTTCGTGATCGTGTGGGTGACCCGGACGCCGTCGTCGACGAGTTCGTGGTGCACGCGGGTCTCGAGGGTGAAGGGCCATCCGTGCTGCGGGTGGATCGTGGCCTCCTGCTCGATCGACGACTCCGTCTGCGTGACGGTCCGGTAGGGCGCGAAGCGGAGCAGCCCGTGCGAGGCGTTGCCGTACTTCGGCTCCGACACGTCGAGCTGCTGCACGGCACCGTCGAGCTCCCACCGACCGCCGGCGACCCGGTTCGGCCACGGCACGAGCACGATGCCGTCCGCGCCGGGCGGGGCCTGGTCCACGCCGAACGGCTCGGTGAGGTCGAAGCCGGCGACCCGGAGCTCGCGGATGCCGGCGGCGACCTCGGTCACGACGGCCTCGACGACGCCGTCCGGTCCGGCGTGGCGGAGGTGGTACTGGCCTCCGGTGGGGGCTGCTGCGGTCATGGCGGGCTGATCCTTCCTGGGGAACGCGGTGCTTCAGCGCTCGTCGGCGACCACGACCTCGACCCCGGCCGCACGCACGGCGTCGACCAGGTCCGCCGGGGCCTCGGCGGTCACGACGACGTCGACGTCCTCGAGCGCGCGGACGACCCCGATGTGGGCCCGGCCGAACTTCGACCCGTCCGCGACCACGACCGTACGCCGTGCCGTCGCGGCGAGCATCCGCTTCGTCTCGGTCTCGGGGAGGTTCACGTTCGTCAGGCCGTGCTCGACATCGACGCCCGTGCCCCCGAGGAACGCGATGTCGGCGGCGATCATCGGGACCACGGTGTTGTTGAACGGCGCGACGAGCGAGTGCTGCAGGGGTCGGAGCGTCCCGCCGGTGACGATGACGGTGAAGCGCGGGACGGCGGGTTCGAGGGCGAGTGCCGTGGTGAGGGAGTTCGTCACCACGGTCACGTCGACCAGGTCCGTCCGTGCCACCAGGGCTGACGCCACCGCTGCGGGTGTGGTGCCGACGTCGAGCACGACGCACTCGCCGGACCGCACGAGCGCGGCCGCGGCGCGGCCGATGGCGGCCTTCGCGACCTGGTGCTCGACCGCGGTCTCCTCGAGCGGGCGCTCGCCCGAACCGGCCACGAGGCGGACCGCACCGCCGTGCACCCGCCGGATCCGAGCCTCCAGGTCGAGCGTGGCGAGGTCCTGTCGGACCGTCACCTCGCTCGTGCCGAGCGCCGCTGCCAGGGCAGCCGTCCGGACGAGCCCCGGCGCCCCCTCGACGATGGCGACGATGCGGTCCTGGCGCAGGGGGGCCGGGAGCGCGCCGTCGAGGAAGAGGTCGTCGTCGGTCACGTGCCCAGTTTCGTCCGCTTCCGTCTGCTTTCGCAACACTTCGGATCGCGCTAGGCTGCTCCGGTGATCACCAAGCGCGCGACGAAGCTCGCGGACGGCCGCGACCTCTTCTACTTCGACGACGCCGACTCGACGCTGCCCGCCGAGCGGAACATCGACCAGCGCGTCCTGGACCCCCGGCCGGACACGGCCCGGATGCGGCAGGACGTCCTGACGGGCGAGTGGGTGTCGATCGCGGCGAGCCGACAGAACCGGGTGTTCCTGCCGCCGGCTGACCAGGACCCGCTGGCGCCGCAGAGCCCGGCGAACCCGTCCGAGATCCCGAGCGTGTACGACGTCGCGGTGTTCGAGAACCGTTCGCCGTCGTTCGGGCCGATGCTCGCCGGGCCGGACGGTGCCGAGGACGCCCCGCCGTCGCTCGACGCCCTGACCGAGGTCGGGTTGAACCGGCAGTTCCGCAGCGTCGGCCGGTGCGAGGTCGTGTGTTTCTCCCCCGCGACCGAGGGCTCCTTCTCGTCGATCTCCGAGTCGCGTGCCCGCACCGTGGTCGAGGCGTGGGCGGACCGCACCGCAGCCCTCTCCGAGCTGCCGGGCATCCAGCAGGTGTTCCCGTTCGAGAACCGCGGCGAGGCCATCGGCGTCACGCTGCACCACCCGCACGGGCAGATCTACGCGTACCCGTACGTCACGCCGCGCACGCAGCGACTCCTCGCGTCGATCGAGCGCTTCGGTCCGGACCTCTTCGAGCAGCACCTCGCGAACGAACGCGCGTCCGACCGGGTCGTCCTCGCCGGCGAGCACTTCACCGCCTTCGTGCCGTTCGCCGCGCGCTGGCCGATCGAGATCCACATGCTGCCGCACCGCCACGTCCCCGACTTCGCCGGACTGACCGACGCCGAGAAGGACGAGCTGGCGCACTTGCACCTCCGGCTCACCCGGGGCATCGACCGGCTCTACGACGACCCCACGCCCTACATCGCCGCCTGGCACCAGGCCCCGGTGCACACCGGGCGCGACACCGTGCGGCTCATGCTGCAGATCACGTCCCCGCGTCGCGCGGCGGACAAGCTCAAGTTCCTGGCCGGCAGCGAGGCCGCCATGGGCGCCTGGATCGGGGACCTCGTGCCCGAGAAGGCGGCCGAGTTCATCCGAGGAGGGATCGAGCGCGCATGACGTTCCAGCAGGTCTACGGGTACGAGCCCACGGTGCGGTACTCCGCCCCCGGCCGGGTCAACCTGATCGGCGAGCACACCGACTACAACGACGGGTACGTGCTGCCCTTCGCGATCGACCGCCGGACCGTGGCCTCGATCGCGCAGCGGGACGACCGGGTGCTCCGGGTCGCGTCGGCGTTCGACCCGTCGTCGGTCGTCGAACTGCCCCTCGACGAGCTGTCGCCCGACCGCATGGACGGCTGGTCGGCCTACGTGTTCGGCATCGCCTGGGCGCTCCGTGAGCACGCCGGCGCCGACCTCTCGGACAAGCACGGGTTCGACGTCTTCATCGAGTCGGACGTCCCGGTCGGGGCGGGCCTGTCGTCGAGCGCGGCGATCGAGTGCGGCGTCGCCCTCGCCTTCAACGACCTCTGGGAGCTCGGACTCGACCGCAAGACGCTCGCCCGCGTCGGCCAGTACTCGGAGAACCACGCCGTCGGAGCGCCGACGGGGATCATGGACCAGTCCGCGTCGCTCCTCGGTGAGCAGGACGCGGTCGTGTTCCTCGACTGCCGCACGCTCGACACCGCGGTCGTCGACCTGGCGCTGGAGGCGAACGGGCTCGAGGTGCTCGTCGTCGACACCCGCGTCGAGCACGCTCACGCCACGGGCGGCTACAAGGCGCGTCGCGACTCGTGCGAACACGGTGCCGCGGTGATGGGCGTCGAGGCGCTCCGCGACCTGTCCGTCGAGGACCTCCCCCGCGCTGCGGAGCTGCTCGACGACGAGACCTTCCGGCGCGTCCGGCACGTCGTCACCGAGGACCAGCGCGTCCTCGACACGGTGCGGACGCTGCGCGAGGACGGCCCGAGGGCGATCGGTGACCTGCTGGTGGCGTCGCACGAGTCGATGCGCGACGACTTCGAGATCTCGGTGCCCGAGCTCGACCTCGCGGTGTCGACCGCGATGGAGCACGGCGCCGTGGGTGCACGCATGACCGGTGGCGGCTTCGGCGGTGCGGCGATCGCGTTGGTCGACCGGGAGGCCCGGGGCGCGATCGCGGAAGCGGTCACGTCCGCCTTCGCGGCGGCCGGGTACCGCGAGCCGACGGTGTTCACGGTGCACGCAGCGCAGGGCGCCCGGCGCGACTGACGCAAGCGACGCTGCGGACCACCGCCGCGCAGCGAAGCCACGTGTGCCGGCGGTTCAGCGGGTCATGTGGCCCGTCGTCACCGTGACCCCGCCCCACGGGAACCCGTGGGGGTGCAGGACCTGGTGCTCCACCTGGTCGATCACGACGTGTCCCTGCCACACCCAGTAGACGAGCACGCCGAGCACCACCACTACCGGGGCCGCGATGTACGCGGTCCGGCGGATCACCGCACCGGCCCGGTCGTGACCGAACCGCGCGAGCGTCGGCGGCAGGACGACCCCGACGGCGAGGACCAACACCAACACGACCAGCGCGGCCGGAGCGACGTGGCCGACGGCGGACACCGTGGGCGGGGCCGTCGCAACCGGGTTCCCCTCGGCGTCGATCCACCCACCGGACGCGTCGACCCCGCCGTACTCCGACGATGCACTGAACAGCACCGCTCCGTGGGACGCAGCCAGCGCGACCACACCGAAGAGCACGAGCGGCCAGGCTCGGAGCCGGAACTGCCGTCCGGTCGGCGCCATCACGGGCTCGGTCTGGACGGTTGTGGTCTCCCCCATGCGGCGACCGTACCACCCGGCTCGCGGTCTGGCGGAGGTGATCCGTGCCTCCAGTCCGGGGCTGGACGCGACCGGGACGCGGAAGCGACAGATCGCCGTGAACGGGCCACGGCGATCTGTCGCTCTCGCAAGGGCGACCGTCAGCGCAGGTGGCGCTCCGCCGCCTCGACGACGTTCTTCATGAGCATCGCGCGGGTCATCGGCCCGACGCCACCCGGCGTCGGCGACAGGAACCCCGCGACCGACGCGACCGCAGGGTCGACGTCACCGCGGAGCTTCGCCTTGCCGGTCGCCTCGTCGACGATGCGGCTGATGCCGACGTCGATGACCGCCGCACCGGGCTTGACCCAGTCCGGCTGGACGAGTCCGGCCACACCGGCGGCCGCGACGATGATGTCGGCACGCCGGCACTCGGCCGCGACGTCCTCGGTGAGCGAGTGCGTCAGGGTCGCGGTGGCCTCGAGGCGGGTGAGCAGCAGACCGAGCGGACGGCCGACGGTGAGCCCCTGCCCGATGATCGTGACGTGCTGGCCCCGGATCGGGACCTCGTAGGCCTCGAGCATCGCGACGATGCCCCGCGGGGTGCACGGCAGCGGGGCGTCGATCGTGCCCGCACCACCGGGCACGGCGAGGACCAGCTCGCCGAGGTTGGTCGGGTGCAGGCCGTCGGCGTCCTTCGCCGGGTTCATCAGCTCGAGCATCGGGATCGGGTCGATGCCCTGCGGCAGCGGGAGCTGCACGATGAACGCGGTGACCCGGGGGTCGTCGTTCATCTGCAGGATCGCCGCGCGGATGTCGGCGGCACTCGCCGTCTCGGGCAGGTCGATGCGGACCGAGTCGAGCCCGATCTGCGCCGAGTCCTTGTGCTTGCCGGCGACGTAGGACACCGAGCCAGGGTTCTGCCCGACCATGATCGTGCCGAGGCCGGGTCGGAACCCGTGGTCGTGCAGCCGGTCGATGCGGAGCGTCAGGTCGTCGAGCGTGCGCGCGGCGAGGGCGGTGCCGTCGATGCGGACGGCACTGGCCTCACCAGCCCAACGCTCGCGAGGGAGCGCGGCGCTCACGCGTAGAGCGGGAACGCGTCGGCCAGCGCCTTCACCCGGGCCGAGAGCGCCTCGATGTCCGGGGTCGGCATGAGCGTCAGCGCGATGATGTCGGCGACCTCGGTGAACTCGGCGTCGCCGAAGCCGCGGGTCGCCAGCGCCGGCGTGCCGATGCGGACGCCCGAGGTCACCATCGGCGGGCGCGGGTCGAACGGCACGGAGTTGCGGTTCACGGTGATGCCGACCTGGTGCAGGAGGTCCTCGGCCTGCTTGCCGTCGACCTCGGACTCGCGGAGGTCGACGAGCACCAGGTGCACGTCGGTGCCGCCCGTGAGGACGTCGATGCCAGCGGCCTTCGCGTCGGCCTGCGTGAGGCGGTCCGCCAGCAGACGAGCGCCACGGAGCGTGCGCTCCTGACGGTCCTTGAACTCCGGCTGTCCGGCGAGCAGGAACGCGGTGGCCTTGGCGGCGATCACGTGCATGAGCGGACCGCCCTGCTGGCCCGGGAAGACCGCGGAGTTCAGCTTCTTGAAGAGCGACTCCTCGTTGGACAGGATGATGCCCGAGCGCGGACCGGCGAGCGTCTTGTGCACGGTCGAGGACACGACGTGCGCGTGGGGCAGCGGCGACGGGTGCAGGCCCGCGGCGACGAGACCGGCGAAGTGCGCCATGTCCACCCAGAGGGTCGCGCCGACCTCGTCCGCGATCTCGCGGAACTTCGCGAAGTCGAGCTGGCGCGGGTACGCCGACCAGCCGGCGATGAGGACCTTCGGCTGGTGCTCGATCGCCTTCGCGCGGATGTCGTCGTAGTCGACCTCGAAGGTCTCGGGGTCGACGCCGTAGGACACGGCGTTGTAGATCCGGCCGGAGAAGTTGAGCTTCATGCCGTGGGTCAGGTGACCACCGTGGGCGAGCTCGAGGCCGAGGATCGTGTCGCCGGCGGAGGCGATGGCGTGCAGGACCGCGGCGTTCGCGCTGGCGCCGGAGTGCGGCTGGACGTTCGCGTACGCGGCACCGAAGAGGGCCTTCGCCCGGTCGATGGCGAGCTGCTCGGCGACGTCGACGTACTCGCAGCCGCCGTAGTAGCGCTTGCCCGGGTAGCCCTCGGCGTACTTGTTCGTCAGGACGGAGCCCTGGGACTCGAGGACGGCGCGCGGGACGAAGTTCTCGGACGCGATCATCTCGAGGGTGTCGCGCTGACGGCCGAGCTCGTTCTGCAGCACCGCTGCGATCTCGGGGTCGACCTCGGCGAGGGGGGCGTTGAACGTGGACTGCGCGGTTGCAGGCGTCAGATCGGTGATGGACACGGGACTCCTCGTTGTCTGTTCCGTCGCGCGGGAGCACGACGAGGTGGACGGGTGGGCGCGGCCCAGGCGTACGGCCGCGCACCGTGTCAGGTGTCGCTCCCCGATGGTGACCCATCCAACGCCAGTCGCGACCCCACGATCGTACCGAGCGCACCGGTTCGTGTCACCCTGGTCGCATGACCCTGACCAGCCCCGACGTCGACGAGCGGACGACGACCCGCTCCGACACTCCCTGGGTGACCGTGGTCTGGGACGACCCGGTCAACCTGATGTCGTACGTCACCTACGTCTTCCAGTCCTACTTCGGGTTCGGACGGGCGAAGGCGGAGCGGCTCATGCACCAGGTGAACGACGACGGGCGCGCGATCGTGGCGACCGGGGCACGTGAGGCGATGGAGGCCCACGTCGAGGCCATGCACGGCTACGGCCTGCAGGCCACGGTCGACCGGGCGCCGACCCCGTGATCCCGTTCGTGCGCCGCGCCGACGGCGTCCACCTCGCCATGTCCTCCGGCGAGCGCGAGGTGCTGACGTCGCTGACCGAGCAGCTCCAGCAGGTGCTCGCGGGCGACCTCTCGGCAGACCCCGTGGCCACGCGGATGTTCCCCGACGCGTACCCGGACGACGATGCGGCGAGCGCGGAGTTCCGCCGGTGGACGCAGTCCGACCTGCTGACGCAGAAGACGTCGAACGCGGCGGTCGTGCACGAGTGGTTGACCGGGGTGCGCGACGGCGGGTTCTCCCCCGCGGACGAGCAGGCGTGGTTGCGGTGCCTGACGGACCTGCGGTTGACGATCGCGGAGCGCCTCGGGATCTCGGACGCCGCGAGCGAGGAGGCGTCGTACCGCGCGGCGGCCGGGGTCGGCCTCCGCGACGTCTACGACTGGGTCGGGTACGTGCAGGAGCACCTGGTCGGGACGATCTCCGCTCGCTGAACGTCAGGCAGCGGCCTGGGGACCGAGCAACTCGTCACGGTGCCGTCCGGCCCAGTCGGCCAGGGAGCGAGGCTGCACACCGATGATGCGCTCGACCTCGTCGGTGAAGGCGTCGACGCCGTCGAGACCGCGCCGCGCGACTCGTCCGAACTGCTGGCGGAGCCCTTCGGCCTGCCAGGCGTCGACCCCGCTGGCGCGCAGTACGGTCCGGAACACCCGGCTCGGCAGGTGGAGGTAGCGGACCGGACGGCCGAGTCCTGCGGCGAGACCGGCTGCGACACCGCGGCCATCGAGGAGTTCGGGGCCGGTGAGCACGGGCTCCGCGCCGGTGTGCTCACCACGGAGCAGGACCGCGGCGGCGACGGCGGCGATGTCGGCCGTGTCGATCCACCCGATGACGCCACGGCCCATCGTCTGCGGGAACACCCCCCGTCGGATCGCCGGTCCGGAGGCCACGAGGTTCGTCATGAACCCTGACGGATGGAGGATCGTCCGCTCGAGTCCGCTCGCCCGGACGGCCTCGTCCACCTGCCGGATGGCGGCGGCCCACGGCACCGGCGAGTGCTCGGCCGCGTCCCCGCCGGACAGGTGGACGACCGCGCGGACCCCGGCAGCGCGGGCGGCGTCGACGGCAGTGCGGCCGTGCTCGGCCTGCCGTGGCGTCGCGGCCGTGACGAGGAAGAGCTGGTCGACCCCGTCCAACGCCGCGGTCAGGGCCACGCGGTCGCCGAGGTCGGCGAGGCGCGCGTCGACCCCCCGCGCGGTGAACGCGTCCACCTGTTCGGGGCGGCGCACGATCGCTCGGACGCGGGCTCCGGCATCCAGGAGCCGCTCGACGGTCAGACCGCCGACGTCTCCCGTGGCCCCGGTCACGGCGATGACGCCGTCGCTGTGCTGCACCATGATCCTCCCTAGTATCAGTTTCCTGATACCACAGGCTACGCCGCTACCCTGGGTCCGTGCCCCGGGAGTTCGCAGCAACGCGTGAGGACGTCGACGCGATCGCTGCGTGGACGGTGATCCGCGCCGCACGCACACTCGCCAGGCGGCTCGGCGACGTGCTCGCACCCCTGGAGCTCACCCCGGTCGAGTTCGGGGCACTCGTGCAGCTGGCGGCCGGCGAGCAGCTCACCCAGGCCGAACTGGCCCGCGCGGTCGGCATCCGCCCGCAGAGCGCCACGGCCCTCGTCGCGACACTCGCGGACCGCGGACTGCTCGACCGAGGCCCCGAACGCGGACGCGGGCGGCCGTCCAGGATCACCCTGACGAGCGCCGGCCGGGCACTGCTGGCCGAAGCATTCCCGGCCGTGCGCGCGAGCAACTCGTGGTTCGCCGACGACGGGGACCACCTCACGGCGATCCTCGCGCCGTTCACCGGGGACGCGACCGACCCTGCGGACACCGTCCCCTGATCAACAGGGAGCCTTGCAAGTTTCCCTGTCGAAGTAGTACCGTCATGGAATGACTTCCGACGGAGTACCCGATCTCGCCAGCGCGCTGCTGACGATCCACGGCCGCATCCGCCGAACCCTGCTCACGGGCAAGTCCGACGAGGTCACCGCCTCCCAGACCGCAGCACTCGGACGCCTCCTCCGGTACGGCGAGAGCACGGTCGCCGACCTCGCCCGCGCCGAGGGTGTCCGTCCGCAGTCGATGGGCGCGACCGTCCAGGCGCTCGTGGACCTCGGGTTCGCCGAGCGCCGCCAGGACCCCACGGACGGGCGTCGGACACTCGTCCGCGCGACCCCGGCCGGTGCCGCCGCGCGTGAGGACGCCTGGTCGGCGCGGAGCCGCGTGCTCGCTGCGCGACTCGCGACCCTGTCCGCCGAGGACCGCGATACGGTCGCCCGCTCCCTCCGCATCCTCGAGCCGCTGGTGGAACCGTGACCACGACCGCCCCCGTCCCCACGCCTGCTCCGACCGACGGCGGCGGCAGCGGATTCGGCCCGAAGCTCCTCGTCCCGGTGCTCGTCGGCCCGCTGCTCAACCCGATCAACACCACGATGGTGTCGGTCGCCCTCGCACCGATCTCCCGGGACCTCGGGATCGGTGCCGCACAGGCGATCTGGCTCGTCGCGGCGCTGTACCTCGCGAGCGCCGTCGCCCAGCCGACCATGGGCAAGCTCGCCGACCGGTTCGGGCCGAAGAAGGTCTTCCTCACCGGCCTCGTCATCGTCGGCGTCGCGGGCATCGTGCCCGAGCTCCTCACCGGCTTCGGCGGCGCCGTCACGGCCCGCGTGCTCATCGGCATCGGGACGTCGTCGGCCTACCCTGCTGCGCTCACCACGCTCCGACAGCACTCGGCGCGGATCGGCGAGCCCACGCCGCCGCTCGTGCTCGGCGCCCTCTCGATCACGTCGCTCGTGTCCGCAGCCGCGGGGCCACCACTCGGCGGGGCGCTCATCGCGGCCTTCGGCTGGCACGCCATCTTCCTCGTCAACGTGCCCCTGGCGGTGTTCGGCATCGTCGTGTCCGCGCTGTGGCTGCCGTCCGACCGGCTCCGCCCGCGGAACGACGACGACCTGCCGGTGCTGCAGGCGCTCGACCCGGTCGGCATGCTCCTCATGACCGGGACGGTGTCGGCACTCCTGGTCTTCCTGCTGGACCTCTCCGCTGGGCTCTGGTGGCTGCTCGGCACCGCGGTCGTGCTGCTCGTCGCGCTCGTGCTGTGGGAGCTGCGCGCCGTGAAGCCGTTCGTCGACGTGCGGTTGCTCGCCCGGAACGGCGCACTGACGCGGACGTACGTGCGGCTCTTCCTCGTCTACCTGCTCGCGTACACGATGACCTACGGCTTCTCGCAGTGGGTGCAGGACGTCGCCGGGTACTCGAGCGACGCCGCCGGCTCCATCCAGCTGCCCGCCGCGATCGTCGCCGGCGTCGCGTCCTTCCTCGTCGCGCGGAAGACCGCCGTCCGTGGTCCGCTCATCGCCGCGGCCGTCGTGCCGATCGTCGGCGGCCTCCTCCTGCTCCTGCTCGACTCCGGCTCGCCCGTCGGGCTGCTCGTCCTCGCACCGGCACTGTTCGGCATCCCGCAGGCCCTGGCTTCGGTGTCGAACCAGGCAGCGCTGTACCGCGTCGTGCCCGCGGAGTACATCGGCACGGCGGCCGGACTCTCCCGGACGAGCGTGTACATCGGCGCGATCGGAGCGTCCTCGCTCATCGGTGGCGTGTTCGGCACGGCGCCCACCACGCCGGACCTGCACGTGCTCGCATGGGTCATCGTCGGCGTCGCGGTCGCGGCGAGCGTCCTGACGATCGCCGACCGTGCGCTCGCCGGGCCGCGGACCCACTGACCGCTGACCGCACGCCGACGCCGCACGACCATGGACGCGACGAACCACCCCGGGCGCGCCGCCCGGCGCTGACGCAACCGCCTCGCCAGCGCGCGCCGACGGCCGGATGCGACCCGTGCCTCCAGGCCGACCGCCGCGACGAGCCGCGAACTGCCGGGACACGGCGCGACCGACCGGAGCGGCCGCCGACCAGCGCGCGGCAGCGCGCCCGGTACCCTGATCCGGTGACCGACCCGACGCCCGCGACCACCGCGACGACACCGACGCACTGGACCCTCACGCTCGTCTGCGACGACCGCCCCGGGATCGTGCACGCCGTGTCGGGAGCCGTCGTCGCGGCGCAGGGCAACATCACCGAGTCGCAGCAGTTCTCGAGCGCGGACACGAACACGTTCTTCATGCGCCTCCAGGTCATGGCACCGGTCGACCGCGAGGCCTTCGAGGAGGCCCTCGCGCCGGTCGTCCAGCGCTACGACGCCCGCGTGCAGCTGGACGTCGTCGGCCGCCCCCTGCGCACGCTGGTCCTCGTGTCGAAGGCGGGGCACTGCCTGAACGACCTGCTCTACCGGCAGCGCGGCGGACAACTCCCGATCGAGGTGCCGCTCGTCCTGTCGAACCACGCCGACCTGCAGGAGCTCGCGTCGTTCTACTCGGTGCCGTTCGAGCACCGACCGGTGACCGATGCGGCGACCAAGCACGACATGGAGCAGCGGATCCTCGAGGCCGTGGACGAGCACGACATCGAGCTCGTCGTCCTCGCCCGGTACATGCAGATCCTGTCGCCGGGTCTCTGTGCGGCGCTCGAGGGCCGCGCCGTGAACATCCACCACTCGTTCCTGCCCGGCTTCAAGGGCGCCAACCCCTACCGGCAGGCGCACGCCCGCGGCGTCAAGCTCATCGGTGCGACGGCGCACTTCGTCACGAGCGACCTCGACGAGGGGCCGATCATCGAGCAGAACGTCGTCCGGGTCGACCACACGAAGGACCCTGCCGAGCTGGTGTCGATCGGGCAGGACGAGGAGTCCCGCACCCTCACCCAGGCCGTCCGGTGGATCGCCGAGGACCGCGTCCTCCTCGACGGCGCCCGCACCATCATCTTCAAGTAGGAACCGTGTCCGCACCGCAGAGCCCCGTCGACTGGTCCGAGACCCCCGACCCGCACGCCGTCCAGCCGCGCCGGTTCGGCGCCTGGGACGTGCTCCGGGGCATCGTGTGCGCGTTCGGGCTGTTCTCGCTCGGGTACTGGGGCTACCTCGCGTGGCCGTACCCGCTCCCGGCGGTGTTCTTCATCGTCGGTGCCCCGCTGTTCGCCGCGGTCGTGTGGTTCTTCTTCCGCTCACCGCGCTCCCCCATCGAGACGGACATCGTCGGCAAGACCATCGTCGAGGTCGCGCTCGTGGTCGCGGCCGGCGCCGCCTGGGTGTCGATCGGGCACCCGGTCGTGGGCCTCGTCTTCGTGGTCGTCGCGGCGGTCTCGGGTGTCGTCCAGTTCCGTCGGGAGGCGCGGTGAGCGGCACCGCCGGCGGTTCCGGTTCCAGCGCTTCCGGCACCACCGGTCCCGGCGGCGTCGGTCCTGCCGTCGGCGGGTCCGGCCTGGAGGCACGGCGCACGCTGGTCCGGTCGGCCCGCGTCGTGGACGCGGGCGGGTCCACGGCCGACGGCTGGGTCCTCGTCGACGGTGACGTGATCC
Organism: Curtobacterium luteum; assembly: GCF_001475545.1. Taxonomy (GTDB): domain Bacteria; phylum Actinomycetota; class Actinomycetes; order Actinomycetales; family Microbacteriaceae; genus Curtobacterium; species Curtobacterium luteum_A. Next base: position 13,576 of record NZ_LDQC01000060.1, on the reverse strand, counting down.
GCGCGGTCGGCTCCGGCCCCGAAGCCCCCGCGGCGGACGAGGTCGTCGACCTCGGTGACGCCGTCCTCGTGCCCGGTTTCGTCGACCTGCACGGGCACGGCGGTGGCGGAGCCGCGTACGAGGACGACTCCTTCGCGGCCGCCCTCGCAGTGCACCGGGCGCACGGCACGACCCGGTCGGTCCTGTCGCTCGTCGCGAACCCGCTGCCGTCGCTCGTGGCCTCGCTCGCCCACGTCCGTTCGGTGATGGCCACCGATCCCCTGGTGCTCGGCGTGCACCTCGAGGGGCCGTTCCTGGCGCCGCAGAACAAGGGCGCGCACAACCCGGAGTTCCTGATCGACCCGACCCCGGACGCCGTCGACGCCCTGCTCGAGGCCGGTGCCGGGGTGATCCGCCAGGTGACGATCGCCCCGGAGCTCCCCGGTGCGGTCCGCGCGATCGAGCGCTTCGTCGCGGCGGGCGTGGTCGTCGCGGTCGGCCACACAGTCTGCTCGTACGACCAGGCGCGGGCCGCGTTCGACGCCGGTGCGACCCTGCTCACGCACGCCTGCAACGCCATGCCGGGGATCCACCACCGCACGCCGGGGCCGATCCCCGCCGCCGTGGCCGACGACCGGGTCACGATCGAACTCATCCTCGACGGCGTGCACGTGCACCCGTCGGTCGCGTCCCTGCTGTTGTCGTCGGCGCCGGACCGCGTCGCGCTCATCACCGACGCGATGGGCGCTGCCGGAGCCGCGGACGGCTCGTACACGCTCGGCTCGCTCGCCGTGACGGTCTCGGAGGGGGTCGCCCTCGTCGCGGGGACCGACACGATCGCCGGGTCGACCCTGACCCAGGACCAGGCGCTCCGCAACGCGGTCACGCTCGCGGGTCGGTCGCTGCCCGACGCCGTGGCCGCGCTCACCTCGGTACCGGCACGGGCGCTCGGGCTCGGCGACCACATCGGCCGGATCGCCCCCGGGTACGCCGCCGACCTCGTCGCGATGACGCCGTCGCTCGAGGTGACACGGGTGTGGGGTGCCGGGCGCGCGATCGGCTGACCGGCCGGTCTGTCACACGGAGGCCCTCCCGGACACTCACTGTTCGGAGGCAATCGTGAACACACCAAGGGGGCCGGGCACCGTCCCGGACACAGCACTCGTCGCCGCCGTCGCGACGGGCGACGGCGAGGCGTACACCGCGCTGCTCGACCGGCACTCGCGGGCGGTCTTCCGCTACGCGTGGGGGCTCGCCGACGAACGGTCGGACGTCGACGACATCGTCCAGGAGACGTTCCTCGTCGCGTGGCGCCGGCGGAAGGACATCGGAGTCGTCGGTGCGTCTGCACTGCCGTGGCTGCTGACCACGACGCGGTTCGTGGCGATGAACGCGAACCGGCAGCGACGGTCCACCCGCACCGACGAGGTCGACGAGCACAGCGGCGCGTCCGAGGCCTGGTACCGCCAGGTCGCACACGACGAGGCCGTCCAGCAGCTGCGGTGGGTCCGCGCGGAGATCGCCGCGCTCGACTCACCCGACCGGGAACTCTGCGAGCTCTGCCTGCTCCAGGGCCGGTCCTACGACGAGGCCGCCGCGATGCTCGGCCTCACCACCACGAACGCGCGCAAGCGCATCCAACGGTCCCGCGCGAAGCTGAGGTCGAGCCGCGCGCTGCACGAGATGGAGCAGACACTGTGATCACCGCACCGCCGCCCGAGGGCGCCGCCCTCGACGAAGCCATCCGTCCGATCCGACGTGCGGTGCTCGACCGCACCGTGCACCGTCGTCGTCGCCGCTCCCGCTGGACCTTCGGAGCGGTCGGGTCCGTCGCAGCGGTCACCGCCCTCGCGACCGTGATCGTCGGTGGGAACCTCACCGGCACCACGGACCGCGTACCCGTCGTGGGGTCGCACCCGCAGGCCGCCACCGCCGCCGAGGTCCTGCACAAGGCCGCCGACGAGACCGTCCTGGCGAGCGACCCGACCGTCGGGCCCGGCCAGTACCTCGAGGTGTCGACGAAACGGGAGAGTCAGGGGTTCTTCGGCGACGCGAACGAGTACTCCGCGCTCGTGCCGTACACGGTCACCGTCTACCGACCTGCTGACGTGTCTGCCGAGTGGACGCTCGTGCGCGCGTCCGGCGAACCGACGCGGTTCTTCCCTGCCGCGTCCGCGACCGAGGCGGCCGCAGAGTGGAAGCGCGAAGGGTCGCCGTACCCGACCGAGACGCTGCACGGAGCCGGCGGCCGCTTCGAGGGGTACTCGGACTGGAGGCCGGCCCACCTGACCGAGATGCCGCGGGACCCGGACGAGCTGTACACGTGGGTGTCGGAGCACGCCACCGGTTCCGTGAGCCACGAGGAGGCGATGACGACGCTGATCTCCGACGACCTCGCCACCGGGCTCGTGCCGGCGGACCTCCGCAGCGCGATGTACGAGGTGCTCGCGAAGATCCCCGGGACGACGATCACCCACGACGCGGTGACGCTCGACGGGCGCACCGGGACGGCGATCGGCCGGGAGGAGCCGAACCGGGACGGGGAGCACTCGGAGATCGTGATCGACCCCGACACCGGTGCGTACCTCGGGTCGCGGACGTTGACCGGCTCGGCGAGCCGGGTACTCCCGAAGGGGACGGTCCTCGACTCGTCCGCGGTGACGACGTCCGTGGTGGACAGCGTCCCCGCGGACTGAGCGCCGAGCGCGGGAGCGGCGTCCGGGCCCTCCCGGGCGCCGCTCCCGCGCATCCTGGACACGCCGCACGGTAGGTTGCGGGAGTGGGTTCCCTGCAGGACGTGTACGACGACGAGGACGCCGGTCTCGACCGTGACGGTCGGCTGCGTGCCGTGCAGGCCGCGCTCCTCCCCAGGACGACCGCGACGATCCCCGGATGGACGGCGGCACACGTCTGGCGGGCCGCGTCCGACGTGTCCGGCGACCTCGCGGACGTCTCGGTCGGGCCGGACGGGCGCACCGCGACGATCACGCTCGGGGACGTCATGGGCAAGGGCGTCCCCGCCGGGCTCCTGGCCGCGCACCTGCTCGGCACGATCGACGCCCTGGCCCGCGAGGCACCGGCCGTGACCGTCGAGGGCGCCGAGAACGCCGTGCGCTCCCGCCTGGAACGGGCGGCTGCGTTCGCGACCCTGTTCCACGCCCGGATCCGACTGCACGACGGCTCGGTCGAGTTCATCGATGCCGGGCACGGCTTCGCAGCGGTCGCCCACGCGGGAGGCGAGACCGTGCGCATCCCGTCGGTGGACCTCCCCGTCGGCCTGCAGCCCCGGGGGTTCGCGCGACTGCCCCGGCACCTCGACCTCGGCCCGGGCGACGTCCTCGTCGTCGCGTCCGACGGCATCCTCGAACTCCCGGACGCGAGCTTCGGCACACTGACCGACCTCGCGGCACGGCTCGCGCAGGAGCGGTCGCTGTCCGAGGGACTCCAGACGTTCCTCCGCACGGTCCCGGAGACCATCACCGACGACCTCACCGTCGTCGCGATCCGCCGGGACCCTGCCCGTGACCGGGCATCGACCCGATCCTCGACCACCGACGGAGCGCTCGACCGATGACCCTCTCGACCATCGTCTTCACGGTTGCCCGGACGGGGCGCCTCAGCCACGACGACCTCGTCCGCCTGCTGGCGGTCGAACGGGCCAGGAACGCGGAGCTCGGGATCACCGGTGTCCTCGCGCTCGACGACGCGAACGTCCTCGGCGTCGTCGAGGGACCGGACGACGTCGTGCGTGCACGGGTGCACGAGGTCGCGTCCGATCCGGCGAACGTCGACGTCCAGGTCCTCCTCGACGACCCGATCGAGGAGCGGACGTTCCCCGACTGGTCGATGGCGTTCCGCACGGACGACCCGGCCGTGCGGTCGATGGACGGCTTCGAGGACCTCTTCGCCGAGGACCGCGCGCCCGACCCCGCGGCCGACACCTCGCGGTCGCGGGCATTGCTCGAGTGGTTCCGACGGACGCCGCCGGAACAGCTCTCGACCCGCCGGTCGACCGCGCCCGTCCGCGACCGCGTGCTCCGGGCATCGATCGACGTGCTTCGCGACGTCGGTCCCACCCGTTCGTCCCTCGACGCCGTCGCCGAGCGGGCGGGGCTCCCGCGCGACACCGTGACCGCGAACTTCCCGACGATGCCGGCGCTCCTCGCCGCCACGCTCGCGACCTGGCTCGACCAGGTGACCGCGCCGCTGGCACCCGTCGCACGCGCGGAGGGCACGGTGCCGTGGCTGCGCGCGCTGGTCGTCGCGTTCGCCGCTGAGCCAGCACTCGACCGGCTCATCGTCGCGGCGCTCGCCCCGGCCGCCGATCCCGGGGAACCAGCCGGGGGCGACTTCCTGGTCAGCTACCGCGCCTTCCGCGACGGCATCCGGCTCGCACTCGAGCAGGACGTCGCGGTCGGCCGTCTCCCGGCGACCCTCGACCCGGGCGTCGGAGCGCAGCAGCTCCTGGCCCTGTTCGACGGGCTGCGCATCCAGAACCTCTTCGACCCGGAGCCGGACGTCGCGGAGACGTTCGCCCGTGCCGCCGACCGACTCCGACGAGGGTGGACAGCGTCGTGAGGAACCGGGGTATCTACGTCGAGACCGTGATCGCGGCGGACATCGAGCGGGTCTGGGCGGCGACGCAGGACCCGACACAGCACGTGCGGTGGGACGTCCGGTTCTCCGAGATCGTGCCGGAGCGCGACACCGTCGACACCGCGGTGCGGTTCACCTACGTCCGACGGTCCCCGGTGCACGATGTCCACGGCACCGGCGTGAGCATCGGCGAGCGCCGACGTCCGGACGGCTCCCGGACCTCTGCGCTCCGCTTCTCGACCGCGGACCCGCTGTCACCGATCCGTACCGGTCGCGGGTACTGGCGGTACGTCCCCACCGAGGACGGCCGCACACGGTTCATCACCGGGTACGACTACGCGAGCGGTTGGGGTCCGCTCGACCTCGTCGTCCGGCCGCTCCTGGGCTGGGCGACCGCCTGGAGCTTCGACCGGCTCCGCGTCTGGCTCGAAGGCGGGGGCGAGCCGGAGGCGTGGCCGCTCACCTCGGTACTGCAGCCCTGGCGCCGGAACCGGCCCCGTGCCTCCAGGGCGCTCCGTGCACCCGCTGGCGGGTCCCGACGAGCCGACCACCTGCACGACGCTCCATCCACGCTGGCAGCGCTCCCCGATCCGGGAGGCCGCTCGTGACATCCGTCTTCGAAGCGGCGCTCGGCGCCGACTTCCAACGGCTCCACCCCATGATGCAGCGCCGGTTCGGCGTCGGACTCGACGCGGCCGAGGCGTGCACCGGGCGTGGGGTGATGGCGTCGATCCGTCGCGGTCCGTGGTGGACGGTGCCGTTCCTGCAGATCGGTCGGCTGCGGAACATCCTCGTGCCCGACGTCGGGACGGACGTGCCGTTCACGATCGAGAACTACCCGTACCGCGACCGCTTCGGCCGCGAGACGGTGACCTTCGTGCGAACCTACACGACGAAGCCCGGCAGGACAGCGCGGTTCGACGCGACGATGGTGCTCGTCGAGGGGCGGGTGCTCGACTACCTCGGATCGCACCAGCACCTGGCGGTTGACCTCGACCTCTCGGTCGATGAGCGCGGCGGTCTCGTGCTGCGGTCCGACGCGCAGCGCTTCTACGAGGGGCCGATCGCCTTCCGCTTCCCGATGCTCTTCAGTGGACGGGCAACCCTGCACGAGTGGTGGTCGGACGAGGACGAGGCGTTCCACGTCGACCTCGAGGTGCACAACCGGGTGTTCGGGTTCCTCTTCGGGTACCGCGGGACGTTCACGTGCGAGTGGACCCCTGCGACGGACGCCCCGGAGCGGCTCAAGCCCGTGCGGACCGAGCTCCGCACCTGACCTCTCCCCGGATCAGTGGTCGAGCAGGTACGCCCAGCCGAAGAGCGGGACGCCGTCGATCACCACGACGGCGTTCGCGCCCCAGAACCACGGAGCCGCTGCGCCGCGGTGCAGCCGGCCGCGTCCGAACCCGTCCGGGCGCACGGCAAGGACCGCGGACCGGAGGAACATCGCGAGCGCGCCGAGCGCAACGGCGATCAACGCTCCCCACAACTCCATCACCCGAGCTTGCCAGTCGGTGTCGCATCCTGCTTACGGAGCAACCGTGTGAGGGGCACGATCGGCGGATGGACGTCGCCTCGGTTGCCCGCGAGATGGTCGACCGCGCGGCGGCGGCAGGTCAGTCCGTGATCCGCGCGGACGCGGACACACCGATCGCCGAGCTCCGCGCCGCGGTCCGACGAGTCGCCCGTGCCGAGGGCATCTCGGTACGCACCGGGATGATCGACGACGTACTCGCCGTCGTCCGGACGGATGCTCCGCTCTGGGAGGCCCCGACGTCCGAGATGCGTCGGGCGCTCGCGGCGCCCGACGAACCCGGGATCGTCGCCTGACGGTCAGACCGACGCTTCGGTCCCCTTGACCTTCCCGACGACGACGTCCACGATGCCCGCCACGAGCGCGGCAGCGACGAACACGAGCGCGACCCCGAGGCCGAGCGGCAGCCCCTGCCCGTAGTCGCCCTTCGAGTCGGCGAGCGCCGAGTAGAAGACGCTGCCGACCGCCGCGATGCCGATGGCCGAGCCGACCCGCGCGCCGACCTGGATGAGCCCACCGGCGGATCCGCCCTGCTGGACCGGCACCTCGGACAGCGTGAGGGTCTGGTTCGGGGAGATCGTGAGGCCGGAGCCGATGCCCGCGACGAGCAACGGCACGACGAGCCACCATCCAAGGTCGGAGCGGTAGTGGTTCGCGACGACCCAGATGACCCCACCGAGGCCGAGCAGCACGAGGATCGTGCCGACGACGATGAGCTGTCGACCGAAGCGGTGGACGATCCGCCCGCCGATGGTCGACGCGATGCCGGACCCGATCGCGAACGGGACCGAGGACAGTCCGGCGAGCAGGGCCGAGTACTTCAGCCCGGACTGCAGCGCCAGCGTGAGGACGAAGAACAGCGGGGTGAAGCCGGCGAAGTAGAGCGTCGCGAGGCCGACTCCGAGGGAGAACGACCGGCGGCGGAAGAGCCCGAGGTCGATGACCGGCTCCTTGCTCGTGCCGTAGTGGCGCTCCCACAGCACGAAGAGCACGGCGAACACGACCGCGACGACCACGAGCCAGTACTTCGTGTTGCCCTTCCACACCTCGGACTGCACGAAGGGCAGCAGGAGCGCGACGACGGCGGCACCGAGCAGGACGATGCCGACCGGGTCGAAGTCGTGCTTCCGGCCGTGCTCCGCCTTGGCGGTGGCGGGCAGGTACCGGAACGCCAGGAGCATCGTGACGAGCCCCACGGGCAGGTTCACGAAGAACACGAAGCGCCACCCGTTCTCGGTCCCGAACGCCGTGATGAGCAGACCGCCGACGAGGGGGCCGATCGCGGTGGCGATGCCGACCGTGGCGCCGAAGAGGCCGAACGCAGTGCCGCGCTCCTTGCCGCGGAAGAGCTGCTGGATGAGCGCGGTGACCTGCGGGGTGAGCAGACCGCCCGCGAAGCCCTGCACGAGCCGCGCGATCACGAGCACGAGGCCGTTCGGAGCGAACCCGCAGAGCGCGCTCGCGAGCGTGAAGAGGCCGACGCCGATGACGAACATGCGTCGGCGACCCGAGGCGTCACCGAGTCGGCCACCCGGCACGAGCAGGAGTCCGAACGCCAGGGCGTACCCGGAGAGGATCCATTGCACGGCCTCGGGGGTGGCTCCGGGCAGCCCGGACGAGATCGACTGCAGTGCGACGTTGACGATCGACACGTCGAGGAGCACGATGCCGCCGCCGAGCAGGCAGATGACGAGGGCCTTCCAGCGGTTCGGGTCCGGCTGGCCGTCGTCGGGGCCGCCGTCCCGCTGGGCAGGTGACGTGGGCGCGGACGAGGGAGAGGAAGGGGTCGACGGCGCTGCGGGCGTGTCGACGGCCGCCGCGTGGTGCGCGGCGTGGTGTGCGACGGTGGGAGCCGCATCGGGCTCGACGGGTTTGCGGTGTTCGGCAGCCATGACACCGCCACGGTAGGCGCGTCGGGCGCGGCGACTCGCAGCGTGCGGCGTCTGGGCGTACCCCGACGGCACCGCCTGCAAGGATGACTGCATGAGCGTCATGGTCTCCGCGTTCGACGCGCACCGTACCCGCACGAGCGAGAAGTACACGACCTTCCCGCCGGAGGTCCTGCCGATGTTCGTCGCCGAGATGGACAGCACGCTCGCCGAACCGGTCCGGGAGGCGCTCCTGGCCGCGGTCACGAACGGGGACACCGGGTACGTGGGCCACGGCCGTGCGCTGCCCGAGGCCTTCGCCGACTTCGCCCGTGACCGCTGGTCGTGGCGGGTCGACCCGGACCTCGTGCGGACGACGACGGACGTCTCGGTCGCGGCCGTCGAGACGCTGCGCCGGGTCATCGAGCCGGGTGACCGCGTCGTCGTCATGCCGCCCGTCTACCCACCGTTCTGGGACTACGTGACCGAGGCCGGCGGCACCGTGACCGAGGTCCCCCTGCTGCCGCCGGACGACGAGGACGGCGAGGACGCCGCCGCCACGACAGCGGGATGGCGCATGGACCTCGACGGTGTCCGTCGGGCGTTCACCGACGGTGTCCGGACAGTGCTGCTCTGCAACCCGCACAACCCCCTCGGCCTCGTGCACCCCCGTGACGAGCTCGCCGCCCTCGCCCGTCTCGCCGCGGAGCACGACGCCGTGGTGGTGTCCGACGAGATCCACGCGCCACTGACCCACGGAGACGCGGTCTTCACACCCTTCCTCGACTCGTGCCCCGAAGCCGCCGACCTCGGTGTCGCCCTGACGAGCGCGAGCAAGGCGTGGAACCTCGCCGGGACCAAGTGCGCCCTGATGGTCGGGGCGTCGGAGCGAGCACGGACCTGGTTCGACGGCATGCCGACCGAGGTCGTGGAACGCACCGGGATCCTCGGCTACACCGCGAGCGCGGCGGCCTTCCGCGCGGGCAGCCCCTGGCTCGCCTCGCTGCTCACCGAGCTGACCGTGAACCGGAGGACGCTGGCCGAGCGACTCGGCGACGTCCTGCCCGGCGCACGGTACCGGCAGCCGCAGGCGTCCTACCTCGCCTGGATCGACCTCGGCGCGCTGCCGTTCGGCGACGACCCGGCCGCGGTCCTGCTGGACCGGGCGGAGGTCGCCCTGTCACGCGGGCTCGACTTCGGTCGTCAGGGCGCGGGCCACGTCCGCCTGAACTTCGGCTGCTCAGCCGAGACGCTCGACGAGGCGCTGACACGACTCAGCGCGGTGCGCTGAGCGGGCGCGGCGCGCAGCACCGCCGTCACTCGAACCGCTGCCACTCCGGCTTGTTGTCGTACGTGTAGCGGTAGTAGTCGGCGAGCCGGAGTCCGGCAGCGGCCTCCTCGTCGACCACGACGGTCGCGTGCTGGTGCAGCTGCAGCGCCGAGCCGGGAACGAACGACGACAGCGGCCCCTCGACCGCGGCGGCGACCGCGTCCGCCTTGGCCGAGCCCTGCGCGACGAGGACGAGCTCGCCGGCCTCGAGGATGGTGCCGAGGCCCTGCGTCATGCAGTGCGTCGGCACCTGGTCCGGGGAGTCGAAGAACCGGGCGTTCGCCTCGCGGGTGGACGGCGCGAGGGTCTTGATACGGGTACGGGACGCGAACGACGAGGTCGGCTCGTTGAAGCCGATGTGCCCGTTCGCACCGATGCCGAGGATCTGCACGTCGACCCCACCCGCGGCTCGGATCGCGGCGTCGTACTCCTTCGCGGCGAACTCGAGGTCGGCGGCGCGGCCGTCCGGCACGCGGACGCGCGACGGATCGAAGCCGAGCGGGCCGACGACGTCACGGGCGATGACCGACGCGTACGACTCCGGGTGCTCGAGCGGGATCCCGACGTACTCGTCGAGGGCGAACCCGCGGGCCTCGGCGAACGAGATCTCGCCGGCGTCGACGCGACGCTGCAGGTCGGCGTAGATGCCCTGCGGGCTGGACCCGGTGGCGAGACCGATGACGGCGGACGGCTTCTTCGCGACGACGGAGGCGATCTTGGCCGCGGCGACGCGACCGACCTCCGCCGGCGTGGGCAGGATGATGATCTCCACGGAGCCACCCTACTGGTCATGACCAGTCCGCGACAGGGTGTGCCGTAGCGTGGGTTCGTGCCGACCCCCGACTTCGTCCTCTCCCTCCGCGAGCGCATCGGGAACCACCCGCTCTGGCTCACCGGCGTCACCGCCGTGGTCACGCGCGGCTCCGGCGACGACCGCGAGCTCCTGGTCGTCCGTCGGGCCGACACGGGCGCGTACACGCCGGTGACCGGCATCGTCGACCCCGGCGAGGAACCGGCCGTGGCCGCGGCACGCGAGGTCCTCGAGGAAGCCGACGTCGTCGCGGAGGCCGAGCGGCTCGCATGGGTGCAGGTGCTCCCGGAGATGACGTACCCGAACGGCGACCGCGCGCAGTACCTCGACCTCGTGTTCGCGTTCCGCTGGGTCTCGGGCACGCCCTTCCCCGCCGACGGCGAGAACACCGAGGCGTTCTGGGCACGGCTGGACGCCCTCCCGCCCATGTCGGACGACATGCACGCCCGCGTCGACGCCGCGCTGGCGGACGAGGTGGCGACGCGCTTCCAGCGCTGACGGGTCGGCACTGACGGATCGGTGCGACGCGCCCGTCTGACGGCCTGGAGGCACGGATCGGGCCCGCACCGCGCCTCCCGTCCGTCGGCGCGGAGCCGAGACTCGGGCAGGCGGACGGTTCCGCGATCGCCTCGCCGCGGAACCGTCCACCGAGCCGAGACTCGGCCCGGTCGCGGCGCCTGCGCTACGCGAGCGGCGCGACCGCGACGGGTGCGCCGGTCAGGCGCACGGCGACCGGCTCACCGGCCACGCGGCGGTCACCGACCTCGTGCTGGACGGTGACGATGGTGTCGTCGTCGAGGCGGACGGTCGTGCGACGGATCGACCCCAGGAAGCTCGACGACACGACGGTGCCGGTGATGCCCTCGGATGCGAAGGCCACGTCCTCGGGGCGGACGTAGGCGACCACCGGCCCGTCCGCAGCCGCACGGTCGATCGCCGGCACCGTGAAGCCGTACACGAACACGTCGCCGCCGCGGAGGTCGCCGTGCATCCGGTTCGACTGCCCGACGAAGTCCGCCGTGAACGCCGAGGCCGGACTGCGGTAGAGCTCCTCCGGCGTGCCGACCTGCTCGATGTTCCCCGCCCGCATCACCGCGATCCGGTCGGAGACGGCGAGCGCTTCCTCCTGGTCGTGGGTGACGAACACGGTCGTGATTCCGAGGTCGCTCTGGATGCGGCGGATCTCGTCGCGGAGCGAGACCCGGACCTTGGCGTCGAGCGCGGAGAGCGGCTCGTCGAGCAGCAGCACCCGGGGTCGGGTGACGAGGGCACGGGCGAGGGCGACCCGCTGCTGCTGTCCACCCGAGAGTTGGTGCGGGTACCGGTCGGCGAACTCGGCGAGGTGGACCATGTCGAGCGCCTCGACGACCCGCTCGCGCCGCGCCGCTGCCGCGACCTTCCGCATCTCGAGGCCGAACGCGACGTTCTGCCGGACCGTCATGTGCGGGAAGAGCGAGTACTGCTGGAACACCATGCCGATGTCGCGGCGGTTGACCGGCACGGCGCTGACGTCGGAGCCGTCGATGCGGACGGTGCCGGCGTCGACGGCCTCGAGGCCCGCGAGTGCCCGGAGCGCCGTGGTCTTGCCGCAGCCCGACGGGCCGAGGAGCGAGACGAACTCGCCCGGCTCGATCCGGAGCGACAGCCCGGCGAGGGCCCGGTGCGCGCCGTAGTGCTTCTCGACGTCGACGAGCTCGACCGTGGCGCCGGTGCTCGCGAGCGCGGCCGGTGCAGCGGGGGCGGTGGTGGTCATGCGGACTCCTTCGGGCCGTTCCGACGGTGTGCGCCGACCCGACCGATGACGACGAGCAGCACGAACCCGAAGAGGAGTGCTGCGAGGGAGAAGATCGCGGCGACGTACGGGTCGGTCGACTGCACGAGCAGCAGCGCCGTCTGGAACGTCGTGCGGGAGAGGAACGAGGCGAGGGTGTACTCGCCGAGGACGACCGTGATCGTGAGGAAGCACGCGGCGGTGATCCCGCGGCGGAGGTTCGGCAGCAGGACGCGCCAGGTCACGGTCCACCAGGAGGCACCGAGGGACCGGGCGGCCTCGGACAGGACGGCGACGTCCATCGCCGTGAGGGCGGCGGCGATGGGGCGGAACGCGAACGGCAACGACACGATGCCGATGGCGAACGCGAGCGTCCAGGCGCCGGACCCGAACGCCTGCGACACCACCTGGTACACGGGGATGAACCCGACGACGAGCACCACCACGGGGACGGTGATCGGCACGATGCACACGAACTCGAGTACCCGGCGGAGCCTCGGGTAGCGGAGTGCGGTGATGATCTGCGCCGGCAGGAGCACCGTGAGCACGATCGCCACCGTGATGACGGCGATGAGCAGCGAAGCGCCGAGGCCGTCGAACACCGGCTGGTAGGTCGCGGCGTTCACCGGGTCGGCGAGCGCCGTGTAGTGGTCGAGGGTCAGGCCGCCGTCGGTGCCCTGACGGAACGTGAACTGCAGGAGCGCGACGAGGGGGAGGGCGAAGACGACGCCGACCACGGTCAGCACGATCGCGGCGGTGACCCGTGACGGGGCCGCGCCGAAGCGGCGGGGGCGAGCCGTGCCTCCAGGCCGGGTCCGCGGAGCGGTGTCCGCGGTCACCGCTGCCACCTCGCGGCCCGTCGCTGCAGGAGGGAGTAGGCGCCCATCACGACGGCCATGACGATCACCATGCCGAGGGCGAGCACCCCGGCGACGTTCTGGAGGCCGATGATCGTCTCGCTCGTGAGCTGCGCGCGGATCGTCAGCGGGACGATGCCACCCTGCGAGATGAGCGCCGCGGCGGTCGCGAACGAGGAGAACGCGTTCGCGAAGAGGAGCAGGAGCGACCCCCAGAACGCCGGGGCGAGGACGGGCAGGGCGATGCGCCGCCAGTACGTCGCGCGGGAGGCGCCGAGCGTGGCGGCGGCCTCGCCCCACTGCGTCCTCACGCCCTCGAGGGCTGGCATGAACGTGAGGACCATGAGCGGCACCTGGAAGTAGACGTAGGGCAGGACGAGGCCGGGGACCGTGTACAGGAAGGCGCCGCCCGCGTTGAGGTCGACACCGAACGTCGACACCAGCCAGGTCGTGACGAGCCCCTGCACCCCGATCGTGGCGATGAACGCGAAGGCCAGCATGACGCCGCCGAACTGGGCGAGGACGCTCGCCGCGGCGTCGATCACGGAGCGGACGAGTCCGTCAGGTCGGAGCGCCGACAGCGCCCAGCACACGACGGCTCCGACCACCGCACCGATCACGGCGGAGACGGCGGACAGACCGGAGGACGCACCGAAGGCCCGGAGGACGGTGGGGTCGGCGAACGCGGCGAGGTTGGCGAGTGTGAACCGGCCGGACGCGTCGAAGAACCCGCTGCCGACCGCGATCACGGCGGGGACGGCGAGGAACAGGAGGACGTACGCGGCGAACGGGGTGAGGCCGAGCCACGCGACGCCGCCGCGGCGCCGGAC
>NZ_LDQC01000006.1 GCF_001475545.1 Curtobacterium luteum | reverse complement strand
TTTCGCCTTAGTCTCGTGTGCCCGGTGATGTGTATAGGAGACAGCACCCCACCCCCGCCGGCCGCTCCGACCGGCGCGCCGTCCGTCGCGACCGTGCACGCGACCGGTCAGTCGCCGTGGTGACCGTGTGACGGGTCGAGCGCCGGCCAGACCGGGAACGGGTCCGCCCACGTGCGCCACAGGTCCGGCCCGGCCAGGAGTTCGGACGGCGTCAGCAGCGCACGGTCGAGCGCCCGCTCGATCCCGGGGACGTCGAGCCGTTCGCCGACGAACCAGATCGCCTGTCCGACCGGCGCATCCGGGTCCCACGAGGCGTTCGCCGTCGGGTCGAGCGAGAGCATCGCACCGAGACTCGACCACGAGCCGAGGTGGTCGGGCCGTGAAGCGAGCCGGAAGAACCCCTTCGACCGCAGGACGCGTCCGTTCACGCCCGGTGCGAGGTCCTGCTCGATGGTGGCGGCGAGCCGTCCCGGGTGGAAGGGGAGCGGCTCGCGGTAGCGGAGCGTGACGAGCTCGTCGTGCTCGTCGCGGCCGTGGTCGGCGGCGCCCGACAGTCCGCGCATCCACCCCGCGCCCGACGCCAGGAACCGGGCGGCACCGCCGTTCGACACCGGCAGGTCGCGCGGCCCGCGCACGGCCGGCCCGGCGAGCACCACGGCGTTCGGGGCCAGTCGGTGGAGCAGCGACACCAGGGCACGACGTCGACGTCCGGACAGGGGCTCGATGCGGTCGAGCACGACGACCGTGGCGTACTCGACGAGCGACGCGATCCGGTCGGCGGCGACGAACGCGTCGTCGACGTCGCCCCACAGCAGCCGCGCGACGTCGTCGGCGCGCAGCACGGACACGACGTGTCGCAGGATCCGGTCGTCGCCGTGCTCGGCGCGTGCCGCGTTCGCGAGCATCATCCCCACGGCCCGGACGTCGGTGCCGGGGGCGAGACTGACGACGAGTCCGTGGTCGGCGTCCGGCCCGCACAGCCGGTCCAGACGGTCGGCGCGCTCCGCCACCGCTCGCGCGACCGACACGGCGTCCCCGCCGAGGTGCATCCGGTGTCCGGTGTCGATCCGCGCGGCCGTGTCGACGGCGTCCGGGACGTGGAGGGCGGAGACGAGCGTGATCGAGGCGACGAGCATGTGGGTTAATCTACATGAGAATCGTTACCAACAAGGAGGCTCCCGATGAAGGTCCGCAACTCGCTCAAGGCACTGAAGAAGATCCCTGGTTCGCAGGTCGTCCGCCGCCGCGGTCGCGTCTACGTCATCAACAAGAAGGATCCGCGTTGGAACACCCGGCAGGGATGACGCCACCGCTTCCGTAGGGTGGCACCATGCGACTGCTGCTCATCCGCCACGGCCAGACCCCCGCGAACGTGCACGGCATCCTCGACGCCGAGGTGCCCGGCCCCGGACTCACCGAGCTCGGGCAGCAGCAGGCCGCCGCGCTCCCGGCAGCCCTCGCCGACCGTGGCATCGAGCGGCTCTTCGTCTCGACGATGGTCCGGACGCAGCTCACCGCGGCACCGCTCGCCGCCGCGCTCGGCCTGGAGCCCGAGGTGTTGGACGGCCTCCGTGAGATCGAGGCCGGGGACACCCAGGGCAAGAGCGACACGGTGTCCGTGCAGACCTACATCGCGACCGTGCACGGCTGGTCGCAGGGGGACCGCGAGAGCCGCATGCCCGGCGGGGAGAGCGGCTCCGAGTTCTTCGCGCGCTACGACGGGGCCGTGCGGCAGATCCTGGCGTCGGAGGTCGAGGTCGCGGCCGCGGTGAGCCACGGCGCCGCGATCCGGACGTGGGCGAGCGCGGTCGCGCAGAACACGCCGGACGAGTTCGGGACGAAGCGGCACCTGGAGAACACCGGGATCGTCGAGCTCGAGGGCTCGTTCGACGGCGGCTGGCGCCTCGTCGACTGGGAGGGCGAGCCGGTCGGCGGCGAGGAGCTCATCGACCGGACCGCCCAGGACCCGACCGGCGAGCGCTACTGACAGCGCGCCGCGCAACGCGACGTCACGCGGGTCGCGCAACGCGGCCACACGACGGACTGGAGGCCCGGCACCAGCTGGTACCGGGCCTCCCGTCCGTCATCCGGTCACGTCGGAACGCGACCTGCGTGGACTACGCGGGCTGCGCCGCCGTGTGCAGCGGCACGATCACGCCGTGCGATTCGCGCAGCACGTCGAGCGTGCGCTGCACCTCGTCGGCGCGCTCCTCGGCGCTCCAGTCGAGCGCCCCGGCCATGACGTCGGCGAGCTCGTCGAGCAGGTCGATCGTGACCCCACCGACGAACGCGAGGTTCGTGCGACGCAGCACCACGTCGACCAGGTGCACCGCCTGCTCGTGCTCGGCGAAGTACGCGACCTCCGCGCGGGTGAGCTTCGGGTCGGACTCGAGCTGCTCGACCGGGCCGTCGGTGAGGACGTCGACGACCTCCGCGGCGCGCGTGCCGTAGCGCTCGAGCAGGCCCTCGACGAGGCCGGCGTCGAGGCCGTCACGGTGCGACTTCACCCAGAGGGCGCGCTGCGCGTCGGTGGTCGGGAAGTCCTTGCCGCCGCCGATCGGCATGCCGGTGGTGTCGACCTTGCGGGTGACCCCGAGCTTCGTCGTGGCCTCGGTGGAGAGGTGCGCGGCGAGGGCGCGGAACGTGGTCCACTTGCCACCGACGAGGGAGAGCACGGTCGAGTCGGGGAGCCCGGCGATCTCGGTGTCCACGATCCGGTAGTCGCGGGACACGAACCCGGGCGCGGTGTCCTCGTGGCGGGGGAGCGGACGGATGCCGGAGTAGCTGTAGACGATGTGGTCGCGGGTGACCTCGATCTGCGGGAACACGTGCTTCACGAGCCCGAAGAAGTAGTCGATCTCCTCCTCGGTCGTGGTGACCGGCTGCGAGGGGTCGGCGTCGATGTCGGTCGTGCCGATGAGGACCCGGCCCTTGAGCGGGTAGATGAGCACGATGCGGCCGTCGTTGTTCTCGAAGAACAGCTCGCGGCCCTTGGTCGCTTCGAGGAGTTCGTCGTTGTGCACGACGATGTGGGAGCCCTTCGTGCCGCCCATGAACGTCGTCTCGCCGCCGAACGCCTCGTTGGTGAGGTCGGTCCAGGGTCCGGAGGCGTTGATCACGACGTCGGCGGCGAAGGTGAACTCGGAACCGGTCTCGCGGTCGCGGAGCAGCACGCCACCGTCGCGGGTGCCCGCGGCCTCGACGTAGTTGACGGCGCGGGCCGTCGCTGCCGAGCCGGTGCCGGTGCCGGCGGCGAGCCCGTCCTTGAGCACGTCGAGCGCGAGGCGCTCCGGCTCGTGCACGGAGGCGTCGTAGTAGGTGCCCGTGTACTTGAGGTCCTTGTTGAGCGCCGGCATGTCCGCCAGCGCCGCCTTCTTCGTGAGGAAGCGGTGCTTCGGCACCGAGCCGCCGTCGCGCGAGAACGAGTCGTAGATCGTCATGCCGATCTTGATGAGCGCTGCGCCGCGCTCCTTCGTCGAGCGCTGCTTGTGCGTGAGCATCCGCAGCGGGGCGTTCATGATGCCGGAGAACGTCGAGAAGATCGGCATCGTCGTCTGCAGCGGCTTGACGTAGTGCGGGGCGATGCGGATGAGGCCGTTGCGCTCCTGCACGCTCTCGCGGACGAGTCGGAACTCGCCGTTCTCGAGGTAGCGGATGCCGCCGTGGATCATGTGGCTCGAGGCCGCCGAGGCACCGCTCGCGTAGTCGCCGCGCTCGACGAGCGCGACGTCGACGCCCTGCAGTGCGAGGTCGCGGAAGGTGGCGATGCCGTTGATGCCACCACCGACGATGAGGACCTGGGCGTTGGGGCGCTCCGTGAGGGCGCTCACCGTGTTCCGGGGCTGCGTCTTCTTCGACATGTGTCGCTTCCTTGCTCGATCGGGTTGGTTCGGGATCGATGGTGCTCCTGGGTGGGAGGCTGGGCAACTTGCGTGCACGAACGTGCAGCACACCTGTCGTGGTCGCTCCGGAGCGGGCCGGGAGGCGCGACAGGGGTTGCAGAGGCCGTGCACGTCCGTGCATGGTTGCGGTGCAACAGATCGGAGCACCATGAGCGATGCCGCCCAGCCCGTGCGCACCCAGCAGGCGCTGCGCGCCGCGCACCTGTACTACCTGCAGGACCTGACGATGGACGCCATCGCGGACGAGCTCGGGACGTCCCGATCGTCGGTGTCCCGGCTGCTGAAGTACGCCAGGGACACCGGCCTCGTGGACATCCAGATCCGGTCGCCCCTCGACCAGGCGGCGGCGCTCAGTCGGTCGATCCGGTCGCGCTTCGGGGTGCACGCGCACGTCGTCCCGGTGCCCGACCACACCAGTGACGTCGACCGCCTCGAGCGGGTCGCGCTCTCCGCCGCCCGCATCCTCACCCAGTACATCGACTCGAACATGGTCATCGGCATCTCGTGGGGCTCGACGGTGAGCGCGGTCAGCCGGTACCTCGTGCCGAAGACGACGCACGGGTCGACGATCGTGCAGGTGAACGGCGCCGCGAACACCCGCACGACGGGGATCGTGTACGCGTCCGAGATCCTCCGACGGTTCGGCGAGGCGTACGGCGCGTTCGTGCAGCAGTTCCCCGTGCCGGCGTTCTTCGACGATCCCGCCACGAAGGAGATGCTCTTCAAGGAGCGGTCGATCCGTCGCGTGCTCGACCTGCACGAGCGCATGGACCTCGTGGTGTTCGGCGTCGGAGCGCCGCAGGCCCCGGTGCCGTCGCACGTCTACTCGGGCGGCTACCTCGACCCCGCGGACCAGGAGGAGCTCGTGCGGGCCAAGGTCGTCGGCGACGTCTCGACGGTGTTCTACCGGGCCGACGGTTCATGGCGCGACATCGACGTGAACGCCCGGGCCGGCGGACCGGACCTGGACACGATCAAGCACGCGCCGAGACGGGTGTGCGTCGTGGCCGGCCGGTCGAAGGCGGCGTCGTTGCGCGGGGCGCTGGCGGCCGGACTCGTGACCGACCTCATCATCGACGAGAGCATCGGGCAGGCCGTCCTGCAACCGTGACGGGCCGGGCCGACGGGGCTGACCAGCCGTTTGTCCACATCGCGCGAATGGTTGTCGGTGGTGTCCCGTAGATTCCGGTGCATGGTGTCCCGCAACGAGACCGACCGGTCGTCGACGGCGTCCGGAGTCACCGAACCCTCCTCCGGACCCCTCGTGGAAGCCCGGAGCGCTCGACGCATCGTCGGACAAGACCTCGACGAGGCGCTCACCTTCTTCAGCGATGGCTACGACCTCCGCGCGCCCCGCGTCCGCCGGGTCCGCGCCACCACCCCCTGGACGTTCGCCGGCGTCGGTGACGACCGCGTCTCGCTGCGGTCCTCACGGTTCGGGGTGGACCTGCAGAGCGAGAGCCGTGTGGACGACGCCTTCCTCGTCGCCTGGATGAGCTCGGGCGCGAGCACCATCACGTACGACGGCAGCGAAGTGGAGCTGCGAGCGGGTGTCCCGGTCGTGCTGCCCTTCGCTGACACCTACCAGCTGCACCACCACGACATCGCGCTGAACCTCGTGCACCTCGACCGCGACTTCGTCCGGTCCGTGGTCGGCGACGACGACTTCTCGTTCGAGGCACTCCGGCGTCCGACCGCCGAGGGCGCGCGGATCTGGCAGGACACCGTGCGGCAGCTGTCCCCGCGGTGGTTGGACGCGTCGAACGACATGAGCCCGCTGGAGCAGCGTGACGCCGCCGAGTCCTTCGTCCGCGCGGCGATCGCGGCGTTCCCCGAGCGCAGTCGCTGGCGCGCGGCGGTCACCGGCTCGGGGCCCGAGCACGAACGGCTTCGCCGAGCACTCGAGTTCGTGCACGCCCATGCTCGTGAGCCGATCGGGACGCCGGAGATCGCGGCGGCATCGGGCCTCAGCCCGCGCGGGCTCCAGCAGTCGCTCAAGCGGAACCTCGGGCAGACCCCGGGGGACGTCCTCCGTGCGGCTCGACTCGACGGCGCCCGGGTCGACCTGCTCCGCGGTGCCCCGGACGGCACGACGGTCGCCGAGATCGCCCGCACCTGGGGCTTCGGCCACCTCGGCCGCTTCTCGGCGTCGTACCGGTCGCGGTTCGGCGAACTGCCCAGTGAGTCGCTCCGCGCGAGCTGAAGCCACCGTCCCCGGTAGCGTGCTGGACATGGACTCCGTCGTCGCCGCCCTCCGTACCGCCCTCTCGGACTCGGACGGTGTGGTCGTCCGCACGGACGACGCTGCGGTGGAGGCGTCCCGGACCGACAAGTCGGGCTGGGTGGCCGACGGGTCGCCCCTCGCGGTGGTCGTGGCCCGCACGGTGGAGCACGTGCAGGCGACGCTCCGCACGTGCTCGGCGCTCGGGGTGCCGGTCGTGCCGCGCGGTGCCGGTACCGGGCTTGCCGGCGGCGCGAACGGCACCGACGGCTCGGTCGTGCTGAGCGTCGCGCGCATGGACCGCATCCTCGAGGTCTCACCGGAGGACGAACTCGCGGTCGTCGAGCCCGGCGTGCTGAACGGCGCGCTGAACGACGCCGTCGCACACCACGGACTCCGCTTCGCGCCCGACCCGGCGAGTGCCGCGATCGCGAGTGTCGGCGGCAACATCGCCACGAACGCCGGCGGGCTGCGCTGCGTGAAGTACGGCGTCACGCGCGAAGCGGTACTCGGACTCGACGTGGTCCTCGCCGACGGCCGACTCGTCTCCACCGGGCACCGGACGGTGAAGGGCGTGACGGGCCTCGACCTCACGTCGCTCATGGTCGGCTCGGAGGGCACCCTCGGCGTCATCGTCGGCGCGACCGTCCGGCTCGTGCCGGTGCCGGCGGGTGCGCCCGCCACCCTGGGCGCGGTGTTCCCGACGGTGCACCAGGCGGCCGCGGCGTCGGCGGCGATCGTCGCCGCGTCCGCCGACGGTGCCGCACGCCCGTCGACGGTCGAGCTCCTCGACGCGTCGTCGCTCGGGTACATCGCCGACCACCTCGGGCCGAGCGTGGTGGCCGAGACCGTGGGGAGCGGTCAGGAGGGCGGGGTGTTCCTCCTCGTGGAGTACGACGGCCCGGACGCGACGCAGGATGCGCTGGGAGCCGTGCCGCGCCTCCAGGTCGAGGGCGGGACCGTCCGCCTGGCCGGCTCGGCGGCGGAACGTGAGCGCCTGCTCACCATCCGCCGGTCGTTCCACGCAGCGATGGCGGCGCGCGGGCGTGTGCTCATCGAGGACGTCGCCGTGCCGCGGAGCCGCCTCGCCGAGATGTTCGACCGCGTCGAGGCGATCGGCCGCGAGTTCGACCTGCCGATCCCGACCTGCGCGCACGCGGGCGACGGCAACCTGCACCCGAACTTCGTGTTCGACGGCGAGGTCGTGCCGCAGAAGGTGTGGGACGCCGCCGACGCGCTCTTCCGGGCGGCGATCGAGCTCGGCGGCACCCTGACCGGCGAGCACGGGGTCGGTGTGCTGAAGCGGCACCACCTCGGCGACGAGGTCGGAGCGGACGTCCTCGAGCTCCAGCGCGGGATCCGGCGTGTCTTCGACCCGAAGGGCATCCTCAACCCCGGCAAGGTGTCCTGACGCCGAACTCTGTGGCACTTCTCGGCCAGATGATGCGCAGATGTTCGGCGGAAACCTCTCCGTAACGAACCGCGGCGCATCGTGGTGTCGAACGAGCACCGCCCACGAAGGAGTCCGTGATGCTGATCGGCGTCCCCACCGAAGTCAAGAACAACGAGTACCGCGTCGCGGCGACCCCCGCCGGTGTCGCGGAGCTGACGCTGCACGGCCACGAGGTCCTCGTGCAGGCCGGAGCGGGCGTCGGGTCCGCGTTCCCGGACGACGAGTACGCCGCTGCCGGCGCCACCATCGTCGAGACCGCGGCCGAGGTCTGGTCCCGCGCGGAGATGATCCTCAAGGTGAAGGAGCCGGTCGCGTCGGAGTACGCGTCGATCCGACCGGGGCAGGTGCTCTTCACCTACCTGCACCTCGCCGCCGACCGTCCGCTGACCACGGCGCTC
Organism: Curtobacterium luteum; assembly: GCF_001475545.1. Lineage (GTDB taxonomy): Bacteria > Actinomycetota > Actinomycetes > Actinomycetales > Microbacteriaceae > Curtobacterium > Curtobacterium luteum_A. The sequence goes on along the minus strand of NZ_LDQC01000006.1, from coordinate 32,350 downwards.
ATGGAGTCCGGGGCGACGGCGATCGCCTACGAGACCGTCCAGCTGCCGGACCGGTCGCTCCCGCTGCTGTCGCCGATGTCGGAGATCGCCGGGCGCCTCTCCGCCCAGGTCGGGGCGTACCACCTCATGCGGACGAACGGCGGGCGGGGTCTGCTGCTCGGCGGGGTCCCCGGCACCCCCAAGGGGCGCGTCGTCGTGATCGGCGGCGGTGTCGCCGGGGAGCACGCGGCGACGATGGCGCTCGGACTCGGTGCCGAGGTCACGGTCTTCGACATCAGCCTGCCGCGGCTCCGTGCCCTCGACGCCCGGTTCGACGGACGCATCACGACGCTGCGGTCCTCGTCGCACGCGATCGCCTCGGCCCTGGCGTCCGCGGACCTCGTGATCGGCTCGGTGCTCATCCCCGGAGCCTCGGCACCGAAGCTCGTGACGGACGCGATGGTCGCCGACATGCAGCCCGGGTCGGTCCTCGTCGACATCGCGATCGACCAGGGCGGGTGCTTCGAGGGGGCCCGGCCGACGACCCACGATGACCCGACGTTCCGCGTGCACGACGCGGTGTACTACTGCGTCGCGAACATGCCCGGTGCAGTGCCGCGCACGTCGACGATCTCGCTGACGAACGCGACGCTGCCGTACGCCGTGGCGATCGCGAACCGCGGGTGGGAGCAGGCGCTCGCCGACGACCCGGCGCTCGCGCTCGGGCTGAACGTGCACGAGGGGCAGGTAGCGAACGAGGCGGTCGCCGCCGCGCACGGCCTGGCGGTCGCCGCGCGCTGACGCGGCGCCGCGCGCCGCGCGGGGTGGCGGCTGGTCGCTGCCCGGGAGGTCGAGTCTCGTGCCGGCGGACAGTACTCGCGCTCCTGAGCGCGGGAACTGTCCGTCAGGCCGAGTCTCGTGGCCGCCGCGCCGAGTCTCGGGACCGCGACTCCGGGTCTCGTGGCTCGTGGCGCGTCGCTCGGCCGGGAGGCCCGGTGCGCGTCCGCCCCGTCGGCTCCTCGATGCTGACCCGAGTCTCGCGCTGGCGGACACTTCTCGCGCTCCTGAGCGAGGAAAGTGTCCGCCAGGCCGAGTCTCGTGGCAGCGACCGTCAGGCGGCGGTGTCCGTCAGGCCGAGTCTCGTGGCAGCGACCGTCAGGCGGCGGTGTCCGTCAGGCCGAGTCTCGTGGCAGCGACCGTCAGGCGGGAGCGACCACCGGCCGGCGGGCAGCCCACCCCGCGCGGCTCCGCGCCACGAGCGTCACGAGCAGCACGACGACCACGGCGACCACGGCCGTCACGGCGGTCGGCACCGACACGAGCGGCCCGTCGAGCCGTCCGACCGCAACCCACGCGAGACCCCAGCACAGCGAGAGCGTGGGCGCGACCCGACCGCGACCCCACACCGCGAGCAAGACTCCGACGAGCCCGGCCACCGCGGCCACGAGCACGCCCCAGACGTCCTGCCCGAGCCCGAAACCCCGGAAGCCCGCGGCCGTCAGCACCGCCGCCGTGTTCGCCGCGGTCGCGACGCAGACCCACCCGAGGTAGAGCCCGAACGTGCCGTCGGTGACGATCGCGTCGACGACGCCGGACGGCCGGGTGCGCCGCAGGATCGCGAACGTCCACACGAGCACCACGAGCAGCGCGACGATGATCGGCTCGCTCGCCCAGAGGAAGCCGAACTGCACGGACAGGATCCACGCCGCGTTGAGCAGGAGCGAGAGCGTCGCCGGCAGGGCCAGGCGTGCGTGTCGCTCGTCGTCCGCGGTCCGGAACAGCTGCCGCACGGCGTACACGATCAGCCCGAGGTAGATCACCGACCAGATGCCGAACGCGGGTCCGTCCGGGGCGATCGACGTCGACGACGCGGAGAGCGCTCCGCCCGCGGCGTCCTGGATCGGGGTGCCGCCCGCGGCTCCCGACCCGATGAACGACCCGACCACCGCGATCACCGCGCTCACGACGACGATGATCCGCCAGATCCGTGTCCCAGTCATGTCCGCTCCCTTCGTCAGCATGCTGATGACCACGACGGTACGCGCCCACACCCCGTGCGTCCTGCGTACGGTGGGGGACGTGAGCGTGGAGCTGAACACCGTGTACGTCGACAAGATCGCGCCGATCGCGTGTCCGTCGCTCCCGGACGCCTTCCGGATGCTCGCGGAGCAGGGTGCGAGCGCCTGCATCGTGCTCCACCAGCCCGACGCGGAGGAGCTCGGGGACGTGGCCGTCGCACTCGGCCTGCACGAGCTGGCGGTCGAGGACTCCGCCGAGGGGCACCAGCGGCCGAAGCTCGAGCGCTACGGCGAGACGCTCTTCGTCGTGTTGAAGCCCGCGGTCTACCACGACGAGAAGGAGGAGGTCGAGTTCGGCGAGGTGCACGCCTTCGTCGGCGCGGACTTCTTCCTGGCCGTCGTCCCCGCCGACCCCCGTGGTCCGCAAGCCGTCCCGCGTGCCCTGCAGCGGATGAGCGGGAAGCCCGGACTCGTCACGGCGGGTCCGCAGGCGCAGCTCTGGGCGCTGATGGACTCGATCGTCGACGGCTACCTGCCGGTCATCGACGGCCTCGAGGAGGACATCAACCAGATCGAGGACCAGCTCTTCGCTGGCGTCCCCGGGGTGTCGAAGCGCATCTACGAGCTCTTCGGCGAGGTCGTCGCGTTCCAGCGGGCCGCCCGACCCCTCGTGTACATGATCGAGAACCTGCACCGGGGCGCGGAGAAGTACCACCTGCCCGTCGAGATGCAGCGCCGCTTCCGTGACGTCCTCGACCACGCGATCCGCACGGTGGAGCGCCTCGACACGTTCCGCCAGCTCCTGCAGAACGCCCTGACGGTCGATTCGACGCTCGCGGCGCAGAAGCAGAACGACGACACGAAACGCATCTCCGGCTGGGCGGCGATCCTCTTCGCGCCGACGCTCATCGCAGCGATCTACGGCATGAACTTCACGCACATGCCCGAGCTGCAGTGGACGTGGGGCTACCCGCTGTCCATCCTCGCGATGGTCCTGTTCGCGGCGACCCTCTTCGTCGTGTTCAAGGTCAAGCGCTGGTTCTGACGGCTCGCGACACGGGACGGGTCGGCCTGGAGGCCCGTGGCGGCGCCGCCACGGGCCTCCAGGCCGTCGTCCGGTCGCGCGTCACGCGCGCGTGTCGCCCGTGGTCGTGTGCCAAGGTCGTTGCATGACCGACGTCGTCCACCTCACCGCCGAGGGTGTCTCCCTCGTCCTCGACTGTTCTCCGGGAGCGCTCCCAGCCGTCGTCCACTGGGGCGCCGCCCTGGGCGACGTCACCCCGGAGGACCTCGCTGCCCTGGCAGCCGCCGACGTCGCCGTCGTCGCGCCGAACGAGGCCGACGTCCCGGTCCGCCTCGCCGTCCTGCCGGAGCCGCACCGCGGCTGGAACGGCCGGCCGGGGATCTCCGGACACCGCGACGGACGGGACTGGTCACCCGCCTTCACGGTGTCGTCGCTCGACGTCACCGACTCCACGGTCGTGGCGCGCGCGACCGACGACACCGCCGGCCTCGCGGTCGTGCTCGAGGTCGAGCTGACCTCGTCCGGGCTGGTCCGCACCCGTGCCGAGGTGACGAACACCGGCGACGGCACCTACACGCTCGACGACGTGCACCTCGCGCTGCCGGTCCCGGACCGAGCCCGCGAGGTCCTCGACCTCGCCGGTCGGTGGGGCGGCGAGCGGACCCCGCAGCGGAGCACGCTGCAGGTCGGCACGCACGAACGCGACAACCGGCGGGGCCGCACCGGGCCGGACGCCGCGACCGTGCTCTCGGTCGGCGAGCCCGGGTTCGGGTTCGGTCACGGCGAGGTCTGGGGCGTGCACACCGGCTGGAGCGGCAACCACCGGCACCTCGCCGAGCGGTTGTCCACCGGGCGGCAGGTCGTCGGCGGCGGGGAACTCCTGCTGCCCGGCGAGGTCCGGCTCCGGGCGGGGGAGTCGTACCGGTCGCCGTGGGTGTGGTTCGCGTACGGCGACGGCCTCGACGACCAGGCCCGACGCTTCCACCGCTGGCTCCGCCGTCGTCCGCAGCACCCCTCGACCCCGCGCCCCATGACGATCAACGTCTGGGAGGCCGTCTACTTCGACCACGACCTCGACCGGCTCACCGACCTCGCCGAGCGCGCCGCGGCCCTCGGCGTCGAGCGCTACGTCCTCGACGACGGCTGGTTCCGCCACCGTCGCGACGACCACGCCGGGCTCGGGGACTGGTACGTGGACGAGGACGTCTGGCCGGACGGGCTCGGGCCGATCGTCGACCGGGTCCGTGGGCTCGGCATGCAGTTCGGGCTGTGGTTCGAACCGGAGATGGTCAACGAGGACAGCGACCTCGCCAGGGCGCACCCCGAGTGGATCATGCAGGCGGACGGCCGGCTCCCCGTGCGCTCCCGCGACCAGCAGGTGCTCGACCTCGCGATCCCCGAGGCGTTCGCGTACGTCCTCGAGCGGATGACCGCGATCATCGGCGAGTACGGCGTCGACTACGTCAAGTGGGACCACAACCGCGACCTGGTCGAGGCGGGCTTCCCCGGCGGCGGAGCAGCCGTGCACGAGCAGACCCTGGCGACCTACCGGCTGATGGCGACGCTCAAGGAGCGCTTCCCGACGCTCGAGATCGAGTCGTGCTCGTCCGGCGGCGCCCGGGTCGACCTCGGCGTCGTCGAGCACACCGACCGCGTGTGGGTGTCCGACTGCATCGATCCGTCGGAGCGGCAGCGGATGCACCGCTGGACGCAGCAGCTCCTGCCGCCGGAACTCCTCGGCGCGCACGTCGCGAGCGGCACGAACCACACGACCGGGCGGTACCACGACCTCGCCTTCCGGGCCGGGACGGCGCTCGTCGGGCACCTCGGCGTCGAGTGGGACCTCGCCCGCGCGACCGACGACGAACTGCGCGACCTCGCCGCGTGGACCGCGCTCTACAAGGAGCTCCGCCCCCTGCTGCACGGCGGGGACCTGGTCCGGGTCGACGAGGTCGAGCCGACCCGGCTCGTCTACGGCACCGTCGCACCGGACCGGCGGAGCGCGGTGTTCTTCCTCGCGAGCACGGGGTGGGCGGACGTGTCGAACACCGGCCGGGTGCGCTTCCGCGACCTCGACCCGGAGACGCGCTACCGGGTCGACCCGGTCGTCGTCGGCGAGCTGCACGGGCTGCGGACACCCGCGTGGTGGTCGGGCGCCCGGGAGTTCTCCGGCCGGGTCCTCACGACGGTCGGGGTCCAACCGCCGCACCTGCCCGCCGACGCCGTGGTTCCGTTCCGCGTCACGGCGGTCTGACGCCGCGTCGACGGACGTCACGACCGGCGGACGGCGCCCTGTCGTCCGGCGCCACGGCGGACGGACGGCGCCCTGTCGTCCGGCGTCACGACGGACGGACGTGTGACCGGTGCTCGGTAGGCTCGATGCCATGCCGCGCACCGGTCACGCCATCCCCGCCGGACGGGCATCCTCCGCCGGTCACGCCACCCCGGCCGGTCACGCCACTCCGATCTGGGCGCTCCGCATCGCCGTCGTCACCGCGCTCGTGGGCGTCGCGGGCGGCATCGCCGGCATCGCGGTGTGGCTCGCGCTGCAGCTGATCCAGTTCGTCGCGTTCGGGTTCCCCCACGGCGGACACCTCGAGGCGGCGGACGCGGACTCCGGGTGGCGCCGGTTCCTCGCGGTCGCCGCAGCCGGCGTCCTGACCGCGGTCGCGTGGTGGGCGCTCCGACGCTGGGCGAGACCCACGGTCGCCGTGACCGCCGCGGTCGCCGGGAAGCGGATGCCGGCGCTCTCGACCGTGGCGAACGCGGGCGTGCAGATCCTCGCGGTCGGCCTCGGCGGGTCCATCGGGAAAGAGGTGGCGCCGCGCGAGCTCGGCGCCTGGCTCGCCCAGCTCGTGACCGTCCGGGCGGGGCTCACCGCTCGTGAGACCCGCATCCTCGTCGCGTGCGGTGCCGCGGCCGGCCTCGCCGCCGTGTACGACGTGCCGCTCGGCGGAGCCCTCTTCGCGGTCGAGGTGCTCCTCGGCGAGCTCACCTTCGCGACGGCCCTGCCGGCCTTCGCCACGAGTGCGATCGCCGCCTTCACCGCGCGGCTCGTGATCCCCGACGAGGTGCTCTACCACGTGCCCGCGATGCCGATGTCGGAGTCGCTGCTCGTCTGGTCGGTGATCGTCGGACCGGTGCTGGGCTTCGCCGGGGTCGGCTTCGTGAAGCTGACGAACCGGCTGCAGGGGATCTCGCCCAAGGGCTGGCACCTGCTCGTCGTGCTCCCGGTGGCGTTCGCGCTCGTGGGGCTCGTCGCGGTGCCGTTCCCCGAGGTCCTCGGCAACGGCCGGGCGCTCGGCGTCGTCGCCATGAACGCCGCCCTCGACGACGCCTCGGTGCTGGGGCTCGTGCCGATCCTGCTGCTGCTCGTCCTCGGCGTCCTGAAGACCGCCACCACTGCCGTCACGATCGGCGCCGGAGCGGTCGGGGGCACCCTCACGCCGTCGATCGCGATCGGGTCGGCGATCGGGGGCGGCCTCGGCGGGCTGTGGCTGCTGCTCTGGCCCGTCGACTCGACGTCGCTCGCCGCGTTCGCGTTCGTTGGCGCGGCGGCGTTCCTCGCGACGACGATGCGGGCACCCTTCACCGCCCTGGTGCTCGTCGTGGAGTTCACCCAGCAGGGCACCGACATCCTCGTGCCGTCCCTGCTCGCCGTCACCGGGTCGGTCGCCGTCTCCTACGTGCTCGCTCGTCGCCGCAGCGCCCAGATGGCCTGACGCCGTCCGGACACCGGGCAGGAGACCGCCTACCATCGCCCCCACGCGGGGCAGACCGGCTCCGCCCGAGTGGAGGAGCCGATCATGGCCGGGTTCGACGACATCACCAAGAAGGCACAGCAGTTCCTGCAGGACGGCAAGGTGCAGGATGCGCTCAAGAGCGAGAAGGCCGAGGGCGTCAGCGACAAGGTGCTCGACGGCGTCGCCGACGCGGTCAAGAAGGCCACCGGCGGGAAGTTCGACGACAAGATCGACAGCGCACGCGACACGGCCGACAAGCACATCGGCAACGAGTAGCAGCCGGTCGACGGCGGTCCGACTGGACGTCGGCGGGAACAACGACCACGATTGACGGGTTGTCCGAACCGGCGACACCAGGAGGACCGACCGTGACCATCGTGGGACCGAGCACCGCGCTCACCGAGGACGAGGTGCTCCGCATCCGGGCGGACTTCCCGATCCTGCAGCAGGAGGTGAACGGTCAGCCGCTCGCCTACCTCGACTCCGGGGCGACCGCGCAGCGCCCGGCGCAGGTCCTGGACGCCGAGCGCGCCTTCCTGGAACGCGACAACGCCGCGGTCCACCGGGGCGCGCACACGCTCGCAGCGCTGAGCACCGACGCCTACGAGGACGCCCGCGCCACGGTCGCGCGCTTCGTCGGTGCGGCTGCTCCGCGCGAGGTCGTCTGGACGGCGAACGCCACGGACGCCCTCAACCTCGTGGCGTACGGCTTCGCGAACGCGAGCCGCGGCCGGGGCGGTGCCGCCGCCGAGCGCTTCCGGCTCGTCCCGGGTGACGAGGTCCTGGTCACGGAGGCCGAGCACCACGCGAACCTCGTCCCGTGGCAGGAGCTCGCTGCGACCACGGGCGCGACCCTCCGCTGGATCCCCGTCAGCGACGCGGGCACCTGGACCGCAGCGGACGCCGCCGAGCACATCACCGACCGCACGAAGGTCGTCGCGTTCGCCCACGTCTCGAACGTCACCGGCATGGTCGCCCCGGTCGCCGAGGTCGTCGCGCTCGCCCACGCGAAGGGGGCGCTCGTCGTCCTCGACGCCTGTCAGTCAGCGCCACACCGGCCGCTCGACCTCGGGCACCTCGGTGTCGACTTCGCCGCGTTCTCCGGGCACAAGATGCTCGGGCCGAACGGCGTCGGCGTGCTCTGGGGGCGCGCCGAGCTGCTCGATGCACTCCCGCCGTTCCGCACCGGCGGGTCGATGATCACGACCGTGACGATGGAGTCCAGCGAGTTCATGCCCGCTCCCGAGCGCTTCGAGGCGGGCACGCAACCGGTCTCGCAGGCGGTCGCGCTGGCCGAGGCCGTCCGGTACCTCGAGGGCATCGGGACCGACCGGGTCCGCGCGCACGAGGAGCACCTGGCGCAGCGCATGCTCGACGGGCTCGCGGCCGTCGAGGGGATCCGCGTCGTCGGGCCGCCGGTCGGGGTCCCCCGCTCGGGGTTGGTGTCGTTCGACGTCGACGGCGTGCACGCGCACGACGTCGCCCAGTACCTCGACGCGCAGGGCATCGCGGTGCGGTCCGGACACCACTGCGCCCAGCCGCTGCACCGCCGCCTCGGCCTCGTCGCGACCACCCGGGCGAGCAGCTACGTGTACACGACCGAGTCGGACGTCGACCGGTTCGTGCAGGCGGTCGGCGAGATCCGCGGGTACTTCGGAGCGGACGAGGCGGGCACTCGGTGAGCGCCCTCGACTCCCTCTACCAGCAGGTCATCCTCGACCACGCCAAGGCCCGCCACGGGGACGAACCGCTCGACCACGCGGACGCGGAGCACTTCGAACGCAACCCGACCTGCGGCGACGAGATCACCGTCCGGGTCCGGCTCGAGCCTGGGACCGACCGCATCGCGGAACTCGCGTGGGAGGGCGACGGCTGCTCGATCTCGATGGCGTCGGCGTCGGTGCTGACGGACATGGCCCCCGGCCGGACCGTCCCCGAGTTCCTCGAGCTCACCGAGACGTTCCGCGAGATGATGCGTTCCCGCGGTGCCGGCGAGCCCGACGAGGACGTCCTCGAGGACCTCGTCGCGTTCCACGGTGTCTCGAAGTTCGTGATGCGGGTCAAGTGCGGCATGCTCGCGTGGGTCGCCGCCGAGGCAGCCGCGCGCGAAGCCGCCGCCTGACGTCCTGCCGTCGGTCTCCGCGGCACCTCGTGCCGCAGCGGTCCGTCCGCGGCGCCGCGTGCCGCACAGCGGTCCGTCCGCGGCACCTCGTGCCGCAGCGGTCATTCCGCGGCGCCCCGTGTCTCAGCGGTCCTTCCGCGACGCCGACCACGTCTCGCGCGGCAGCTCGCCGAACTCCGCGCGGTAGCTGCTCGCGAAGCGCCCGAGGTGCCCGAACCCGGCCGCGCGGGCGACGTCGCCGACGCTGTCGGCCTCGCCGGACTCGAGCTGTTCCCTGGCGAGCAGCAGCCGGATGCGACGGAGGTACTCCGTCGGGGTGATGCCGTGGTGCCGCCGGAACGCCTCCTGCAGACCGCGGATGCTCAGGCCGGCGGCGTCGGCGACGTCCTCGACCGAGATCTGCTCCGTGGCGTGGTCGAGCAGGAACCCCTCGGCGCGGGCGAACCGGGCGGCCGCGGCGGTCGGCGGCGGCCCCTGCTCGCCGATCGGCCAGTGCGGGATCGCGGTGAGCAGCCCGCCGGCGGCGAACCGCGTCAGCTCCCGCTCGCGGGCCTCCGGTACGACGGAGGGGCCCTGCAACACCTCGGCGGCCACCGTACGGATCATGAGCCACCACGCGGCGAGCGCCGGTCCCTCCGGGATGTGGTGGGGCTGGAACCGCAGGGGCCCTGGTCGCCAGGCGCCCCGCTCGGCGGCGACCTCCTCCACGGTCCGGCGGTCGATGCGGATGAGGTCGAGTTCGTACCCGGTCCACCGCACGTGCTGCAGGTCGTGGCGGAAGAGCGACGGCCGGCCGGTCGGGACGTCGTGGTCGTCGTCGACCGCGCCGCTGCCGGACTTCAGCCAGAAGAGGACCATCGCGGTGTCGGCCTGCACCTCGCCGTGGACGTCCCCGGAGGACGCGGAGGACCACAGGGAGAGCAGGTCGGTCCCGCGCCGACGCACGTCGAACGTGAACCCGTCGGCGCCGGGCTCGACGGCGACGCGCTGCAGATCGGGGAGCGCACGGAGCTGCTCCGACGCCTGGGTCGGGTCCTGGGTCGTCGCGGACCACCGGGTACGTTGCATGGTCTGGGGCACCCCTGCATCCTGCCGTGGCGCGCGGACTCGTGCCCAGCAACCGTTCGGCGTGCGGACAGCGCACCCGCCCGCGGCCGGCGGTGCGCTCGCCGGGCGGGACCTGCGTGGCGGGCCGCACCCGTGCCTCCCGGCCGGGCGTGTCACACGACGCAACGTCCCTGGCGGTCGCGCCCGCCCGCCCGTAGCGTCGCGACCGTGACGACCGACAGTGCACCCCGGCAGATCCGCTTCAACGCGTTCGACATGAACTGCGTCGCGCACCAGTCCTCCGGGCTGTGGCGCCACCCCCGCGACCGCTCGCGGCACTACAACGACCTGTCGTACTGGACGGACCTCGCGAAGATCCTCGAGGGCGGCGCGTTCGACGGCATCTTCATCGCCGACGTCCTCGGCACGTACGACGTGTACGGCGGATCGAACGAGTCCGCGCTCCGGACGGGGTCGCAGGTCCCCGTGAACGACCCCGTCCTGCTCGTCTCGGCGATGGCCGCGGTGACCGAGCACCTCGGGTTCGGCATCACCGCCGGGACCGCGTACGAGCACCCGTACCCGTTCGCCCGCCGCATGTCGACGCTCGACCACCTCACGAAGGGCCGGGTCGGGTGGAACGTCGTGACCGGCTACCTGCCGAGCGCAGCCCGCAACATGGGGCAGACGGACCAGCTGTCGCACGACGACCGCTACGACGTCGCCGACGAGTACCTCGAGGTCCTCTACAAGCTCTGGGAGGGATCGTGGGAGGACGACGCGGTCGTCGAGGACCGCGAGACCGGGGTCTTCACCGACCCGGCGAAGGTGCACCCGATCGAGCACCACGGGAAGCACTTCGACGTCCCGGGGATCCACCTGTCCGAGCCGTCCGTGCAGCGCACGCCCGTCATCTACCAGGCCGGTGCCTCGCCCCGCGGCGTCCGCTTCGCGGCCGAGAACGCCGAGGCCGTGTTCGTCGGGGCACCGACGCTGCCGCAGTTGGCCGCGACGGTCACGAAGATCCGGGACGCCCTGGAGGCAGCCGGTCGCGACCGCTACGCCGCCCGCATCTACTCACTGCTCACCGTCATCACGGACGCCACCGACGAGGCGGCGCAGGCGAAGTACGAGGACTACCTGTCGTACGCGTCGGAGGAGGGCGCACTCGTGCTCAACTCCGGCTGGATGGGCGTCGACCTGTCGCAGTGGGAGCTCGACGAGCCGCTCGGCGACGTCGAGTCGAACGCGATCCAGTCGGCGGCGGCGAACATCTCCGCGGCCGAGGGCACGGACGGCTCGAAGTGGACCATCCGCGACCTGGCACGGCACACCGCGATCGGCGGGCTCGGCCCGGTCGCGGTCGGGTCGGGTGCCACGATCGCGGACACCCTGCAGCGGATCCAGGAGCAGACCGACGTCGACGGGTTCAACCTCGCCTACGCGGTGACGCCGGGCACGTGGGAGGACGTCATCGAGTTCGTCGTGCCCGAGCTCCGCGCCCGTGGCGTCTACCCGTCCGGGTACCAGGACGGGTCCCTGCGGCACAAGCTGCACGGCCGCGGGGACCGGCTGCCCGAGGAGCACCGCGGCGCAGGCTACCGGATCGGTGAGCGGTCGGTCGTAGGCTGAGCGGGTGACCGTCCCGTCCTTCGTCCTCCGTGTCGCCTCGGAGGACGAGGACGCTGCCTGCACGGACCTCTGGGTGTCCGCCGTCGCCGTCCGGGACGGTCTGCCCGAGTCCGACGCGGTGCGGCGACGTGCGGTCGCGAAGTTCGGCGTGGACCGGGTCGCGCTCGTCGTGGCCGAGGACGACGCGGGCATCGCCGGCTTCGTGCTCGTGACGGCCCCGGGTACCGGTGGTGCCGGCGACCCGGACGATGCGGCGTACCTGTCGCTCCTCGCGGTGACGCCGCGGGCACAGGGCCGTGGTGTCGGTCGAGAGCTGCTCGCGGCAGCCGTCACCGCGGCGGGCCGTGCGGGACACCCGCGGGTGGTCCTGCACGCGCTCGAGGACAACGCCCCCGCCGTCCGGCTCTACCGCGGTGCCGGGTTCCGGCCGTCCGGCGAGCCCTTCGCGCACCCGCTCAGCGGTCGATCGACGCGCGCCTGGGTCGCCGGGGACTGAACACGGCGGCGACCGCGCGCGACGCTGCCGCCACGAGGGCAGACCAAGCGGGGACCGGCTCGGGGTGCAGTGCGTCGACCCCACCGCGGCGGAACGTGGTCGCACCCGACCAGCCGAGGACCGCGGTGCGGAACGCCGGGGCCGGCACGGGGACCGGTGTCGCCCGTGCGTCGTCCGGCGTCGGCCACGGCGCCCACTTCGCTCGGGGCGCGGTGAGGAGGTACGGCTGCGGGGTCGGGTAGCTCACGAGTTCGAGCGTCGAGCCCCACGGGGTCCGGGTGTACACGAAGCGGTTGCCCTCGCCGGCCTCGACGCCACGGAGTGCTCGCGGGTCCGAGTTCCGCACGCCCCCCGCACGTTCGACCTTCTCGAGCGCAGCGTCGATGTCGTCCACGTACAGCGCGACGTGCTGCCACCCGAGGTCCGACGGGGTCGCGGGGGAGTGCTGGTCCGGCCCGAGGTACTCGAAGAGCTCGAGTCCGGGCCCGTCGGGCAGGGCGAGCATCCGGATGGCCCCCTGCGCCATGGTCGAGGGGATCCCGAGGTAGCCGTGCACCTCCGGGGTGCTCCGTGGTTCCTCGGTCCGGCACCGGACGTCGTAGAGGAAGACGGCGTCGAGTGCCGCCGCGAAGAACGCCGTGGCGGCGTCGATGTCCGGCACCGTGACGCCCACGTGGTCGATCCTGAATCCCCTGCCCATTGCTCGAGTCTGACAGCGCTGGGTTTCCGCACCCCGCCGCGTCCGGCCCCCGTGCGGGGAAGGATGCGGTTTGCCGCACACGCTGCAGAACTGCTCAGGTAAGGCTCCCCTCACCGAAAAACCCCAGGTCAGGGCAGCCTCACCTTGCTGGCGCGCCGCGTTGGACGGTGGCATCCTCGTCGCATGTCGACCGCTACGGACCTCGTGCTCCCCGCCACCGATCACGACGCCACCAGCGCCGCGAAGCTCAACTGGCTGCGTGCCGGACTGCTCGGCGCGAACGACGGCATCGTGTCCGTCGCCGCCGTGCTCGTCGGCGTCGCCGGTGCGGGTGCCGGCACCGGTCCGGTCATCGCCGCCGGCACCGCAGCGCTCGTGGGCGGCGCGGTCTCGATGGCCCTCGGCGAGTACGTCTCCGTGAGCGGCGCCCGTGACGCCCAGCGGACCGGTCAGGCCGCGCAGCAGGCGCAGCTCGAGGCGGAGTCGGAGGACGCCGACACCATCGCGGCGCACTACCGGGGACTCGGGGTCGCGCCCGAGGTGGCGTCCTCGGTCGCGGCCGAGCTCGTCCGACCCGAGGTGCGGGCGCGCCGGGCCGCGGCCGCGCTCCGCGACGCGGAGGACGAGGTCGTCAGCCCGTGGCGTGCGGCCTGGGTCTCCGCGGCGACCTTCACCACGGGGGCGGCGCTGCCGTTCCTCGCGATGCTGCTCGCGCCCGAGGCCGTGCGGGTGGCGGTCACGGTCGTGGCCGTCCTCGTCGCGCTCGCCGTCACCGGGGCGACCGGTGCCGCGCTCGGTGGCGCTGCGCGGGGGCGGGCGACGATCCGCGTCGTCGTGGGTGGCGCACTGGCGCTCGCCGCGACCTACGCCGCCGGTGCACTGCTCGGGGCGCACGCGGTCTGACGACCGGTCCGGTCAGGTCTCGGCGGCAGTCGCCTCGGCGGCCAGCGCGGCGTTCCGCGCCGACAGCAGCCGACGCAGGTAGCCGTCGAGGACCACGAGTTCGGCGAGCCGGCCGAGGGGCCCGAAGGGCGCCGTGACGACGACGTCGTCGACCATCCGCGTGCCGCTCCCGGCGCGTTCGAAGCGGTGCTCGTGCCGGAACCGCGCGAACGGCCCCCGCACCTGTTCGTCGACGAACCGGTGCGGTGCCTCCAGCGCGGTGATGCGGCTGGTGAGCCGCCAGACGACACCGAGGTGGCGGGCGCGGAAGGTGACGGTCTCGCCGAGGCCGATCCTGCCGGTCGTCACGCCGTCGACGGCGCGCTCGCCCGTCCCGGCGAGGGAGCGCTCGTGCGCGCCGATGTCGAGCGACAGGGCGAACGCCCGCTCGGGCGGACCGTCGAGGTGGGTGTCGAGGCGGAAGCGGACCGTCACGCGGCGGACCAGCCGTACGGGGAGGCGGTCCAGCCCTGCGGGGCCGACCGGTCGTCGTCGCGGAGGACCGCGGCGAGCGCCTCGTCGTGCCGGCGACCACGGTGCACGCTGGCCGAGCGTCGGAGGCCCTCGAACGACATCCCGACGCGGCGGGCGACGGCCGCGGACGCACGGTTGGTCGCGATCGCCCGCCACTGCACGCGGACGAGGCCGAGGCCGTGCGGCGGCTCGGTGAACGCCCAGTCCACGACGCGGGACACCGCTTCCGTCGTGAACCCGTGCCCGCGGCCGTCGGGGTGCACGGCGTAGCCGACCTCGGCGGACCCGTCTGCGATGCCGAACAGCTCGACCGTGCCGAGCAACCGCGGGTCCTCCGCGCGGCGCATCCCCCACGCGAGCCTGGTGCCCTCCGCCCGACCGGTGCGGCAGCGCTCCAGCCACTCCACGAACTCGGCGTCGCCGTACGGCACGGGCACCGGCGTGTACGCGATGACGTCCGGGTCGGTGGCGTAGGCGATGACCGCGTCGGCGTCGGACTCCTCCGGCGGCGAGAGCACGAGGCGGTCCGTCCTCAGCGTCACGGGGTCCATGGGCCGAGCCTAGCGACCGGCTGGTCGTGGACGGCTGCGGTACGGTCGCCGGATGACGGTGTTCCCGGTGATCGACGGCCACAACGACCTGCCCTGGGAACGGCGCGAGGGCCACGGCTCCGGCGTCGAGGGCATCGACACCGAGCAGGGGTCGCTCCACACCGACGTGCCGAAGCTCCGGGCGGGTGGGGTCGTCGGGCAGTTCTGGTCGGTGTTCGTGCCCGGTTCGGAGCCCGATCCCGTGCGGACGACGCTGCAGCAGATCGACCTCGCGCTGCGGATCGTCGACCGGTACCCGGAGACGTTCGCCCTCGCCAGGACCGCGGCCGAGGTGCGGGCGGCGGTGGCCGACGGCCGCATCGCGTCGCTGCTCGGCGCGGAGGGCGGCCACTCGATCGGGGACGACCTCGCCGTCCTCCGGTCGTTCGCACGTCTCGGGGTCCGGTACATGACCCTGACGCACAACGACGACACCGCGTGGGCGGACTCAGCGACGGGTTCGCACCCGCACGGCGGACTCACCGACCGCGGCCGCGAGGTCGTGGCGGAGATGGAGCGCACGGGCATGCTCGTCGACCTGTCGCACACCGCCACCGCGACCATGCACGACGCGCTCGACGTCGCGACCCGGCCCGTGCTCTTCAGCCACTCGTCCACCCGGGCCGTGTGCGACCACCCGCGGAACGTGCCGGACGACGTCCTCGAGCGGCTGCCGGACAACGGCGGTCTCGTGATGATCACCTTCGTGCCGGCGTTCGTGTCGCGGGCGTACGCCGACTGGGAGGCCGACGGATCGGTGGGGGAGGCGCCCCTCGTCACCGTGGCGGAGGTCGCGGACCACGTGGAGCACGCCCGCGACGCCGCCGGGGTCGCGCACGTGGGGATCGGCGGCGACTACGACGGGACGCCGGTGCTGCCGCCGGACCTGCGTGACGTGTCGCGGTACCCGGTCCTGGCGGACGAGCTGGTCCGGCGGGGGTGGAGCGATGACGACCTGCGGGCGTTGGCCGGCGGGAACGTGCTGCGCGTGCTCGAGGCGACGGACGAGGCGTTCGGACGGACCGTGGGCGTGCGCTGACGAGCTGCGACGCCGGCGGGTCGGGTCGCGGCGGCCGGGCTGTGAGGCAGCCGCGGTCGGCGACGGCTCGCGCGCGCGTCACGGAACGGCGGACGGGGTCTGAGGCAGCCGCGGGCGGCGGCGGCTCGCGCGCGCGTCACGGAACGGCGGACGTCCGGAGCGTCTCGGTAGGCTCGTCCTGCACGCGCGCAGGAGCGCCACGCACGCCCGACCGCCATCGACGGCGGCGTGGCCCGACCCGGAGGAAGAGCCCAGATGAGCGGCACCATCCACGACAACATCTCGCAGGCGTTCGGGAACACCCCGCTCGTCCGGCTGAACCGGCTGCCGCGCGAGGGCAGCGCCGAGATCCTCGCGAAGCTCGAGTTCTACAACCCCGGCGCGAGCGTCAAGGACCGGCTCGGTGTCGCGATCATCGACGCTGCCGAGGAGTCCGGTGAGCTGCAGGCCGGCGGCACCATCGTCGAGGGATCGTCCGGCAACACCGGCATCGCACTCGCCCTCGTCGGCGCCGCCCGCGGCTACCGGGTCGTCATCACGATGCCCGAGACGATGAGCGTCGAGCGCCGCGCCCTGATCCGCGCGTACGGTGCCGAGGTCGTCCTGACCCCGGGCCCCGAGGGCATGAAGGGCGCCGTGGCCCGCGCCGAGCAGATCGTCGAGGAGACCCCCGGGGCGATCCTGGCGCACCAGTTCGAGACGCCCGCGAACGCCGCGATCCACCGGAAGACGACCGCCGAGGAGATCCTCCGCGACACCGAGGGGCACGTGGACGTGTTCATCGCGGGCGTCGGCACGGGCGGCACGATCACCGGCGTGGGCCAGGTCCTCAAGGAGCGGGTGCCGGGCGTCCAGGTGATCGCCGTCGAGCCGAAGGACTCGCCGCTGCTCACCGAGGGCAAGGCCGGCCCGCACAAGATCCAGGGCATCGGCGCGAACTTCGTGCCGGAGGTCCTCGACCGCAGCGTCATCGACGAGGTGTTCGACGTCGAGCTCGACGACGCCCTGCGCGTGGCCCGCGACCTCGGGACGCAGGAGGGCATCCTGTCCGGCATCTCCTCGGGTGCGATCATCCACGCCGCGATCGAGGTCGGCGCCCGCCCGGAGAACGCCGGCAAGCGCATCGTCGCGATCGTCTGCGACACCGGTGAGCGCTACCTCTCGACGGTGCTCTTCGAGGGGCTCACTGCGTGACCTCAGCCCGACGGCGCGGCGTGTTGCGGACCATCCGGGAGGACCTCGCCGCAGCACGCCGCGGTGACCCCGCAGCACGCGGGGACCTCGAGAACGCGGTCGTCTACTCCGGCCTGCACGCGATCTGGACCTACCGGTTGACGCACCGGCTCTGGCTCGCGCGCGGACTGCCGGGGTCGCGCTCCGCCGCGCGGGTCCTGGCGCAGGTCGCCCGGTCGGCGACCGGCATCGAGATCCACCCGGGTGCGCGCATCGGTCGCCGGTTCTTCATCGACCACGGCATGGGGGTCGTCATCGGGGAGACCGCCGTGGTCGGCGACGACGTGGTGGTGTTCCACGGCGTCACGCTCGGTGGGCGCGGCGGCGAGCACGGCCCCGGTGCTCGGCGGCACCCGCGGGTCGGAGACCGCGTGGTGCTCGGTGCGGGTTCGTCCCTGATCGGCGCGATCACGATCGGCGCCGACTCCGTCGTCGGCGCGAACACGGTCGTCACGAAGGACGTGCCGCCGGGATCGGTGGTCACCGGCGTGGCCGGGACGGCTCGTCCGCGCTCCGGCCACGAGGGCGTCCCGCCGCTCTGACGTCCCGTCAGCCCCACGGCGCGACCTCCGGTCGCGGTTCCGGACGGGAGGCACGGCGCGCTCCGTGCGCGCCGGCCCCCTCCGGTGCGTGGTCGGGTCAGCTCTTCTCGCAGGCGATGCCGTCGGCGTCGCGGTCGAGCTTCTTGTTGGCCGCGTAGAGCTTGTCGTCCTTCTTGACGGTGCCCTTGAGTGCGCGGTACGTCACCTTCCCGGCCGAGGTCACCTTGTTCTTCGTGACGGACTTCTTCGCGATGCCGCCGGAGTACACGCGGTGGACGGCGTCGCAGTTCTTGTAGACGGTGGGTGCGGCCTGCGCGGCCGAGGCGCCGCCGACGACGGCGGTGGCGGCGAGCACGACGCTCGCGGCGGCCATGCTGAGGGTTCGGGTCATCTGCATCCGCTCAGACTAGGCCCAGCGCGAGGATCACTCATACCCCCGATCGGGGTCCGACCTCGGGCATGCTGTGGGCATGGACGGAGCAACGCTGCACGAGGTGGCCACGCGGACCGCGATGGGGCTGCCCGCCGTCGAGGAGACGCAGCCGTTCGGCGAGGGAGCCCTCGTCTACAAGGTGGTCGGGAAGATGTTCGTCATGACGACGGAGCTGCGGGGTGTCCCGATCGTCAACCTGAAGTGCGCCCCTCCGCACGGAGCCGCGCTCGTCCGTGACCTCGCCGAGGTGACGCCGGGCTGGCACATGGACAAGCGGCACTGGATCACCCTCACGCCCGGGGACGGCATCGACGAGACCCTCGTGGAGGACCTCGTCGCGAACGCGTACGACCTCGTGGTCGCCGGGCTGCCGCGCGCGAAGCGACCGATCGACCCCGTCCGCCGCACGCTGCTCGACTGACGCACTGCTCCGCGCCCGGCACGGTGTTCCGACCGACACGAGGACCCGCTGGGTCAGCCGCGTGCGAGTGCCTTGTCGAGCAGGACCCGCACCTTCGGTGCCACCGGACGACCCGCGTCGAGCACGGCACGCGCACGCTCGGCGCTGATCCCGGCGAAGAGCTCGCCGATCGTCACACCGTGGTCCGGCCGGTCGCGCACCTCGACGACGTCGCCGGCCTGTACCGGCCCGGACTTCACGACGCGGAAGTACGCACCAGGACGGCCCTCCTCGGTGAAGCGGCGGACCCATCCGTCGACGCGCATCCGGCGGGCGAAGGTGCCGCACGGGATCCGCGGGATCGTGACCTCGAGGACGAGGGAGCTCCCGACGTGCCAGCGCTCGCCGGTGACCGCACCGTCGACGTCGACGCCGCTCGTGCGCAGGTTCTCGCCGAAGAGCCCGGGCGGGACCTCGCGGCCGAGCACGTCGGCGAAGTACGCGGCGTCCTCGTCCGCGTAGGCGTAGACCGCCTGGTCCTCGCCGCCGTGGTGTTTGCGGTCGGCCTGCACGTCGGCGTAGAGCCCGAGGGGGCGGACCCGGACCGGTCCCTCGACCGGGCGTTTGTCGATGGCCGTGACGCCGATCGTCCCGGAGTCGGGCAGGAGCCGCTCGACGCGGCAGACGGCGGTCACCAGGGGCACGGCACCAGCATGCCCTACCGCGACCCGCCCGAGAAGTCGGGTCTCGCGCGTGACGAAGGACCGCTCCGTTCCGTCCCACCGGTGGAGGCCGTCACCACGGCCCGAGGAGGAACGACCATGACCGACACCCCGAACCCGCGCACCGCCCCGGACCACCGGCTTGTGCGGACGCACCTGCTCGCGCAGGCGCGGGTCCGTGCGCTGGCCGCTCGGCCGGCCGGACCGTTCCGGGTGACCTCGGCGCACGCGTTCCGTGCAGGTGACCGGTGAGCGGGACGGCTGCTCGTGCTCAGGAAGACCCCACCCGATCCCGGTAGAAGGAATCCGTGCCCCACCAGCTCCTCACCGACCTCGACGATGCCGTCCTCGCGGGCCGGTCGTCCGACGGCGACGTCCGGGCGTTCGAGGTCCTCATCCGCCGCTACACGCCGCTGCTCCGGGCGTACGCACGTCGCACGCTCGGGTCGACCGACGAGCTCGACGACGTCGTACAGGAGACCTTCATCACCGCCTGGGACCGGCTCGACCGACTCGAGGACCACGCCAAGGTCAAGTCCTGGCTCATGCGGATCCTCAGCCGAAAGTGCATCGACCGCATCCGGGCCCGGCGGTTCCACGACGACGTCACCGAGATCGAGGTCGAGGCGCCGTCCGGCGACGCTCCCGAGCGGGTCGCAGAGGCACGCTCCCGCGAGGAAGCCGTGGAGACCGCGCTCGCCGAACTGCCCGAGGCCCAGCGGAGGTGCTGGCTCATGAAGGAAGTGCTCGAGTACTCCTACGACCAGATCGCTGAGGAACTCGACCTGCCCGCGTCGACCGTCCGCGGGTTGCTGTCCCGGGCCCGGAAGAACATGATCCGTCTCATGGAGGGATGGCGATGACCGACCCCGAGCACGTCCGGCTCGAATCCCTCGAACCCGACGACCTCGACGGCCACTCGATCGACGAGCTGGCCGACTACCTCGACGCGGGCATGCAACCCGCCGACCCGAGCATCGACGACTCCCCGGCGTGCCAGAACGCGCTCGCCGCCCTGGTCCGACTCCGGCAGACGTCCCTCGGGTCGCTCGAGGCCGCCGCGGCCGAGGAGGACCCGGCCGACGAGTCCTGGGTGAGCGGAATCCTCGCGAACATCTCGCTCGAGGCCCGTGCCGGGCGGGACGTGCCGCTCCGCCCGGCGGCGCCGACCGAGCGTCCGGTGATGACCGAGGGGGCGATCCGGTCCCTCGTCCGCAGCGCCGGCGACGGCGTGGCCGATGCGCTCATCGCACGCTGCACGCTCGAGGGTGACGTGACCGAGCTCGGCGCGCCGGTCCAGGTCATCGTCGAGATCGCGGTCCGCTCCGGTGCGACGATCCGCGCGGTCGCCTCCGAGGTGCGCGAGACGGTCGCCCGGGTCCTCGCCGACCAGACCGACCTCGTGGTGGACTCGGTCGACGTCGTGGTCCGGGACCTCCTGCGCCGCACGGAGGACACCGACGACACCGACGACACCGACGACACCGACGACACCGACGACGCCCCCGAGGAGGACGCATGAGCCCCGCCGACGACATCCTCACCGCCGTCGAGGCCGCCGTGCTCGAGGTCCCGGGGGTCGCCGATCTCTACCGCGCCCGGCCGACCCTCGGCAGCGCGGTGTCCGCGGTGAAGAGCCTGGCCGCGCGGACGGCTCCGAGCCGCGTCGTGCTGGACGGTGACGTGCTCCGGATCGTCATCGGCACCGACCTGTCCCGACCGGCGCCCGAGACGGCCCACGATGCTCACGTCGCAGCCCTCGCGGCGGCCACCGAGCAGGGCCTGGCCCTCAGCCGGGTGGACGTCCGCGTGGCCCGCATCGGCTGATCGCTCCCGCACCGCGGCCGCGGTGGTCGCACCTGCACCGCGGCCACGGTGAGCACAGAGCAGCGCCGGAGCGGACGGCTCACCGCTGGTCGGCGACCTCCAGCACGACCACGGTCGCCGCGACGAGCAGGGCGGTCACGACCATCGACGCCTCGGGCACGACCACGGACGCCGCGATCCCGAGTGCGAGCAACACGACGAGGACGTTCCGCCCGGGTGACAACGACGGACGCAGCGCGAGCGCCCAGACCGCCAGCACGAAGAGCGCGACCGGGACGGCGATCGTCGCCGCGACGGTCACGTGCGACAGGTCCGCCTCACCGGCGTCGGCGCTCACGGCCACCTCGATCCCGGCGGGCAGCGCCCCGGCTGCGGCGAACACGACGTAGTGGCCGTACCCGAACACGAGCGCCGTCCGGAGCGACCGGATGTGTGCGTGCTGCTCGCGCGAGAAGTAGATCCACCACATGCCGGCGACGATCACGAGGCCCGCGGCGGCGAGCACGAGCAGAGGACCGAGGTGGTCGGCGTCGGCGATGCCGTCGATGACCGCGCTCGCGGATGCGACGAGCCCCTCGCCGAGGACGATGAGCGTGAAGAGCGAGTACCGCTCGGCGATGTGCCGCGTGTGCCACGGGGTGGTCCGCGACCCCTGCTCGGCGAACGGCGGCACGAGCACCTCGAGCAGGATCAGCACGGGGACCACCCACGGGCGCGCGGCCTCGGGCACGGCCAGGGCGAGCACCCAGAGCATCTGGACGACGACGATGCCGATCGCGTACCGGAACGCGGTCCGGCGGTACCCCGGCGATGACACCGCGGCGCGGAGCCACTGGGCGACGAGGGCGAGGCGCATGACGACGTACCCGATGACCGCGATCCTGAGGTCACCCTCGGCCATGAACGGACGCACCCCGGCGGCGAGGACGAGCACGCCGGCCATCTGCACGAACGTCGTGACGCGGTACAACCAGTCGTCGGTGTCGAACGAGGTGGCGAACCACGTGAAGTTGATCCACGCCCACCAGATCGCGAAGAACACGAACGCGTAGGCGACGACCGCAGAGCTGACGTGTCCCTCGGCCTCGATCTCGTGCAGGTTCGTCGCGGCGAACCCGACCGCGACGACGAAGACGAGGTCGAAGAGCAGCTCGAGCGGGCTCGCCGCGCGGTGCGCCTCGGCGGGGTCGCGGGGCGCCATGCGGCGGAGTCCGGTGGTGGTCACGGAGCATGCCTACCGCACTCGGGTCGCGACCAGGACGGCCGGGAGGCCCGTGGCGGGTCCGCCACGGGCCTCCCGGCCGTCAGGTCCGCAGGATCAGGTCCGCGCGATCAGTAGAAGTTCGACGCCTGCGAGTGCCCCCAGGCGGCGCACGGGGTGCCGTAGGCGTCCGCGATGTACTGCAGGCCCCACTTGATCTGCGTGGTGGCGTTGGTCTGCCAGTCCGAGCCCATCGTCGCCATCTTGGAGCCGGGGAGCGCCTGCGGGATGCCGGTCGCCCCGCCGTTGCTGTTCACGGCGCGGTAGTCCCACCCGGACTCCTTGGTCCAGAGGCTGTCGAGGCACTGGAACTGGTCCGAGCCCCAACCGTACTGCGAGGACGCGAGCGAACTCGCGGTCGCCTTCGCCCCCGCGACGGTGTTGCCCGCGGCGAGCTTGCGTGCCCGCTCGGCGGCTTCGGCTGCTGCCTTCTCGGCTGCTGCTTTCTCCGCGGCGGCCTTCGCGGCCGCGGCACGCTGCGCGTCGACGTCGGACTTGTCCTGCGCGGCACTCGCTTCGGCGACCTGTTGCGTGGCGGCGACGGTGGACGCGATCCGGTTCGTCAGCGCGGCGCCCGAGAGCTTCCGGTAGTCGTCGAGTGCGTCGACGCGCTGCTCGAGTGTCGCCGTGTCGGTCTTGTGGTTCGCGTCGGCGAGGACGACCTGCGCGCTCGAGATCGTTGCCTGCGCCTGGGCGCGGTCGAGTGCCGTGCCGTCGAGTGCCGGAGCGGACGTCGGGCTGGCGGTCGGGACACCGAGCGCCTCGCCGAGGGCCGGCTGGGTCCCGACCAGGACGCCGCCGCCGGCGACGGCCAACACGGCGGCGCCCGCGGCGACGAGGGTCGTCCGGTTGCGGACGGCTCGGCGCACACGTCGGGACGGGGAGTCGAGGGCCTCGCGTCGGGTGGAGGCGGTGGTCGTGGGGAGTTCGGTGGTGCGTTGCTTCATCGGTTCCGGTGGTCGGCCGACTCGGGCGCGGACCGTCCGGGCACGCCGGGGTGGGGGAGGCGTGGAGGTCGGAGACGGTGGGACCGTCGAGGTCCGCGAGTCGGGTGAGGCCCGGACGGTGGTGTGGGGCCCGTCCGTCCGCCCTCCGGTGACCGTGGGGAGGTCACGCCGAGGCGGAGCCGACACGATGACGCGTCACGCTGGGCAGCGCGTCCAGGAACACTGGCAGAACGGTCCGTCCGCCCGTTGGTAACGGTTCGGTAACGACCGGATCGCGGCTCAGGAGGTGGGAGGTTCCTGTGTGCGCTCACCCTGCGCGATGCGCTCCAGGACGCCGAGGGCGTTCGCGATCGCGTCGACGTCCGCATCGGGGAGGTCGTGGATGAGTTCTGCGACGATGCCGGTGCGCTGCGACCGTGCTTCCTCGACGGCTGCGACACCGGCCGGTGTGGCGCTCACCATGAAGGCCCGACCGTCCCGCGGATCGGCCTCGCGCTCGATGAAGCCGCGCTGCTCGAGTTCGGTCAGGATCCGCGTCATGGTGGGCTTCGTGACCACCTCCAGGCGGGAGAGGTCGCCTGGTCGCAGGGGTCCTTCGCGCTCGATCGTCGCGAGGGCGGACACGATGCCGTACCCGAGCGAGGCGGAGTCGGTGCGGGCACGTCGGTTGATGCGTCCGACCGCTGCCGCGAGTCGGGCCGCGATGGCGGTCCGGTCGGTCTCGCGAGCGCTCATGGGTGGCCTCCGGGTTCGGCTCTCAGGGGGTCGTCCAGATGCTACCGGGCAGGCTGGGAGGGGCCGGTGCAGCCATCCCTGTCCGGATGTACAGGGTTCTCAGTGCTTCTCGCCCGGGAGCAGGTGGATCGCCTCGGTCGCGAGCTCGGCAGCGACGTTGTCGCCGGCCTCGGTGGCCGCCCGGAGCCGCTTGAACTCCGCCGTCATCGAGTCCCAGTCGACGAGCTCGTCGAGGTTCGGCAGGCGGAGACGGAACCCGAGGCCGTCCGTGGTGTCGCGGCACACGCGCTGCAGGTCGGCGTTGCCGCACTCCGCGACGTAGAGGCCGAACACGTCGAGGGAGTCGTGGTTCACCCCGGCGACGTCGTGGGCCTCGAACTCGGCGATCGTCTTGTCGAGCGCGGCGAGGATCTTCCGCCGTGCCGCGGGACCGAGCCGGGGGACCGCGAGCCGCACGACGCCGCCGAACAGCACGCCGAGGGTCTGCAGGGCCTCGACGACCTCCTCCGGTTTCGGCGTGGTCACCCGGGTGTACCGGTTGGGCGCCATCTCGATGAGTCCGGCACGCGCGAGTTGGCTGAGGGCCTCGCGGATGGGGGTGCGGGAGACCCCGAGCCAGGCGATGAGCTCGTCGTCGTTGAGCCGCTCACCCGGTTCCAGTGTCCCGTCCATGATCGCGTCGTGGATCTTCGCGCGGACGGTGTCGCGGAGCAGCTGGTGCTCGGTCGGTGCGCTGGTGGGGACCGGCATCGGGGACCCTCCTCGAGGTCTGCTCGTCGGGCGACCGACACCCCGGGTGCGGCCGTACGGATCACCGTACCTGATATACGGTCAGCGGCCGCCGGACGGTCGGGGTACCCGTCCCGTGTCGTCGAGCAGGCGCAGGGTCGCCGGGTCCTCCTCGCCCCCGTACCAGCGGTCGAGTGCCGCCCGGAACGGCGCGGGGTCCGCCGCGGCCCGGGCGAAGAGCGTCAGCGAGGACCGCGCCTTCACGGCGTCGATGCCTCCGAGTAGCGCCTCGACCGACGGCGCCGGAGCCTCCGTCAGGACCGCCACGGCGTCGAGCAGCCGCGGCCCGAGCACCGGGTCCGCCAGGTACCGCGCGGCCTGGTCGACCCCCGTGATCGCGAAGTGCTGCGCGGTCGGACTCCGACCGAGCCCGGCGAGCTGCGGGAACACGAACCACATCCAGTGCGTGCGCTTGCGGCCGGAGCGGAGCTCGGCGACGGCGGTCTCGTGCACCCCCTCCTGGGCGGTGACGAACCGGACGAGGTCGTCGTCCGTCACCGCACCACGTCCCCCCACGCGTAGCGGACCGTCGTCGCGTCCACGACGAGTGCCGAGTCGGGTGCGCGGTCGAACAACCCGGGCAGCCCGACGGCCGCGGGCAGGTCACCGGACAGGTGCTCGACCTGCGCCGACCGGATCGTCAGCGGCGGGTGCTGCCGTTGCCAGAAGACCGTCTGCGCGAGGTGCCGGGCGTGGATGCCGACGCGCGTCGTGAGCTCGACCGCGAGCGGCGCCGTCGTGACCGGACCTGCCGTGACGCGGACGGCGGCGGAGTGGCGGGGGCGGGGCGAGCCGCCCGGCCGGTCCGTCGGCGTCAGCCGGAACGCGCGTGCGGCTCGGAACGGGTGGAGCGCGCGGTTCGGGTGCCGCACGGACCGGTGCGCGACGGTGTCCCCGCGTCGACGCGAGCCGGCGTGCGCGAACGTGTACGGGACGCCGAGGAGCGCGTGCGCCGCGACGATCGCGGGCACGTTGGCGGTGTCGACCGTCCGGTGGGCGACGCCGTGCCGGCCGTGGTCGTCGATCGTCAGGACCTCGATGGTGACCTCGGTCATCGAGCCGAGCCGTCCCGACGGTGGGAACGGTGGCACCTGCGTCTCGCGGAAGACGTAGGCCGAGAGGCCGACCCAGGCGCTGCCGTCCACGACGTCCGGACGGGTCCCGCGGGGGAGCATCCGCGCGAGGACCTGCGGGTCGTGCCGCCAGTGCGCGAACACGACGTCCTCCCAGGCGTGCACCGTCACCGGCCGGTGCCGCAGCGGGACAGCCGCGCGCGCCTCGCTCATCCGCCGTGCCGGCCCACGCGGGCCGCCCACCACACCAGGGGTGCCTGGAGCGGCAGCCGCAGGACCGACACGAGCCGCATCGTCCGGGTCGACCGCGGCGAGTCGAGGAGGTCCTTCGCCATCTTGACGTTGGCGGGGAAGACCGCGAGGAACAGCGCCCCGGCCGCCCACCCCGCGGCACGCCGGGTCCCGGGCACGGCGAGTCCCGCCGCGATGCCGAGCTCGGCGACGCCCGACAGGAGCGTCGTCAGACGGGGCGGGAGTGCCTCGGGGACGATCCGGTCGTACGTGCGCGGGCGGAGGAAGTGCGTGACACCGGCGCCGCCGAGCACGACGGCGAGGGCGGCAGCGGTGCGGTTGGCGCGTCTGGTGCGTTCACGTCGTCGCATGGCTCCATCGTGCTCGTCGCTCCCTCGGAGCGAGCGGCGAGCGGCGAGCGGCGAGCAGTGAGCAGCGAGGCGACCGTCGCCACGTCGTCGTCAGGCGAGCGCGGTGGCGACCAGGTCGAGGACGGCCGCCGCCACCTCGGCCTTCGTCCCGGAGGTCTCCCGGACGACCTCGCCGCCCGGGCTGAGGACCTCGATCGCGTTCTCCTCGCGCTCGAAGCCCGACGACCACCCGACGTGGTTCACCACGAGGAGGTCGGCCGGCTTCCGCGCGATCTTCGCCCGCCCGAGCGCGATGCGGGCGGCGCGGTCGGGCTCCGTCTCGGCGGCGAACCCCACGATGATCTGCCCCGAGCGCCGGTTCGCCACGAGCTCGGCGAGCACGTCGGGGTTCCGGACGAGTTCGAGCGTGAGGTGGTCGCCCTGTGCGTCCTTCTTGAGCTTCTCGGCGTGCACCTCGGTCGGCCGGTAGTCCGCCACCGCCGCCGTCATCACGACGACGTCCGCGTCCTCGGCCGCTGCTCGCACGGCGTCTGCGAGCTCGAGGGCCGACCCGACGGGCACCACCTCGACGCCGAGGTCGGCGGTGAGCCCGGCGTCCACGTTCGCCGCGACGAGGGTGACCGCCGCCCCGCGAGCGGCGGCGTCCGCCGCGAACGCGACGCCCTGCCGACCGCTCGACCGGTTGCCCACGAACCGGACGGGGTCGACCGGTTCACGGGTCCCCCCTGCGGTCACCAGCACACGCACGCCTCGGAGGTCACCGGACGGGAGGGACGGTGCGGCTCCGGTGGTGAGACCTGCGTCGTCGGGGCGGTCGGGCTGGTCCAGCACCGCCAGTGCAGCCTCGACGATGTCCCGGGGCTCGGACATCCGGCCGATGCCGGCGTCGTCCCCGGTGAGCGCACCGACGACCGGCCCGACGAAACGGACACCACGCGCGCGGAGGGTCTCGACGTTCGCCCGCGTGGCCGGGTGCTCCCACATCTGCGGGTGCATCGCGGGCGCCACGACGACGGGCGCCTCGGTGGCGAGGAGCGTCGTGCCGAGGAGGTCTCCCGCGAGGCCCGCCGCCATCCGGGCGAGCGCGTCCGCGGTCGCCGGGGCGATGACGACGAGGTCGGCGCGGCGGCCGAGCGCGACGTGCCGGACCTCCGCGACGTCGTCCCAGACGCTCGTCGTCACCGGGTTGCGGCTGAGGGCCTCGAGGGTCGGCAGCCCGACGAACCGCAGAGCCCCCTCCGTCGGGACGACGTGGACGTCGTGGCCGCGGGTGACGAGGTCGCGGACGACACCGACGGCCTTGTACGCGGCGATGCCTCCGGTGATGCCGACGACGACCGTGCGGGTGTGCTCTGCTGCTGCGCTCACACCCGTCACGCTACCGGCGGCACCCGTGCGAGGATCGGGAGCATGTGCACCGTCGTCGTCCGCGTCGCGCCCGGCTCCGAGTGGCCCGTCACGGTGCTCGCCCTCCGCGACGAGTCGCCCGAGCGCCCGTGGGACCCGCCGGCCGCCTGGTGGCCGGACCGCGACCCCGGCGTGCGCGGCGTGCGCGACCGCTCGGCGGGCGGCGCCTGGCTCGCCGCGTCCGACACCGCCGGGCTCGCGGTCGTCCTCAACCGCGGCGAACCGGTGCCGAGCGACGACGGCACGTGGACGACCCGGGGCGTCGTGCCCCTCGACGCGGTCACCGGAGTCCTGCCGGGCCGCGGCGGCACGCTGCCCACCACCCGGGCGTTCAACCTCGTCCGCGCGACGGCCGCGGGCGCCGAGGTCGTCACGTGGGACGGCACCGAGGTCCGCACCACCGCGCTCGCGCCCGGCGTGCACATGGTGACGCACGGCGAGCCGGACGACCCCGCCGCACCACGTATCGGGCGCTGGCTCGAGGCCTTCCGAGCGGTCGACGCCCCTGTCGCGCCCCCGGTGCTCGGGCCCTTCGACGAACTCCGCACCGCGGACGCCGGCGAGGACGCGGGCGACGGCTGGAGCGGCTGGTTCGGTGTGCTCGCCGCCTCCGCCGAGCTGCCGACGGACCACCCGGACGCCATCCTCCGCGACGCCCACGAGGCCGAGGGGCACATGACGACGCTGTCGATCGTCGCCGCTGCGGTCGGACCCGAGCGGACGGTGCTGCAGCACGCACGCCTCACCGAGCCGGGACGACTCGACGGCTCGGTCGAGCTGCACCGCGCCTGAGCCGCGACCGGACACGCCTGGCCGGTCCCCGCGCCTGAGCGCACCCGCAGCGCCCCGTACGGGCGGGCCTTGGCGTGCGGGCGTAGCTTCGCGCTCCGTGACCACCCGGACCCGGAGCGTGCTCGTCGTCGGCGTCGCGGCGCTCGCCGTGATCGCCCTCGGCGCCTGCAGCGAGCAGCCGTCCGCCGCCGTCGGTGCGGAGGCATCGCCGAGCGTCAGCGCCCGCCGGACGCCCACCCCTGGCCCAGGGACCCCGTGGGACCGGGCGGACGACGTGCGGGTGGTCGCGATCGGTGACTCGATCACCGGCGGTCACGGCCTCACGACCGCGCAGGCGTGGCCAGCCCTCATGGCGGACACGAACGGCTGGTCGCTCACGAACCTGTCCTGCGACGGCGCCGGCGTCGCGGCGCTCGGGGACGACGACGACTGTGCCAGCGCCTACGCGACCCTCGTGAAGCGCGCGGTCGGACTCCGTCCGCAGGTGGTCCTGCTGCAGGCGAGCTCGAACGACCTCGGGCTCGACACCGCCGAGATCCGGAGCGCCACCGACCAGGTCGTCGACGACGTGCACCGGCGCATGCCGCGGGCGCGGGTCATCGGGCTGAGCGCGATCTGGAACCAGGACGCCCCGCCCGCGCAGCTCGCGAAGATCTCGAAGGCGATGCGCGTGGCACTCCAGCGCGAGGGCGGCACCTACGTCGACATCGGCGAGCCGTTGCGAGGGCACGGGGACTGGATGCAGTCGGACGACGTGCACCCGACGGTGCGGGGGCAGCAGGCGATCGCGGCCGCGGTGACGGCGGCGTTCACGCGCGACGACGTGCAGTTCTGAGGGCTGTCGTGCGCCACCCGTCCCGAGCCCTCCTGGTCGGTGCCGTCGCCGTGGCGGTCTGCGGTGTGCTGGCCGGGTGCTCGTCCGACGTGGCGGCGGTGCTGCCGCTCGGCCCCGAGCCGACCGGGGCGCGCGTCGTGGTCATCGGCGACTCGATCACGATCGGGCACGGACTCCGCTCCGCGCAGGCGTGGCCGGAGCTGCTCGCCGCGCGGGACCACCTCCGGCTGACCGACCTCGGCTGCGACGGCGCCGGGATCCTCGCCGAGGGGGAGGACCAGTGCTCCGCGACCTACGAGGAGCTCGCGGAGCAGGCCGCGGTGCTGCACCCCGCCGTGGTCGTGCTGCAGGCCAGCTCGAACGACCTCGGCCAGGACGACGACGAGCTCGACGGCGCGACGCAGCAGCTGGTCGCGGCCGTGCACCGGCTCCTGCCGCGCGCCCGGGTCGTCGGCCTCAGCGCGGTCTGGGACCAGGACGCCCCGCCGTCCCAGCTCGCGACGATCTCGGCCGCACTGCACACCGCGGTGGACGGGGTCGGCGGGTCCTGGTTGGACCTCGGACAGCCGCTCCGCGGGCACCCGGGGTGGATGCAGTCCGACGACGTGCACCCCACGGCCCGCGGCCAGCGGGCGCTGCTCGCGGCGGTGACCGGTGCCCTGGAGCGCGACCACCTGCGCTGGTGAGCCGACGGGAGGGCGCGCGCCGCGCCTCCAGGCCGGTCAGGCGGGCGGCGCCGTCCCCGTGAGGTCCTCGGCGACCGCCCACAGCGAGCGGGCGAGGTCGGCGCTCCGGGCCGACCGGGGGATCGACGCCACCGTGGTGGGGCCGGTGAGGCCGCCGAAACCCGCGGGACCGTAGTAGGCGCCCCCGACGGCGTTCGGCCCGACAGCGGCGTACAGCAGCGGCTCCGAACCCTGCTCGACGTCCTGCGTGAAGGGCAGCGCACGGTCGTGGGACCGCACGGGCTTCGAGCGGCCGAGCGACCGCCCCGCTGACTGCAGGTTCGTCCGCGTGTAGCCGGGGTGGGCCGCCGTGCTGACGAGGTCCCAGTCCCGCTCGACCGCGAGCCGGTGCAGGTGGAGTGCGAGGAGCAGGTCGGCGAGCTTCGACTGGCCGTACGCCCGCCAGCCGTTGTAGCCGCGCTCCCACTGCAGGTCGGGGAACCGGATGCTGCCGAAGAGTGCCGCGAGGCTCGACATGGTCGCGACGCGCGGCGACCCGGCGCGGAGCAGGGTCGGCAGCAGCAGGTTCGTGAGCGCGAACGGGCCGAGGAAGTTCGTGCCGAACTGGAGCTCGAAGCCGTCGACCGTCTCGAAACGCTTCGGTGGCGCCATCACACCGGCGTTGTTCACCAGGACGTCGAGGGGGCGATCGTCCGCTGCGATGCCGTCCGCGAAGCGGCGGACGCTCGCGAGGTCGGCGAGGTCGAGCTCGCGGACCTCGACGTCGGCGGTGGGGTGCGCCGCGCGGATCTCGCGGACGGCGTCCTCGCCCTTGGACGGGGTGCGGACGGCGAGCACCACGGACGCGCCGGCGGCGGCGAGTCTGGTGGCGGTCTCCCTGCCCGTTCCGCTGTTCGCGCCCGTGACGACGATGCGGCGGCCGGTCTGGTCGGGGATCTGCGGCATGGGCGTGACGGTACTCGGGGCGGGTGCGGGACTGCTGCGCTCGGGACCGATCCGTGCTAGATTCATGCATACGCATTGAACGGGCACGTCGCAGGAGGACCCATGAGCAACGCATTCGGCACCGACCGCCCCTCGGACGTGCCGCCGCCCGCACCCGACCGTGTCGGCCCGGTGCAGCTCGGCCTCGACACGTTCGGTGACGTCACCGAGCTGCCCGACGGCTCGGTCAAGTCGGACGCGCAGAGCATCCGCGACGTCGTGGAGCAGGCCGTCCTCGCCGACCAGCTCGGCATCGACTTCATCGGGGTCGGCGAGCACCACCGCGCGGACTTCATCGTGAGCGCGCCCGAGGTCGTCCTCGCCGCGATCGCCGCCTCGACCTCGTCGATCCGTCTCGGCTCCGCCGTCACGGTGCTCTCCTCGGACGACCCGGTCCGCGTGTACGAGCGCTTCGCCACCGTCGACGCGATCTCCGACGGCCGCGCCGAGGTCATCCTCGGCCGCGGGTCCTTCACCGAGTCGTTCCCGCTCTTCGGCTACGAGCTGAGCGACTACGAGGTCCTCTTCGAGGAGAAGCTGCAGCTCTGGGCAGCCCTCCGTGGCGGCGACAAGGTGACCTGGTCCGGCACGAAGCGCGCAGCCCTGGTCGACCAGGAAGTCTTCCCGAAGCTCGAGCACGGCCCCATCCCGACCTGGATCGGCGTCGGTGGCTCCCCGCAGTCCGTCATCCGCGCCGCCTCCTACGGCATGCCGCTGTTCCTCGCGATCATCGGCGGGCAGCCCGCGCAGTTCGCCCCGTTCTCGCGGCTCTACCGCCAGGCGTTGACCCAGCTCGAGCTGCCGCAGCAACCCATCGCGATGCACTCGCCCGGCTTCGTCGCCGCCACCGACGAAGAAGCCGCCGAGCGCTACTGGCCGTACCACAAGGCCGTCACCGACCAGCTCGGCCGGGAGCGCGGCTGGCCGCCCCTCGACGTCGCCGGGTACCGCGCCGGACTCTCCGCCGGCGGCTCGCTGTACGTCGGCTCGCCCGAGACGGTCGCGCGCAAGATCGCGCGCAACATGCGGATCCTCGGCGTCTCGCGCTTCGACATGCGGTACGCGACGGGTCGCCTGCCGCACGACGACATGATGCGGTCGATCGAGCTCTACGGCACGCAGGTCGCGCCCCGGGTGCGCGAGCTCCTGGCGGAGCCGGTGCCGGTGCCCTGACCCCGGTCACGCGGCCGCGCGGGTCGGTCCCGCGCTGACCGTCGCGGGGTCGGTCGCCCGGCCGCGCGGATCGGTCCCGCGCTGACCGTCGCTCGGGTCGGTC
>NZ_LDQC01000059.1 GCF_001475545.1 Curtobacterium luteum | reverse complement strand
TGCACGCCGGGCTGGTAGTTCACGCCGCCGAACTCGGTGAGCATCACGGGCTGGCCCTCGTCGACCGCCCCGCCGACGAGGATCTGCCGATCAGCCGGACCCATCCCACGCAGCAGAGCCGTGCGGGCGACGTCGTCGGCGTAGGTCCGAGCCAGCACGGTGCCGTCGCCCTCGTAGTCGTGGACCGACAGGATGTCCGACGCGGGGTGCTCCCAACCGTCGTTCGAGATCACGGGGCGGGTGGGGTCGAGGGCTCGGGCCACGTCCGCGAGCGCACGCGCGTACGCCTGCTGCGCGGGGTCGTCGGCGATGTGCTGCACGCCCCAGCTCTCGTTCGCGGGGACCCAGGTCACGATCGACGGGTGCGAGGCGTCGCGTTCGACGGCGTCCATCCACTCCCGCACCAACCGCTGCACGGCGGTGGGGGAGAACGTGTAGGCCCCGGGCATCTCGCCCCAGACGAGCAGCCCGAGCTTGTCTGCCCACCACAGGAACCGCGGGTCCTCGACCTTCTGGTGGTTCCGCGCGGCGTTGAAGCCGAGTTCCTTGATGAGTTCGACCTCGCGGCGGAGGGCCTCCCGGGACGGCGCGGCCAGGTGGGAATCCGGCCAGTAGCCCTGGTTCAGGACGCTGCGGACGTCGTAGGAGTGCCCGTTGAGCAGGAACGCGCCCTGACCGACCGTCGTGGTGCGGACGCCGAAGTAGCTCGCGACTGCGTCGGTCGCCGCGCCGCCCGCGTCGAGCAGGGTGACCGTCGCGTCGACGAGCCGAGGGGTCTCGGGCGTCCACACGAGCTCGTCCTCGGCCTGCCCGTTCGTCTGCCGGGCGATCGGCACGACGACGTCGAACTCGGTGTCGATCGCGCTCGACCGGGCGACGTCACCGAGGGTCGACTCGACGGTCGCGAGGTGCTCGTCGCCCCACCACGCCGCGACGCGGAGGCGCTCGCCGCCTGGTCGGGTGCCCGCGAGCCGGACGGACAGTCGGAGCGTGGCGTGGTCGACGTTCGTCCACCGCAGGGCCGCGATCGACACGGTCGGCACGGCCTCGAGCCAGACGGTCTGCCAGATGCCCGTGGTCCGGCGGTACCAGATGGCGTGCGGCTCCTCGTGCCAGTCCTGCTTGCCGCGCGGTTGCGTCAGGTCGTGCGGGTCGTCCTCGGCGCGCACGACGACGGTGTGCTCGGCGTCGGGGTCGGCCGTCAGCACCTCGGTGACGTCGAAGGCGAACGGGGTGTGGCCACCCTCGTGCTCGCCGACGAACTGCCCGTCGATCCAGACCCGTGCCCGGTGGTCGACGGCGCCGAAGTGGAGCACCAGCCGCGGCTGCTCGGGGGAGTACCCGGCGGCGGTGAGGTCGGCGCGGGTGAGTCGGCGCGAGTACCAGACCACGGGGTGGAAGCCCGGTTCGTCGATCCCGGATGCGACCGACTCCGGCGGGAACGGCACGGTGATGTCCCGTGCGTCCGGGAAGCCCGAGCGCCAGGCGGGGTCGTCGCCGTCGTTCCGGAAGGACCACGTGCCGTCGAGGTCGGCCCAGGCGGGGCGGAGGAGCTGCGGCCGCGGGTACGTCCCGTCCTGCTCGGTCGCGACGGGGAGGGCGGTGGGGGCGGCGTCGTTGCCGGCGATCGTGCTCATGCCCCCATGCTGGACCCACACCTACATCGTTGTAAAGGGTTGTTGCACCGAACCGGCACGGGGCCGCTCGTCACGCGATCGCGGCGTCCCGCGTCAGCACCATGACGTCCATCCGCCCCTGCTGGACGACCTCGCCGTGCTGGTTGCGGAGCGACACCGCGCGCTCGACGACGCCCGTCGTCCCCGAGCTCGTCAGCCGCTTCGAGAGGATCTCCACCGTGCACGTCACGGTGTCGCCGATGAACACCGGAGCGGTGAAGCGCCACTGGTCGATCCCGAGCAGCGCGACCGCCGAGCCCTCGAAGACCCCCGTGCGCGCGATCAGGCCGAGGCAGAGCGACGTGCCGAGCAGCCCGTGCACGACGCGCTGGCCGTAGCGGGTGCGGGCCGCGAACTCGACGTCGGTGTGCACCTGGTTGTTGTCGTTCGTCCACGAGGCGAACGACACGACGTCGGCCTCCGTGATCGTCCGACCGGGGGTGGTGAAGGTCTGTCCGGCGGCGAGGTCCTCGAGGTAGTGCGGCACCCCGCCATCCTCGCACCGGCGTCCCCCACCTCCCCAGCGCCGGGCGCGTAGCCTCCGCGGCATGAGCGACGCTCCCTCCGACCACGACCTCGCACCGTGGGTCGCCGCACAGCGCTGGTACGCCGCCAAGGGAGGCGCGGGCCCGACGCTCCGCACGCTGTCCACCGACGACGACACCCGCCTCGTCCTCGACGACGCCGCGACGGGCGCCGTCCTCTACCAGGCGCCCGTGGTGGTCCGCGACGACACCCTCACC
Organism: Curtobacterium luteum; assembly: GCF_001475545.1. GTDB lineage: Bacteria > Actinomycetota > Actinomycetes > Actinomycetales > Microbacteriaceae > Curtobacterium > Curtobacterium luteum_A. Next base: position 18,708 of record NZ_LDQC01000059.1, on the reverse strand, counting down.
GACGCCACGGCCGACCTCGAGTGGGTCCGCGGCCTCGCCGCCCGGATCGACGGGGGCCCCGAGTCGCTCCGGCCGATCGGCACCGTGACCGCCGCGCGCGTGCTCTCCGGTGAGCAGTCGAACACCTCCGTCATCTGCGACACCGAGTCCGGCGCGCAGGTCATCGTCAAGGTGTTCCGCGTGCTGCACCACGGCGACAACCCCGACGTCACCACGCAGCTCGCACTTTCGGCGGCCGGCAGCACCCGGGTTCCGGCGGTCTACGGAGCGCTCCGCGGCAGCTGGCCCGACTCCGGTCGACCGGACGGCACCGCCACCGGCCACCTCGCCGTCGCCCAGGAGTTCCTCCCCGGGACCCGCGACGCCTGGCGTGTGGCACTCGACGACGCCCGCGCCGGTGTCGCCTTCGCCGACGACGCGACGCGGCTCGGATCGGCGCTCGCCGAGGTGCACCGGACGCTCGCTGAGGTCCTGCCGACGACGCCCGCGACGGACGACCGTCGTCGTGCCGCCCTCGCCACGATGGACGCCCGCCTCGCCGCGGCCGAACGGGAGGCACCCGCGATCGCCGAGCACGCCGACGCCGTGCGTGCCGTGTACGCCCGGGTGGCCGAGACGTCGTGGCCGGATCTCCAGCGCGTCCACGGGGACCTGCACCTCGGACAGGTGCTCGCAGTGCCGGGCGACCGGGGGTGGGTGTTCCTCGACTTCGAGGGCGAACCCCTCCGTCCGCTCGCCGAGCGCTCGGTGCCCGACGTCCCCCTGCGCGACGTCGCGGGCATGCTGCGGTCGTTCGACTACGTGGCCGGGGCGCTCGCCCGTGACGCGGACCCGATCGACTCCGGCGACTGGGCGCACGAGGCCCGGAGCGCGTTCCTGACTGGCTACGAGCAGGGGACCGGCGGCGACCTCCGCGCCCACCGTGAGGTCCTCGACGCCTTCGAGCTCGACAAGGCCGTCTACGAGGTCGTCTACGAGAGCCGCAACCGGCCGGACTGGGTCGGCATCCCCCTGGCGGCCGTCGCGCGGCTGGCCGCGCGCAGCTCTGGCTGACGGATCTGCGCGCGCAGCGCTGGCTGACGGGTCTGCGTGCGCAGCGCTGGCCGACGCACCCGGATGCGCGTGCGCAGCGCTGGCTGACGCGCCCACCTGACGGCCGGGAGGCCCGTGGCGACGCCGCCCCGGGCCTCCCGGCCGTCGTCGGGTCCGGTCAGTTGACGGGGCCGGTGTACTTCTCGCCGGGGCCCTTGCCCGGGGCGTCCGGGATCGAGGAGGCCTCGCGGAACGCCAGCTGCACCGACCGGAGTCCGTCGCGCAGCGGGCGGGCGTGGTGGTCGCCGATCTCCGTCGCGGCGGCGGTGACGAGCCCGGCGAGGGCGGTGATGAGCTTCCGGGCCTCGTCGAGGTCGGTCTGCTCCTGCGGGTCGTCCGCGAGCCCGACCTTCACGGCCGCGGCGCTGAGCAGGTGCACCGCAACGGTGTTGATGAGCTCGACGGCCGGCACCTCCGCGATGTCACGCGCCTCGTCGGCTCCGGTGGGCTCGTTCGGCGGGGTGTCGGTCACGGTGCTCCTCTGCTAGACTCTGTCGCGGCAGATGCTGTCCGTGCGCCCTCGGGGGCTCGAACAACGTCTTGCGAAAGAGGAGTCTCTCCCACCCGCGGCTGTGCACCACCAGGCTACCGGGTCCCCATCGCTCCGCCGGGCTCAGCACCACGAGCACGGCAGGTCCTCCCGCAAGGGACGACGTCGGGCGGTGCAACGGGTTCCGATCCGTGCGTCAGACCTCCTCTCTCGTGCCGGCGTCCAGGGCAGCAGCCTCGGACGGCCATCCACTTGATTGAAGGAGCTCCGCATTCCCGATCCCCGTACCAACGACCGAATCCGCGTTCCCGAGGTCCGACTCGTCGGCCCCCAGGGTGAGCAGGTCGGCGTTGTCCCGATCGCCATGGCCCTGCGTCTCGCGCAGGAAGCCGAACTGGATCTGGTCGAGGTCGCCCCGAACTCGAAGCCGCCCGTGGCCAAGATCATGGACTACGGCAAGTTCAAGTACGAGGCTGCGCAGAAGGCCAAGGAGGCTCGTCGCAACCAGGTGAACACGGACCTCAAGGAGGTCCGCTTCCGCCTGAAGATCGACAAGCACGACTACGAGACCAAGCGCAAGCGCGCCGAGGGCTTCCTCCTCGGCGGCGACAAGGTGAAGGCGATGATCCTCTTCCGCGGCCGCGAGCAGTCGCGTCCGGAGCAGGGTGTCCGACTCCTCCAGCGCTTCGCCGAGGAGATCGCCGAGTTCGGCGTCGTCGAGTCGCGTCCGACCCAGGACGGCCGCAACATGACGATGATCATCGCTCCGCTGAAGAACAAGTCCGACGTCAAGGGCGAGCAGAACGCGAAGCGTGCTGCGCAGAAGGCCGAGCGTCGCGCGTCGGAGCACGCTGCCAAGACCGGCGAGGAATCCTCCGCCGCGCCGGGCTCGACGCAGCAGGCCGCCCCGGCCGAGTAGGTCCCCGCGACCGATCCCGCAACGCTGCGGCCCCCCAACCCCATCCCACGGAAAGGCACCTCCATGCCCAAGCAGAAGACCCACTCCGGGTCGAAGAAGCGCTTCAAGGTCACCGGCAGCGGCAAGATCATGAAGCAGCAGGCCGGTATGCGTCACAACCTCGAGGTCAAGAGCGCCAAGCGCAAGGCCCGCCTCAACGAGGACCAGGTCCTCGCGAAGGCCGACGCGAAGAACGTCAAGAAGCTTCTCGGCCACTGAGCCGGCGGAACGTAAAGGAATAGATCAATGGCACGAGTAAAGAGGGCGGTCAACGCCGCCAAGAAGCGCCGCGTCGTTCTCGAGCGCGCCGAGGGCTACCGCGGTCAGCGTTCGCGTCTGTACCGCAAGGCCAAGGAGCAGGTCACCCACTCCCTCGTCTACGCGTACCGCGACCGTCACGCCAAGAAGGGCGAGTTCCGTCGCCTCTGGATCCAGCGCATCAACGCTGCGTCGCGTGCGAACGGCCTCACCTACAACCGCCTCATCCAGGGTCTGAACCTGGCCGGCGTCGAGGTCGACCGTCGCATCCTCGCGGACCTCGCGGTGAACAACCCCGACACGTTCGCGGCGCTCGTCGAGACCGCCAAGAAGGCCCTGCCGGCCGACACCTCGGCCCCGAAGGCCGCGTAGTCACGCCAGCTGCACCACGGAGCCCCCGTCCCGTCCGCGGAACGGGGGCTCCGTGCGTTCCTAGACTGGTGCCCGTGAGCGATCTCCTCGAGAACCCCAAGGCCGGCCGTGTGCGCGCCGTCGCAGCGCTGGCCAAGAAGGACGTCCGCGCCGACACCGGGCTGTTCCTGCTCGAGGGGCCGCAGGCCGTCCGGGAAGCGCTCGAGTACCGCCCGGAGCTCCTCCGCGAGCTCTACGTGACGCCGACCGCGGCCGCGCGCTACGCGCTCGACGACGCGCCGGTGGACACGTGGTTCGTGACGGAGCAGGTCCTCGACACGATGGCGGACACGGTCACGCCGCAGGGCGTCGTCGCGGTCTGCCAGCAGTTCCCGACGTCGGTGCGGTCGGTCTTCCCGGATCCGGGTGCAGACGGCCTGGAGGCTCGTGGCGACTCGGGTGCAGACGGCCTGGAGGCTCGTGGCGACTCCGGTTCGGACGGCCTGGAGGCTCGTGGCGACTCCGGTGCGGAGGGCTCGCTCCCCGGGCTGGTCGCGATCCTCGAGCAGGTGCGTGATCCCGGCAACGCCGGCACGATCATCCGCGCCGCCGACTCCGCCGGCGCCGACGCGGTCGTCCTCACCGGTCGCTCGGTGGACCCGTACAACCCGAAGGTCGTCCGCTCGACCACGGGCTCGCTGTTCCACGTGCCGGTCTCGGTCGGGGTGACGCTCGACGACGCGGTCGCGCGGGCGAAGGCCCTCGGCTACACGGTGCTCGCAGCCGACGTCTCGGGCGACGACCTCCCGGAGGTCCGCGCGGACGGGATGCTCGACGGGCCGACGGCGTGGGTCTTCGGCAACGAGGCCCGTGGGCTGACCGACGAGGACCTCGCGCTCGTCGACCGCGCGGTCAAGGTGCCGATCTACGGGCAGGCGGAGTCGATGAACCTCGCCACCGCGGCCTCCGTGTGCCTGTACGAGAGCGCGTTCGCGCAGCGGGCCGCGGCTCGTTCCTCCACAGCCGACTGACCCCGGGGCCCCTCCACCGTCCGACGGGTACAGGACGGCGGTATCCCATCGGCCGGTAGGCTTGGGCCTCGTGTCAGAACACCTCGAGATCAGCGAACCGGCCGTCGGTGCCGCCGTGGACGCCGCCCTCGCGGCCGTCCGGGCCACGACGACCGTCGCCGAGCTGAAGCAGGCCAGGGCCGAGCACACCGGTGAGCAGTCGCCGTTGGCGCGGATGAACGCGTCGATGCGCAGCGTGCCGCCGGAGCAGAAGGCCGCGGCGGGAAAGCTCGTCGGCCAGGCTCGCGGCCGCGTCAACCAGGCGATCGCCGAGCAGGAGTCCGTCCTGGCCGAGGCCGAGGAGCGCGCACGGCTCGAGTCCGAGCGGGTCGACGTCACGGCGCTGCCGTCGCGGCGCACGCCGGGTTCGCGTCACCCGCTGTCGCTCCTGAACGACGCCGTCGCGGACATCTTCGTCGGCATGGGGTGGGAGGTGGCAGAAGGCCCCGAGCTCGAGCACGAGTGGTTCAACTTCGACGCCCTGAACTTCGACCAGGACCACCCGGCCCGGGCGATGGCCGACACCGTCTTCGTCGAGCCCGTCGACCGGCACCTGCTCATGCGGACGCACACGTCGCCCGTGCAGGTCCGCTCCCTGCTCTCCCGCGACCTGCCGCTGTACGTCATCGCACCCGGGCGTGTGTACCGCGCCGACGAGCTCGACGCGACGCACCTGCCGGTCTTCACCCAGGTCGAGGGCATCGCGATCGACAAGGGCCTGACGATGGCGCACCTGCGCGGCACGCTCGAGCACTTCGCCCGGCAGATGTTCGGCGCCGAGGCGCAGATCCGTCTCCGTCCGAACTACTTCCCGTTCACCGAGCCCAGCGCCGAGATGGACGTGTGGCAGCCGAACGCCAAGGGGGGCGCTCGGTGGGTCGAGTGGGGTGGCTGCGGCATGGTGAACCCGAACGTGCTCCGTGCCGCCGGCATCGACCCGGACGAGTACCAGGGCTTCGCGTTCGGCATGGGCATCGAGCGGACGCTGCAGTTCCGCAACGGCCTGAACGACATGCGTGACTTCCTCGAGGGCGACATCCGCTTCTCGCAGCAGTTCGGAACGGTGGTCTGATGCGCGTCCCACTCCGTTGGCTCGGTGAGTCGGTCGACCTCCCCGAAGACGCCACCCTCGAGCACGTCCACGCGGCGCTCGTGTCGGTGGGCTTCGAGGAAGAGGACGTCCACACCTACGACCTGACCGGCCCGATCGTGGTCGGCCGGGTGCTGTCGCTCGAGCCGGAGCCGCAGAAGAACGGCAAGACGATCAACTGGTGCCAGGTGGACGTCGGCGAGCCCGATCCCCGCGGCATCGTGTGCGGCGCCCACAACTTCGTCGCCGGTGACCTCGTCGTGGTGACCCTGCCCGGTGCCGTGCTGCCCGGGCCGTTCCCGATCGCCGCCCGCAAGACGTACGGCCACGTGTCCGACGGCATGATCGCGTCCGCGCGCGAGCTCGGACTCGGTGACGAGCACGACGGCATCCTGCGCTTCGCCGACCTCGGGATGGAGCCCGAGGTCGGCGCGGACGCCATCGCCCTGCTCGGCCTCGACGACGCCGCTGTCGAGATCAACGTCACGCCGGACCGCGGCTACGCGATGAGCATGCGCGGTGTCGCCCGCGAGTACGCGCACGCCACGGGTGCCTCGTTCCACGACCCGGTCGACCGGGTGCCGCCCCGCACCGCCGAGGGCTTCCCCGTCACGATCGCAGACCAGGCCCCGATCCGCGGCCGCCAGGGTGCGACGACGTTCGTGACCCGGGTCGTCCGCGGCATCGACCCGACCGTGAAGACACCGGCGTGGATGGTGTCGCGCCTCGCGCTGGCCGGCGTCCGCTCGATCTCGCTCCCGGTCGACATCACCAACTACGTCATGTTCGAGCTCGGCCAGCCGCTGCACGGGTACGACCTCGCGAAGGTCGTCGACGGCCTCGGCGTCCGGCGTGCGCAGGCAGGAGAGACCCTCGTCACGCTCGACGACGTCACGCGGACGCTCGATCCGGAAGACCTCGTCATCACCGACGGCGACGGCCCGGTCGGCCTCGCCGGCGTGATGGGCGGTGCCGGCACGGAGATCTCGGCCTCGACCACCGACGTCCTCATCGAGGCCGCCGTGTTCGACCAGGTCTCGATCGCCCGGACGGCTCGTCGCCACAAGCTCCCGAGCGAGGCGTCCCGTCGGTTCGAGCGCGGTGTCGACCCGCTCGTGTCCGAGGCGGCGGCCAACCGCGCCGTGGAGCTCCTCGTCGAACTCGCCGGGGGAACCGCCGATCCGCTCGGCTCGACCCTCGTCGACACGACGCCCCGACCGACCATCGCCATGCGGATCGGACGCCCGGCCGAGCTGATCGGGGTCGAGTACACCGACGCCGAGGTCATCGACACGCTCCGTGCGATCGGCGCCACGGTCGAGGTCGACGGCGAACTGCTCTCGGTCACCCCGCCCACCTGGCGCCCGGACCTCGGCGACGACACCACGCTGGTCGAGGAGATCGCCCGGATCGTCGGTTACGGCCGCATCCCGAGCGTCCTCCCCGTCGCCCCGCCCGGCCGCGGGCTCACCGGCCACCAGCAGGCCCGTCGTCGGGTCGCGAACGCCCTCGCCGCCGCCGGCCTGGTCGAGGTCGTCACCGCGCCGTTCGTCTCGGCCGCCACGCAGGACGCCTACCCCGGCATCGACGGCGACGGCGGTCCGAGCGTCGTGCTCGCGAACGCCCTGGACAGCGAGCAGAACCGTCTCCGACGCAGCGGCCTGCCGGCGCTCGTCGACGTCGCGCGGCGCAACGTGTCGCGTGGCCTCGTCGACGTCGCGGTCTACGAGACGTCGCGCGTCTTCCTCCCGATCGACGGACACGAGCTCGGCACTGCCGACGTCCCCGCGGGCGCCGCCCTGCCGGACCGTGAGACCCTCGCCGCCCTCGACGCCTCCCTGCCTGCGCAGCCGTTCCACGTCTCCGCGCTCCTCACGGGCAACCGGGTCCCGAAGCAGCCGGGCACCGCAGCGGAGCCGTACGGGATCGCCGATGCGCTCGACGCGGCTCGCGAGGTCGCCTGGGCGGTCGGCGTCGACCTGACCGTGGCGCAGTCGACCCACCCGTCGCTGCACCCTGGCCGGACGGCATCGCTCCTCGTCGGTGGCACCGTCGTCGGCGTCGCGGGCGAGCTGTTGCCGGAGCTGAGCGAGGCCGCGGTGTTGCCCCGCGTGGTCGCCGTGCTCGAGCTCGACCTCGACGCCCTCGTCGCGGCGGCACCGGAACTCGTGTCGGTCGCCCCGATCGAGTCGTACCCGGCGGCGACGCAGGACCTCTCGCTCGTGGTCGACGCGGACGTCGCGGCGAGTGACGTCCTCGACGCCGTCCGCTCTGGTGCCGGCGAGCTGTTGGAGTATGCTCGCCTCGTGGACGACTACCGGGGCACCGGCGTGAGCGAGGGACAGAAGTCCCTGACGTTCGCGCTGCGCTTCCGCGCCACGGACCGCACGCTGACCGCTGCCGAGGCCTCCGAGGCCCGTGACGGCGCTGTCCGACGTGCCGGCGAGCGATTCGGGGCGACCCTGCGCGACTGATCCACAGGATCACCGCCCGGGGCCGCCGCCTCCGACTCTCTCGACGACCAGTCCGACCTAAGGTGGAATCCCATGTCCGTATCCGTCGCCGTGGCGGGAGCCTCCGGCTACGCGGGCGGTGAGCTCCTGCGCGTGCTCTCCGCCCACCCCGAGTTCGACGTCAGGACGGTGACGGCGTTCTCGAATGCCGGACAGCCGCTCATCGCCACGCAGCCGCACCTCCGCTCGTTGGCGCACCTGACGCTCGTGGAGACGACGGCCGAGAACCTCCGCGGACACGACGTGGTGTTCCTCGCTCTGCCGCACGGGCAGTCCGGGGCGATCACCGCCGAGCTCGACCACGACACCCTCGTGGTCGACTGCGGCGCTGATCACCGGCTGACGGACCCGGCTGCGTGGGAGGCCTTCTACGGCGGCGACTGGTTCGGCGCCTGGACGTACGGGCTGCCGGAACTCCTGCACGCGGCTCCCGCGCCGGGCTCGGCCGAGGAGTGGCGTGACGAGGACGACATCGCCGCCCAGGGCCGGCAGCGCACGGAGCTGGCCGGCACGAAGCGGATCGCGGTCCCGGGGTGCAACGTCACCGCGGTGACGCTCGGGATCCAGCCGGGCATCCAGGCCGGGCTCGTCGAGTCGGACGACATCGTCGCGGTGCTCGCCGTCGGGCCGAGCGGTGCCGGCAAGAAGCTCGCCACGACGTACCTCGCGTCCGAGATCATGGGGTCCGCGAGCGCCTACCAGGTCGGTGGGAAGCACCGGCACATCCCGGAGATCCAGCAGAACCTGCAGGTCGCCGGCGCCTCGGACGTGACGATCTCCTTCACCCCGGTGCTCGTCCCGATGTCGCGGGGGATCCTCGCGACGACGACCGCCAAGCTCGCGCCGGGGGTCAGCGCCCGCGACGTGCGGCTGGCATGGGAGCAGGCGTACGCGGACGAGCCGTTCGTGCACCTGCTGCCCGAGGGCGAGTTCCCCCGCGCCGCCGACACGGTCGGAGCGAACACGTGCTTGGTCGGCATCGCCGTCGACGAGGCCGCTGGACGCGTCGTCGCAGTGAGCGCGCTCGACAACCTCGCGAAGGGCACCGCCGGGGCAGCGGTCCAGTCCACCAACATCGCCCTGGGCTTCCCCGAGACCCTCGGCCTCAGCGTGGACGGAGTCGCACCGTGACCGACACGAACCAGCCCGACACGAACCAGCCCGACCCGGACCAGCCCGAAACGAACCAGCCCGAAACGAACCAGCCCGACCCGGACCAGCGTGCCGGAGCCGAGCAGGGCCTCCAGGCAGGAGCGACCGGACAGGGCGTCACCGCGGCCCGGGGCTTCCGCGCCGCCGGTGTGACCGCCGGTCTCAAGACGAGCGGCAAGCCGGACGTGGCGCTCGTCGTCAACGAGGGGCCCGAGGCGGCGGTCGCCGCCGTCTTCACGAGCAACCGCGCCCAGGCGCACCCCGTCATCTGGTCGCGCCAGGTGGTCGGTGACGGCGTCGCCCGTGCGGTCGTCCTCAACTCGGGAGGCGCGAACTGCTTCACGGGTCCGTTCGGCTTCCAGACCACCCACCTCACGGCCGAGGCGGTGGCCGACTCCCTCGGCATCGGTGCGGGGGACGTCGTCGTCTGCTCGACCGGCCTCATCGGCGTCGGTGACCAGACCTTCCGCGACAACGTCCTGAGGGGCGTCGGCCTCGCGTCCGCGGCGCTGTCCCCGACGGGTGGGCACGACGCGGCGACGGCGATCATGACGACCGACACGAAGCCGAAGCAGTCCGTCGTGACCGAGGACGGCTGGACGGTCGGTGGCATGGCGAAGGGCGCGGGCATGCTCGCACCCGGCCTCGCGACGATGCTCGTCGTCATCACCACCGATGCCCTGCTGCCCGCCGACGAACTCGACCAGGCGCTCCGCGCGGCCACTCGCGTGACCTTCGACCGTGTCGACTCGGACGGCTGCATGTCGACCAACGACACCGTGGTCCTGATGTCCTCCGGTGCGAGCGGGACCACTCCGGAGGTCGGCGACTTCCAGGAGGCCCTGACGGCGGTCTGCGCCGACCTCGCGAAGCAGCTGCAGCAGGACGCCGAGGGCGCGAGCCACGACATCGCGATCGAGGTCGTCGGCGCTGCGAGCGAGGACGACGCCGTCGTCGTCGGCCGGAGCGTCGCGCGGAACAACCTCTTCAAGGCCGCCGTGTTCGGCAACGACCCCAACTGGGGCCGGGTGCTCGCGGCCATCGGCACGACCGATGCCGACTTCGACCCGTACGCGGTCGACGTGAGCATGAACGGTGTCCGGGTCTGTCACGCAGGCGCGCCGGACGAGCCGAGCGACTCCGTCGACCTGACCGGCCGGGAGACCCACGTGCTCATCGACCTCGGGGTGGGGCCGCACGCGGCGACGATCCTGACGAACGACCTGACACACGACTACGTCCACGAGAACAGCGCGTACTCCAGCTGATGAGCGACCACGACCTCACCAAGGAAGAAGAGCACGAGCTCGCCGCCGTCAAGGCCGCGACGCTCATCGAGTCCCTGCCCTGGCTGAAGCGGTTCTCGGGCAAGGTCGTCGTCGTCAAGTTCGGCGGCAACGCGATGATCAACGAGGACCTCAAGCGGGCGTTCGCCGAGGACATGGTGTACCTGCGTTACGCGGGGTTGCACCCGGTCGTCGTGCACGGCGGCGGGCCGCAGATCTCAGCAGCGCTCAAGGAGCAGGGCATCGAGTCCGAGTTCCGCGGCGGCTACCGCGTGACCACCACCGAGGCGATCACCGTCGTCCGTGACGTCCTGGCCGGCGAGGTCAACCGCGAGATCGTCGATCTGGTGAACGAGCACGGCGAAGGCCTCGCGGTCGGTGTCTTCGGGGACGGCGGCTCGCTGTTCACGGGCGAGAAGAAGGGCGTCGTCGTCGACGGCGAGCACTTCGACCTCGGTCACGTGGGCGACATCACGCACGTCGACCCGTCCGGAGTCCTCGCCGCGATCGAGGCCGGCCGGATCCCGGTCGTCTCGAGCATCGCGATCGACGACGCACACCCGGACCAGGCGCTCAACGTGAACGCCGACGCCGCCGCCGGCGCGCTCGCGATCGCGCTCAAGGCCGCGAAGCTGATGATGCTGACCGACGTGCCGGGCCTGTACCGGAACTGGCCGGACCGCGACTCCATCGTCGACCTCATCGCGGTCGAGGAGCTCCGGGAGCTCCTGCCGTCACTCGAGTCGGGGATGATCCCGAAGATGACCGCGTGCCTCGACGCCGTGGTCGGCGGCGTCGGCGGGGCGACGATCATCGACGGCCGCATCCCGCACTCGATCCTGCTCGAGGTCTTCACGCTCCGCGGTGCGGGCACCGAGGTGATCCCGGACCCGAGCCGACGCACCGAGAACCAGATGACCCACGCGGAGATCGGCCGCCGCGTCGCATCACCGTCGATCGACAGCAGCACCGGCCAGCACGTGGCCGGCGTGACCGAGAAGGGACAGCAGCAGTGAGCACCGAGACGCAGACCCAGACCTGGAACGACCGGTTCGGGGCGTCGCTCATGCGATCCCTGACCCCGCCGAAGGTCATGCTCGAGCGCGGGAAGGGGTGCCGGGTGTGGGACGTCGACGGCAACGAGTACCTCGACTTCCTCGCCGGCATCGCAGTGAACTCGCTCGGGCACGCACACCCCGCGCTCGTCGAGGCCGTCGCCGACCAGGCCGCGAAGCTCGTGCACGTCTCGAACTACTTCGCGACGCCGCCGCAGCTCGAACTCGCCGAGCGTCTGAAGCGCATCACGGGTGCCGGCGACGCCGGTCGCGTGTACTTCGGCAACTCCGGGGCCGAAGCGAACGAGGCCGCGTTCAAGCTCGCTCGCCTGAACAGGGGCGCGGACGGGACCAAGACCCGGATCCTCGCCCTGAAGCAGGGGTTCCACGGCCGCACCATGGGCGCGCTCGCCCTCACCGGCAAGCCCGCGCTGCAGGAGGACTTCCTGCCGATGGTCCCGGGCGTCGAGCACGTCGACTCCACGGTCGAGGCACTCGAGTCGGCGTTCGACGACCACGTCGCGGCGCTCATCCTCGAGCCGATCAAGGGCGAGGCCGGTGTGGTGGACCTGCCCGAGGGGTTCCTGCTCGCCGCGCGCCGCCTGACCGAGGAGCACGGCGCGCTGCTCATCCTCGACGAGATCCAGACCGGGGTCGGGCGCACGGGCAACTGGTTCACCTACCAGGGGCACGGCTTCACGCCGGACGCCATCACCATCGCGAAGGGCATCGCCGGTGGCTTCCCGATCGGCGCGCTCGTCACGTTCGGCTGGGCGTCGGACCTCTTCTCGGCCGGCCAGCACGGGTCGACGTTCGGTGGCAACCCGCTCGGCACCCGGGTCGCGAACGCCGTCCTCGAGGAGATCGAGCGCGCGGACCTCGTCGCCGGTGCGGTGACGAAGGGCGAGCGGATCCGCGCGGGCATCGCGTCGATCGGTTCGCCGCTCGTCCAGGAGGTCCGTGGCACCGGCCTGCTCATCGGCGTCGGCCTGACCGGTCCGTTCGGGCCCGCCGTCAACCAGGCCGCGCTCGACCGTGGCCTCATCATCAACGCCCCGAACGAGTCGAGTCTGCGCATCGCGCCGCCCCTCGTCGTGTCCGACGCCGAGATCGACGAGTTCGTGTCGATCCTCGCTGACAGCCTCGCGGCCGTGGCCGCCGAGCAGGAGTCCAACGCATGACCCGCCACTTCCTCCGCGACGACGACCTGAGCCAGGCCGAACAGTCCGCGATCCTCGACCTCGCGGCGCAGATGAAGGCCGACCGCTGGGGTGCGAAGCCCCTCGCTGGGCCGCAGTCCGTGGCGGTCATCTTCGACAAGTCCTCCACCCGCACGCGCGTGTCGTTCCACGTGGGCATCTCCGACCTCGGCGGCAGCCCGCTCGTCATCACGACGGCGAACAGCCAGCTCGGCGGCAAGGAGACCCCGTCCGACACGGCGCGCGTGCTCGAGCGCATGGTGTCCGCGATCGTCTGGCGCACGTACGCCCAGTCCGGTCTCGAGGAGATGGCCGACGGCACCCGTGTCCCCGTGGTGAACGCCCTGTCGGACGACTTCCACCCGTGCCAGCTCCTCGCCGACCTCCTCACCATCCGCGAGCACCGAGGCACGCTCGCGGGCCAGACCGTGGCGTTCGTCGGTGACGGGGCGAGCAACATGGCGCAGTCGTACCTGCTGGCCGGGGCGACCGCGGGCATGCACGTCCGCGTGGCCGCGCCGGAGTCCTTCGCGCCCGCAGCGTCGGTCGTGTCGGACGCCGAGCAGCGCGCCGCGGTCACGGGCGGCTCCGTCCTCGTGGTCACCGACCCGGTCGCTGCCGTCGCCGGCGCGGACGTCGTCGTCACCGACACCTGGGTCTCGATGGGCAAGGAGGACGAGAAGCAGGCGCGGCTCGACACCTTCGCCGGCTACCGCGTGGACGACGAGCTGATGGCGCACGCCGCCGACGACGCCGTCTTCATGCACTGCCTGCCGGCCGACCGCGGCTTCGAGGTCACGGCCGAGGTCATCGACGGCCCGCGCAGCATCATCTGGGACGAGGCGGAGAACCGCCTCCACGCCCAGAAGGCACTCCTCGCCTGGCTCCTGGCCGCGAACAGGGCCGAAGCGGCCGCGGCCCCCACCAACTGACACCCCCACCCCAAGGAGAAACCACATGGCAGACCGCGTCGTACTGGCGTACTCCGGAGGCCTCGACACCTCCGTCGGCATCGGCTGGCTCAAGGACGCAACCGGCAAGGACGTCGTCGCGCTGGCGGTCGACGTCGGCCAGGGCGGCGAGGACATGGACGCCATCCGTCAGCGCGCGCTCGACTGCGGCGCTGTGGAGTCGGTCGTCGTCGACGCGAAGGACGAGTTCGCCGACGACTACCTGGTGCCCGCCCTCAAGGCGAACGCGCTGTACCAGAAGCGCTACCCGCTCGTGTCCGCGCTGAGCCGCCCGCTCATCGCGAAGCACCTCGCGCTCACGGCGAAGCAGCTCGGTGCCGACAGCGTCGCGCACGGCTGCACCGGCAAGGGCAACGACCAGGTCCGCTTCGAGGCCGCCGTCGCCGCGATCGCCCCCGACCTGACGAGCGTCGCGCCCGTCCGTGACCTCGCGCTCACCCGCGACAAGGCGATCGTCTACGCGAACGAGCACAACCTGCCGATCGAGCAGTCGAAGAAGTCGCCGTACTCGGTCGACCAGAACGTCTGGGGCCGCGCGGTCGAGACCGGGTTCCTCGAGGACCCGTGGAACGCCCCCATCGAGGACCTCTACTCGTACACGCAGGACCCCTCGGTCCCTCGTGACGCCGACGAGGTCACGATCACGTTCGAACAGGGCGTCCCGGTCGCGATCGACGGCCAGCGCTTCAGCGTCCTCCGCATCGTCCAGGAGCTCAACGCGCTCGCCGGCAAGCACGGCGTCGGCCGCATCGACGTCGTCGAGGACCGCCTCGTCGGCATCAAGTCCCGCGAGGTCTACGAGGCCCCCGCGGCGATGGCGCTCATCGCCGCGCACGAGGAGCTCGAGAGCCTGACGCTCGAGCGCGACGTGAACCGCTACAAGCGCGGCATCGAGTCCGAGTGGGCCGACCTGGTCTACGACGGCCTCTGGTTCGGCGGCCTGAAGCGCAGCCTGGACGCCTTCATCGACCACACCCAGCAGCACGTGTCGGGCGACATCCGCCTGCAGCTGCACGGCGGTCGTGCGACGGTCACGGGCCGCAAGTCGGAGCAGAGCCTCTACGACTTCGACCTCGCGACCTACGACACCGGCGACACGTTCGACCAGTCCCTCTCGAAGGGCTTCATCGAGCTGTGGTCGCTGCCGTCGAAGATCTCGGCCCGGCGCGACGCCGCCAACTAGCCGACCCCGGTGGGGCGGGACCGGCCGGTCCCGCCCCACCACCGGCCTGGAGGCTCGACACGCCTCCGCCTCGCCGCTCCACCGCCGACACCACCAGCAGGACGACATGACCGATGCAGCCCCGCACGCCAAGACCGACGCCACGAACACGGGCGCCCTCTGGGGCGGCCGCTTCGCGGACGGCCCGAGCGCCGAGCTGGCAGCACTCTCGAAGTCGACACACTTCGACTGGCAGCTCGCGCCGTACGACATCGCCGGTTCGCGTGCCCACGCCCGAGCCCTGCAGGCCGCGGGCTACCTGACCGAGGACGAGCTGGAGCGCATGCTCGCCGGTCTCGACCGCCTTGCCGACGCGCACGCGACGGGCGAGTTGCAGCCCGACGACTCCGACGAGGACGTGCACGGTGCACTCGAGCGCCTGCTCATCGCCGACCTCGGCCCGGAACTCGGTGGGAAGCTCCGCGCCGGCCGGAGCCGCAACGACCAGATCGCCACGCTCGGCCGCATGCACATGCTCGACCACGGTCGCCGCATCGGCCACCTCGTGATCGACCTCGTCGACGCGCTCAGCCAACAGGCGAACGAGCACCCCGGGGCGATCATGCCCGGTCGCACCCACCTGCAGCACGCGCAGCCGGTCCTCCTCGCACACCACCTGCTCGCCCACGCCTGGCCGCTCGTGCGCGACCTCGAGCGGCTCCGCGACTGGTCGGCCCGCGCGAGCGTCAGCCCGTACGGTGCCGGCGCCCTCGCCGGCAGTTCACTCGGGCTCGACCCGACAGCGATCGCCCACGAGCTCGGCTTCGCCCGGCCCGCCGAGAACTCGATCGACGCGACCGCCGGCCGTGACGTGGTGGCGGAGTTCGCCTTCGTCCTCGCCCAGATCGGGATCGACGTCTCGCGCCTGGCGGAGGAGGTCATCCTCTGGAACACGAAGGAGTTCGGCTTCGTCCGGCTCCACGACGCGTTCTCGACCGGGTCGAGCATCATGCCGCAGAAGAAGAACCCGGACGTCGCCGAACTCGCGCGGGGCAAGTCCGGCCGACTGCTCGGCAACCTCACGGGCCTGCTCGCGACGTTCAAGGGCCTGCCGCTGGCGTACAACCGCGACCTGCAGGAGGACAAGGAGCCCGTCTTCGACTCGGTCGAGCAGCTCGAGGTCCTGCTCCCGGCGTTCACGGGCATGATCGCGACGCTGACCTTCGACACCGACCGGATGGCGGAGCTCGCGCCGCAGGGCTTCTCGCTCGCGACCGACGTGGCCGAGTGGCTCGTCCGTCAGGGTGTGCCCTTCCGTGACGCCCACGAGGTCTCGGGCGCCCTCGTCCGCCACTGCGAGGAGCGCGGCATCGAGCTCGACGAGCCGACGGACGACGAGTACCGCGCGGTGTCGGAGCACCTCACCCCGGAGGTCCGCTCGGTCCTCACGATCGAGGGCAGTGTGGCATCCCGCGCCGGCGCCGGCGGCACCGCGCCGGACCGGGTCGCGGAGCAGCTCACGTCCCTGACCCAGCGCGTCCGCGAACTGGCGGAGGGCGCCCCCTTCACCCGATGACCGACGCGTTGCGGTCGTTGCTCGCCGAGCCCGCTCCGATCTCCGCCCCGGCGCTGCTCGGCGCGACGATCACCGGACGCGGCGTCGCGATCCGCGTCACGGAGGTCGAGGCCTACCACGGCCCGACGGACCCGGGCTCCCACGGCCACCGCGGGATGACCGAGCGCAACCGCCACCTCTTCGGTCCACCGGGCACGCTGTACGCCTACCGCTCGTACGGCATCCACACGTGCGTCAACGTCGTCAGCGGCCCCGAGGGCACGTCAGCCGGATCGCTCCTCCGGGGCGGCGAGGTCGTCGCGGGGAGGGACACCGCCCGCGAACGCCGTGGACCGCGTCCCGCCGACGTCGCACTCGCCCGCGGACCGGGCAACCTCGGCGTCGCGCTCGGCGCCGTCCTCGGAACGGACGACGGCACCTCCGTGCTCGACGGGTCCGGTCCGTTCGTGCTCACCCTGGCGCCCGGCCTGGAGGCACGGCTCGCCTCCGCCCCGCCGGCCGCGGTCGTCGACGACCTCCTCGCGGAGACGGACGCCGCAGGCGTGCCGCGCATCTCGCGTGGACCGCGCACCGGCGTCGGCGGCATCGCCGGCGGCGCGAGCTTCCCCTGGCGCTTCTGGCTGACCGGCGACCCCACGGTCTCGACGTACCGACGGCACAAGGGTGCCTTCGACTGATCCCCACCGGCACGGCCGTCCCGCCGCTGGCGCGTCGCGACGGAACCGGCGGCGTGGGCCCGTGACCCGCACCGCGCCTCCCGGCCGGTACGATCGTCGGGTGCCCAGTGATACCGCGCTCGATGTCCTGACGCGCCAGCAGAACGACCCCACCTTCGCCTCGGTGTGGGACGAACTGCGCTGGCGTGGTCTGGTGCACGTCTCGACCGACGAGACGGCACTCAAGGAGGCCCTCGACGGCGAGCCGATCACGTACTACTGCGGCTTCGACCCGACCGCGCCGTCGTTGCACTGTGGCAACCTGCTGCAGCTGCTGACCCTGCGGCGGATCCAGTTGGCCGGTCACAAGCCGCTCGCGCTCGTGGGCGGTTCGACGGGCCTGATCGGTGATCCGCGACCGACCGCCGAGCGCACGCTGAACACCCCGGAGACCGTCGCCGACTGGGTCGAGCGCCTGCGCGCCCAGGTGTCGCGGTTCCTCAGCCCGGACGGCGACAACGGGGTCCGCCTGGTGAACAACCTCGACTGGACCGCGCCGCTCTCGGCGATCGACTTCCTGCGCGACATCGGCAAGTACTTCCGCGTCAACTCGATGCTCAAGAAGGACGCCGTCGCCGCGCGCCTGAACTCGGATGCGGGGATCAGCTACACCGAGTTCAGCTACCAGATCCTCCAGGGCCTCGACTACCGCGAGCTCTTCCGGCAGTACGGCTGCACGCTGCAGACCGGTGGGTCCGACCAGTGGGGGAACCTGACCTCGGGAACGGAGTTGATCCGGCGCACCGAGGGTGCCACGGTGCACGCGCTCGGGACGCCCCTGATCGTGAACTCGGACGGCACGAAGTTCGGCAAGAGCGAGGGCAACGCGATCTGGCTCGACCCGGAGATGACGTCGCCGTACGCGTTCTACCAGTTCTGGCTCAACACCTCGGACGCCGACGTGGTCGAGCGTCTCCGCCAGTTCACGTTCCTGTCGCGGGCCGAGATCGAGCGGCTCGAGCGGGCCGTCGCCGAGGAACCCTTCCGCCGTGAGGCCCAGCGCACCCTCGCGTTCGAGGTGACCGCGGTGGTGCACGGGACCGATGCGACCCAGGCCGCGATCGACGCCGCTGCGGCCCTGTTCGGCAACGGCGACCTGAGCACGCTCGACGAGCACACCCTCCGGTCCGCGATCGCCGAGCTCCCCGGGTCGACGACGTTGCCCGGCGACGCCGACGTCGCGCGCGCCCTCGTCGAGACCGGGCTGGTGAAGTCGCTCGGCGAAGCACGTCGCTCGGTCGACCAGGGTGGCGTGTACGTGAACAACGCCCGGGCGGAGGACGCGGCCGCGCGCCTGTCGGACCTCGCGCTCCCCGGTGGAGTGCTCGTGGTCCGTCGTGGCAAGAAGACCCTCGCAGGTGTGTCGATCGGCTGATCGGCTCCGCTCGTCGACGCCCGGTTCCCCCTGTGGGAGCCGGGCGTCGCTGTGTTCCAGGAGCCCTGTTGCAGAACGCGACACGCCCGGGAAGTGCGGTCGGTTGGCGCTCCCCCCGGTCCGCACGTAGAGTTCTTACTCGTCACCCCAAAGGTGCGGCGGAGCGGCTGGAGCGAGAGCCCAGAGCCTGCCGGCCCTCAAGCGGGACCATCCTCCACTGAAGTTCAGAACCGGCCTTGCGCTGGATCGCTTCGACGCCTAGGATGACTACTCCACCGGTTCTCTCCCGACAGGGATGAGCCACTGGGCCTTCCAGCCCGACGACACACCGGTGGTCGAACCAAGAACGAAAGCCTCTCTGGCGGAACCCTTCACGGGGTCGAGTGGGGAGTGC
>NZ_LDQC01000058.1 GCF_001475545.1 Curtobacterium luteum | reverse complement strand
AGGGCGATCACCACACCGACGAACGACGGCGGGAAGCCGACCGCGGCCACGCCGGCCTCGATCGCGGGTGACTCCACCTTCGCCAGACCGACGACGGCGACGAGCGCGAGGAGCAGCAGCCCGAGCGACACCAGCGTCTGCCGACCGGTCGGGGTCGCCGCGTGCACGGTCTCGTCGTCCGGCGTGGCCCGGGTTCCCGGACCCACCGGCAGGAAGAAGTCCCGGTGCGCGATCGTCTGGGTGAAGACGAACAGCCCGTAGAGCGCGAGGGACGCGATCGCCACGAAGACGAGCTGCACGCCGGTGAAGGAGGCGTTGTCCGTCCCCGTGGTGAACGTCGGCAGGACGAGCGTCAGCACCGCCAGCGCCGCGACCGTCGTCGTCGCCGCGGAGGCACCCTCCTGGTTGAACCGGACGGTGTGGTGCCGGATCGTCCCGATGAGGATCGCCAGCCCGACGAGCCCGTTCATCGTGATCATCACCGCGGAGAAGACCGTGTCGCGGGCGAGCGTCTCGGCCTTCGCCCCGCCCGAGCTCGACAGCGCGATGATGAGCGCGACCTCGATGATCGTGACGGCGACCGCGAGCACGAGTGACCCGAACGGCTCCCCCACCCGGTGCGCGACGACCTCCGCGTGGTGCACCGCGGCGAGCACCGTCCCCGCGAGCACCACGGCGACGAGGACGACGACCACCGTGCCGAGGTGGTGCCGGCCGAAGGTCAGCGCCAGGACGACCGCCGCGACGACGGGTACCGCGACGGGCCAGGCCTTGCCGATCCAGGAGGTCATCCGACGATCCTCCCACCGTCCGGCTCGTAGACCACCACCTCGTCGGCGGGGACGCGGATCCGACAGGTGTCGCCGACAGCGAGTCCGAGTGCCGCGAACCGCGTCAGCGTCACGTCCACGACGAGGTCACCGGCCCGCACCCGGACGAGGCCGTCCCGCGGCTCGACGGCGTCGAGGCGACGCCCGGCTCCGTCGTCGTCCCGCGTGAGCAGCGCGGCTGTCGGGTGGTAGGCGGCGAGGGCGGACCGGCCGGGAGGCACGGCGTGCGCCGGCGACGCCAGCTCACCGCCGTCGGCGGTCACCATCCCACCGGTGGTCGCCCGCCCGGGGACCGTCACCAGGCCGGAGAACCGAGCGGCGAAGGCGCTGCGTGGTCGTCCGAGGACCTCGTCAGGGGTGCCCTCGTCCACGACGCGGCCGGCCTCGACCACGACGACCCGGTGTGCGAGGCCCATCACCTCCACGGGGTCGTGGGACACGAGCAGTGTCGGGCGTCCGGTGGCCGCGGTGGCGAGGGCCGTGCGGACCTCCTGCCGGGCGGCGACGTCGAGCGCCGAGGTCGGCTCGTCGAGGAGCAGCAGCACTGGATCCGTGGCGAGTGCCCGGGCGACAGCGATGCGCTGGGCCTGTCCGCCCGACAGCGTCCCCGGCGCCCGGTCTGCCAGCGCGAGCGCACCGACGGCGGCCAGCGCGTCGCGGGCGTGACCACGGGCCTCCCGGCCGGAGGCGCCGACCGCTCGCGGTCCGAAGGCGACGTTCGCGAGGACGGAGCGGTGGGGGAAGAGGTCGGGGCGCTGCGCGACCAGCCCGATCCGCCGGCGGTGGGTCGGGACGGTCCGGCGGTCGTCCGACAGCGTGCGGCCGTCGAGGACCACCGTGCCGCGGTCGGGACGGACGAGCCCGGCGAGGACGTCGACGACGGTGGACTTGCCGGCGCCGTTCGGACCGATGAGCGCGACGCACTCGTCGGTGCCGACGTCGAGCGCGACGTCGACGTCCCGGGCGCGGACGACGACCTGTGCGCTGAGGCCGCTCACCTGAGCACGCTCCGGCCCCGCAGCGAGGACACGCCGATGACCACGACCGCGACCACGACGAGCACGAGCGAGAGCGCGACCGCGGTGTCCGGGTCGATCTCGCGCTGCAGGTAGATCTCGAGCGGGAGGGTCCGCGTCACGCCCTGCAGACTGCCGGCGAAGGTCAGGGTGGCGCCGAACTCGCCGAGGGCCCGGGCGAAGCAGAGGACGAGCCCCGCGGTGATGCCCGGGAGGATCCGCGGCGTGGTGACGGTCAGGAAGGTGCGGGTGGGGCTCGCGCCGAGGGTCGCCGCCACACGCTCGTACCGGTCGCCGCCGACGCGGAGCGCACCCTCGATCGAGGACACCAGGAACGGCATCGACACGAAGGTCTGCGCGATGACGACCGCGGACGTCGTGAAGGCGATCCGCAGTCCGTGGTCGTCGAGGAACGCGCCGACCGGTCCCAGCCTGCCGAACGCCGCGAGGAGCGCCAGGCCGCCGACGACGGGCGGCAGGACGAGCGGCAGGAGCACCACGGCACGGGCCACCCCGGTCCACCGCGACGTCGACCGGGCGAAGACCACGGCGAGCGGGTAGCCGACCACGAAGGCGATGCCGGTCGTCGCGGCGGCGGTGCCGAGGCTCAGTCCGAGGGCGGCGCGGGAAGCGGGCGAGGTGACGAGTGCGACGAACGACCCCCAGTCGACGCGACCGACCATCGCGAGGACGGGCACGACGACGAACAGACCGCCGAGCACCGCCGGGACCGGGAGCCACCACGGGAGGGGACGGCGCATCGGTCAGGGCTTCCCGAAGCCGGCGTCGGCGAGCACCTCCTGGCCGGCGTCGGACAGGACGTACGCGGTGAACGCCCTCGCGAGCGCTGGGTCCGTCGACTCCTCGAGCACGCCGATCGGGTAGGTGTTCACCGCCCTCGACGCCTCGTCGAACCGGACACCGTCGACCTTGCCGTCCGCACCCGCGACGTCGGTGACGTACACGAGCCCGGCGTCCGCCTGCCCCGACTCCACCTTGCCGAGGACGTCCGTCACGGACTGCTCCTCGCTCACCGGTCGGAGGTCGACCCCGGCGGCCCGTTCGACCTTCGCGGTCGCGGCGCCGCACGGCACGGGTGCGGCGCAGGTGACGACCTGCAGTCCGGCGCGGGTGAGGTCGTCGAGGCCGGTGACGTGCTCCGGGTTGCCGGGGGCGACGGCGATCTCGAGGGTGTTCGTCGCGAAGTCCCTCGGCCAGCCCGCGGCCACATCGGTCCCCGCGATCTTGTCCATGTTGGCCTCGTCCGCCGAGGCGAACACGTCCGCGGGGGCGCCGTTGCGGATCTGCGTGACGAGGTCGCTCGACCCGGCGAACGAGAACCGGATCGCGGTGCCGGGGTGCGCGTGCTCGAATCGGTCGCCGAGCGTGGTGAAGGTCTGCTGGAGCGAGGCGGCGGCGAAGACCGTGATCGAGCCGGTGAGCGCGCCGGACGACGACGCGGAGTCCGTCGCCGTGCGTGTGCCCTGCGTGGAGCACCCTGCGAGCGCGAGGGCGGCGATGATGCCGGTGGTCACGGCTGTCGTCCGCAGGAGCGTCTTCACTCCGTCATCGTAGCCGCACCTGCGTCTGACTCCACCGTCGGCTGTCCCTCGGCCGACCAGGCGGCGATCCCACCGTCGAGGACGACCACCGGGCGGTCGAGCGTGCGCGCGTAGGCGGTGGCCCGTCGTCCGCTCGCGCAGACGGCGACCACGGTGCGGCCGTCGGGTCGCAGCGCCTCGGGCGTGGTGCTGCCGGCGATGATCCCGGTCGCGCGCTCCTCGGGCGTGCGGACGTCCACGAGGACGAACCTCGCGGCACCGGCACCGGCACCGGCACCGGCACCGGCTCGGAGCGCCTCGGCACCGAGGGCCGCGGCGAGCGCCGAGGGTGCGATGGTCTCCGGCTCCGTGTCCGCGGCCGGCGCCGGCCGCCGCGAGTCCGGTCCGCGCCGCAGGGGGCTCTCGGTCCACCGCCACCGCCGGGCGTCGACCGTGAGCACCCGGCCGAGGAGCGGCTCACCGAGTCCGGCGACGAGGGCGGTCACCTGCGCGGCCATCACCGAGCCGACAGCACCGCAGAGGGCGGGCAGGACGCCGTCCAGCGCACACGAACCCTCGTCGGGCAGGACGTCGGGGTGCAGGTCGTGGAAGTCGACCGGGTCCACGCCGGCATCGTGGAAGACCGAGACCTGGCCGTCGTAGCCGAGGACCGTCCCCCAGACGAACGGGATCCCGTGGGAGGCGCACGCGTCGGACACGGAACGGGTGACGACGACGCTGTCGGCGGCGTCCACCACGACGTCGTGTCCGGCCACCTGCTCCGGCGCGAACGCCGCGGGGAGCGCGACCACCTCGAGCGACGGGTCGACCGCACGCAGGCGCTCCGCAGCGACCTCGGCCTTCGGGCGTCCGACGTCGGCGAGGCCGAACAGGACCTGCCGGGCGAGGTTCGACGGGTCGACGACGTCGTGGTCGACGACCGTCAGCCGGCGGAGGCCCGCTCCGGCGAGGTACTGCAGCACGGGGGCGCCGAGGCCACCCGCCCCGACGACGAGGACGCTGGCGTCGCCGAGTGCGGCGAGTGCGCGCTCGCCGGCACCCTCCAGCGCTGCCGTGCGGGAGGTCAGGGCCCGGCGGGCGTCCACGGGCGCGGTCACTCGCGACCCGCCTCGGAGTGCGGCTCCGGGACCTCGACGGACACCATGGTGGCCTTCACCGACGCGACCGCGACGGAGCCGATCTCGAGTCCGAGGTCGCGTGCGGCCTCGGCGCTCATCAGCGACACGACCCGGTGTCGACCGCTCTGCAGCTCGACCTGGGCCATCACCCCGTCGAGCACCAGGTCGGTCACGATCCCGACGAAGCGGTTGCGCGCCGAGCTCCGGACACCCGAGGGGTCGCCGAGCTGCGCGCCCCGCTGTCGGGCGTGCTCGGCGAGCTCGCGACCGTCGACCACCGCACGGCCGGCATCGTCGTCGTGACGGGTGAACGTCCCACCGTCGACGAGCCGTCGCACGGTGTCGTCGCTCACCCCGAGGTACGTCGCCGCGTCGCGGATCCGGAGCATCGTCATGGTGCCTGACGATAGTCCGTGCTGCAGCACGGAACCGGCATGCGAACTCTCAGTGGACGGCACGGTGCACCCCGGCACTCGCCCAGGCCGCGCGGATACGGTGCAGGACGTGAGTTCCCCCCGTACCGACACCATCAGTGTGCAGCCAGGCCTGTCCACGGCCTCGGTGCGGGAGCGTCTGCGGGCGGTGCCGAGCGGCGTACGCGTCGCCGTCGTCCGGACGCCTGAGCTCACGGTCGGCGCCCTCGGGGCCCTCGTGGCCGCTGCCTTCGCCTGGGTCCCGTCGCTCTGGTACGACGAAGCCGCCACCGTCACGAGCGCTCAGCGCACATGGCCGCAGCTCTGGGCCGAACTGCACAACGTCGATGCGGTGCACGGGCTCTACTACGCGCTCATGCACGCGTGGTTCTGGCTCGTGGGGTACACACCGTTCACGCTCCGCTTCCCGAGCGCCCTCGCCATCGGTGTCGCCGCAGGACTCGTGGTCGCGCTCGGACGTCGTCTCGGCGGTCGGCGGTTCGGCATCGCTGCTGGGCTGGTCTTCCTCGCACTCCCCCGCGTGCAGTGGGCGGGCAGCGAAGGGCGCTCGTACGCGACCATCACGACCTTCGCGGTGTGCCTGACGCTCGTCGGGCTCACCGCCGTTCGGCGCTCCCGGTCGGGCCGGAGTCTGCACTGGTGGCTGGCGTACGGCCTCCTCGCCGTCGTGGCGATCACCTTCAACGTCTACCTGGCCCTCGCGGTCGTGGCGCACGGCGCGACCTTCCTGTGGACCATGCTCGCCGACCGCCGCGCTCGGAGCGGCGACCGCAGCCTCCGCGCCCTCGCTCCCGGCGGGTCGCTGCTGCGCTGGGCGATCGTCTCGGTCGTCGTCCTCATCGCGGTCACGCCGTTCGTGGCCGCCGTCGCGAGCCAGTCGAAGCAGGTCGCGTGGCTCGGCCCGATCAACGACCGCACGTTCCCGCAGGTGTTCTCGACAGCGTGGTTCGGCGGCGTCGAGGTGTACGCCGCCGTCGCGTGGGCGCTCATGGTCCTCGGAGTGACCTCGGCACTTACCGCGGCGCACCGCTCGTCGCCGACGGTCCGGTCACTCTTCCGCGCGCAGGCCGTCCGGGTCGCACTCCCCCTCGTCGTCCTCCCGACGCTCGCACTGCTCCTCGCGACCGCGATGGGCCGTCACCTGTACACGCCGAAGTACGCAACGCTGAGCCTGCCGTTCGTGGCGCTCCTCATCGCGCTCGGCATCACGGTCATCCGGAAGCGTGCGCTGCTCGCCGCGGCGCTCGTCGCCGTGCTCGTCCTGTCCGTCCCGACGTCCGTGCTGGTGAAGCTCCCCCGGTCGAAGCAGGACTCCACGTGGTCCGTGGCCGCCTCGATCATCGCCTCCGAGCGCTCGCAGCAGCGCGACAGTGACGAGGGGGTCGTGTTCGGCAGCGTCTACGGCCACCCCGGGACGACCGCCGACATCATCCGGCAGGCCTACCCGAACGCGTTCGCCGGCATGACCGACCTGGCGGTGCGCAAGGACGGCGCGGCCTCCGGGGTCCTCTGGGACCAGAACGGTGACCTCTCCTCGACGATCCCGAGCCGACTCGGCGACATCGACACCGTGTGGTTCGTCGGCGGGACCGTCAAGGCGCGGAACATCGAGCCCGAGACCACGCAGGTCCTCGCGGAGCACGGCTTCACCGCCGTGCACCGCTGGAAGACCGGCACCGTGGTGCTCACGGAGTACCGGCGCTCCTGAGCAGGACGGGCCGGCCACCGCACGACAGCGCGCCTGCTGTCAGTGCACGACGCGGGCGCCGTGCACCGGTCCCGCGGCACGGACGGCGACGAGCCCGGCGGCACTGAGCTCCACCTGCACCTCGAGCGCGGCGTCGCGGTCGGCGACGAGGAACGCCACCGTCGGCCCGCTGCCGGAGACGAGTCCCGCGAGCGCCCCGGCCTTCTCACCGATCTCGAGCGTCTCCGCGAGCGAGGGCTGCAGTCGCATCGCCGGGGCCTGGAGGTCGTTGTGCAGACAGTCCGCCAGCAGGCCGGGATCTCCCGCGCGGAGGGCCTGGAGCACGTTGGCCTCGACCACCGGGGTCGTCGGCGCCGGAGCGATGTCGGCCCGGTAGCGCTCCCGGTGCTCGTCGAGCGCTCGGTACACGGCGGGCGTCGAGAGTCCGGAGTCGCTCAGCGCCAGCACCCACCGGAACTCGCCCTTCGCGAGCGCCGGGCTGAGCTCGTCGCCGCGGCCGGTGCCGACCGCGGTCCCACCGGCGAAGGCGAACGGGACGTCCGCGCCGAGCTGCGCGGCGAGCCGGAGGAGTTCGTCGCGACCGAGCGCCGTTCCCCAGAGTGTGTCGACCGCGAGCAGGGTGGCCGCGGCGTCCGCCGATCCCCCGCCCATCCCGCCCGCGACGGGGACGTGCTTCTCGATCGTCAGCCGGACCCCGCCGCGGTGACCGGAGGCGTCCGCGACGAGCCGGGCCGCCCGGATCGCGAGGTTCGACTCGTCCGTGGGGACCGCCGAGGTGTCGATCGGTCCCGTGAAGGAGACCGAGAAGTCCTCGGCCGGCTCGGCGATCACGTCCTCGTAGAGCGACACCGCCTGGTACGCCGTCGCGACGTCGTGGTAGCCGTCGTCCTGCAGCGCACCGACGGACAGGAACACGTTGATCTTGCCGGGGGCGCGCGTCCGCACGCGGGTCGGTGCGGCCAACGAGGTCATGGCTCCAACCTATCCCGCAGCCGGAGCACGTTCCTGCGCGTGACGGACGAGCCGTCGGCAGCAGCTCCGACTGGCCGTCGGCTACGACCGCGCTGCGGCGAACCCTCGTTCGAGGTCGGCGAGGACGTCGTCGATGTGCTCGAGCCCGATCGACAGGCGGATGAGCCCCTCGCCGACGCCGGCGGCTGCACGCTCCGACGGCGTCATCTGGACGTGCGTGGTGGACGCCGGGTGCACGACGAGCGACCGGACGTCGCCGATGTTCGAGACGTGGTCGAACAGCTCGAGGGCACCGACGAACCGGCGACCGGCCTCGAGCCCGCCGTCGAGGTCGAACGCGAGCACGGCGGACGGCCCCTTCGGCACGTAGCGCTGCGCCAGCGCGTGCCACGGCGACGAGGGCAGTCCGGCGTAGTGCACCCCGAGGACCTGGTCGTGCGCGTCGAGCCAGGACGCGACGGCGGCGGCGTTCGCCACATGCCGCTCCATCCGCAGCGACAGCGTCTGGATGCCCTGCAGCACCAGGAAGGCGTTGAACGGTGCGATCGCGGGACCGAGGTCCGCGGAGAGCTTCGAGCGGGTGCGCTGGATGAAGGCCCGCGGCCCGAACTTCGTCGCGAAGTCCGTCCCGGCGAACCCGGAGTGCTCGACGCTGGTCAGCTGCGGGTACTTGTCCGGGTACGCCGCCCAGTCGAAGTTCCCCGAGTCGACGATGAGCCCGGCGATCGCGCTGCCGTGCCCGGCGAGGTACTTCGTCGCCGAGTGCACGACGATGTCCGCACCGTGCTCGATCGGGCGGACGAGCCACGGCGTCGCGATGGTGTTGTCGACGATGAGCGGCACCCCGGCCTCGTGCGCGACACCGGCGACACCCGCGAAGTCGAGCACGTCGCCGCGCGGGTTCGGGATCGACTCCCCGAAGAACGCCCGCGTCTCGGGACGGACGGCCGCCGCCCACTCGGACAGGTCGGTCGGGTCCTGCACGAACGTGAACGTGATCCCGAGGTCGCGGAGCGTCGACGCGAAGAGCGTGTACGTCGCGCCGTACAGCGAGGCGCTCGACACGACGTGGTCTCCGGCGCGGGCGACGCCGAGCACCGCGAGGGACGTGGCGGCCTGCCCCGAGGCCAGTGCGAGCGCACCGATACCGCCCTCGAGGTCCGCGATGCGGCGTTCGAGCGCGGCAGCCGACGGGTTGTTCACCCGGGAGTACGTGTGCCCCGGGGCGTCGAGCAGGAAGCGCGCGGCGGCGTCCTCACCGGACGGGTACACGAACGCGGCGCTCTGCGCGATCGGCGGCACGTTCGCGCCCCAGCCGGGGTCGGCCTTGAACCCCGCACGGATCTGCCGGGTCTCGAAGGCCCAGTCGTCCTCGACGGCAGCCATCAGGCGCCGACCCCGGACGGCACCGGCACGGACGGGCGGACGAGCGGGATGACCTGCTCGCCGAAGCGCTCCATCTCCTCCAGCTGCGGCGAGAACTGCAGGAGCAGCGTGTCGACGCCGGCGTCCTCGAACGCGCGGATGCGGGCGGCGACCTGCTCAGGGGTACCGACGAAGCCGGGTCGGAGCCCGCGGTTCGACACCGAGTAGTCCTCGAGCGACGGCACGTGCTCGAGCTGCGACTTCGAGATGAAGTCCTGGTAGGACTCGTAGGCCTTCCCGTGCTGCACGTCGGTGATGCGCGCGAGCTCGGCCTGCGCCTCCGCCTCGGTGTCGCGGACGACGACGTACGCCGCCATCCCGAACGCCTCGAACGGGTCGAGCCCGGCGTCCTCACGGCGGCGGCGCATCTCGGCGATCTTCGTCCGGAGTTCCTCGACCGTGCCGCCGTGCGTGACGTACGCATCGGCGTAGCCCGTGATCGCGGCCTTGCCCGCCTCACTCTCGCCACCCGCGTAGATGCGCGGGGTGACGCGGGGCTTCGGTTCCAGGTGCGCGTTCTCGACGTCGTAGTACTCCCCGTGGAACGAGTAGGGGGTCTCGCGCCAGAGGCCCTTCATGACCTCGACGAACTCCGCCGTGCGCTTGTACCGGTCGTCGTGCTCCGAGAAGATCCCGCCGTACTGCTTGGCCTCCTCGGCCCACCAGGCGCTCACCACGTTGAAGGTGAACCGGCCGCCCGAGATGTCGTCGATGGTCGCCGCCTGCTTCGCGGTGACGGCCGGCAGGTGGTAGCCGGGCCGCATCGCAGCCATGATCTCGAGCCGTTCGGTCGTCGCCGCGATCGCGGCCGCGAGCGCCCACGCCTCGAGCGACGGCGCGGCCGTCCCCTTGATGTCGTTGAGGTTCAGCTCCGGCACGAGCGTCAGGTCGAAGCCGATGCGCTCGGCTCGCTGCGCGAGCCGCTTCACGTAGTCGAAGGTGACGGGCATGTCCTCGTCCTCGACGTTGCGCAGCCAGCCGCCGAAGAGCGGGGTCCAGTATCCGAATCGCACGGGGTGGGTTCCTTGGGTGGTGAGTGCCGGCCTGGAGGCGCGGGGCGGGCCCGCACCGTGCCTCCAGGCCGTGGGTGGCTTGGAGCTCAGACCGCGGCGGTCTGGTACTGCGCGGCCAGCAGGCCGCCGGTGAACCGTGCGATCGCGCGCGGTCCGGAGACCGGCGCGGATGCCTCGACCGCGGGGTTGTAGTTCGTGTTCGTGTTGATGTCGTACACGACGTGACGGCCGTCGGTGGTCTCCATGAACTCGACGCCGGCGATCGGGATCCGCTGCTCCGCGAGGAAGGTCCGGAGCTGCTGCACGAGCGGGTGCGATGCGGTGACGTCCTCGCGGACGCTGAACGCGCCGGGTGCGTCTGCCGACGCCTCTGCGCCCGGCACGTCGCAGACGGCTCCGGCGATGACCTGCGGCACCTCGCACGCGTCGGCCGGGCAGAGCTCGAAGCTGCCGGCGCTCGTGTCGACGCGGACGGCGTAGACGAACTCGCCGCCGACGAACTCGAGGCGCGTGATGAACGGCTCGCGGGCCGTGAGGTACTCCTGCAGGAGCGTGATGCCGTCGACGGGCGCCTCGAACTCCGGGCTGTCGACGTACGCGTCGAACTCCGCGAGCGAGTCGAACCGACGCACCCCGAGGCCCTTGCCGCCCTGGTTGTGCTTCGTGATGAACGGGACGTCCTGCCCGCCCGTGAAGGTGCGGGCTGCCTCCTTGAGTCCCGCCGCTCCGAACACGGCCGTGGTGCGCGGCACGTCGAACCCGGCGTCGCGCAGCAGGCCGTGCTGGGCGACCTTGGACACCTCGAGCTCCAGGACGTGGCTGCCGTTCACGACCGTCCGACCGGCGCGCTCGAGCCAGCCGAGGAGCGCACGGGTGTACTCCTTGCTGTGCTCGTGGCCGCGGGTGTGGCTCGACGCCGACATCCGGCTCCAGTAGATCCCGGGAGCCGGCTCCGCGGAGAGGTCGATCTGCCCGTCGGTGAGGAGGATCTCCTCGACCGGGACCCCCTCGGCCTCGAAGGCAGCGGCGAGCGGCGGGAACCACTCGGGGTTCTCGTGGATGACGTACACGCGCGGAGAGCTCACGCGCCCACCATAGGCACGGTGTGTGACAGGCGGCCAGGTGTGTGACGCGGTGCTACCTCGCCGCGTCGGATGCGTCGAACTGCTGCGAACCGACGACGCCGAGCATCTCGAGCTTCTGCGCGTCCTCGGTGCCGGGCGGCGCGGTGAAGAGCAGGAGCGCCTGCGCGCGGTTGTCGGTGTGCAGCACCTGGCAGTCGACGGTGATCCGACCGAGCTCCGGGTGGACGAAGGTCTTGTGGTCCTCCCAGCGGGTGCGGACCTCGTGGCGTGCCCAGAGCTCCCGGAACGCGGGGCTCTCCCGCTCCAGGTCGGCGATCAGCTGCTGCGCACGCCGGTCACCGGGGCCGGCGGCACCCACCGCGGCGCGGAGGCTCGCGACCTGCGCCCGTGCGAGGCGCTCGTGCTGCTCCGGCGCGTACTTCGCCGGCTCGGCAACGGTCATGAACCACCGCCACGGCTGGTAGCGCTCGTTGCCCGGCAGATCCACCGTCGAGCCGAGGAGTGCCGCTGCCAACCGGTTCTCCACGAGGGTCTCGCCGAGGTCGTTCACCACGATCGCCGGGGTGTCCGCGAGCCGGTCGAGCACCCGGAGGACCGCGGGGTCGACGTGGTCGGAACGGTGCACCCGGACCGGAGCGTTGTGCCCGGTGAGGTGGAACAGGTGGTCCCGCTCGTCGAGGGAGCACCGGAGCGCGCGGGCGATCGCGGCGATCATCTGCTCGGACGGCTGCGGCCCACGCTGCTGCTCGAGCCGGGTGTAGTAGTCCGCGGACATGCCCGCGAGGGCCGCCACCTCCTCGCGCCGGAGCCCCGGCGTCCGTCGCCGCGCCCCGCTCCCGAGCCCGACGTCCTCGGGGCGCAGGAGCTCGCGACGTCGGCGGAGGAAGTCGGCGAGGGCGGCACGGTCCATGCCTCTCATCGTGCACGGCGAGCGTGGCCCGAGCCAGGGATCGGCGGTCCCCCGATGACCGGGCTCTGGTTCGGCCCCGCAGCTCGGAGCATCGTGGACGCATGGACATCACGAACGCCACCGTCTTCATCCCCGGCGCGACCTCGGGCATCGGCCTCGGGCTCGCGCTCCGCCTGCAGGCCGCGGGCAGCACCGTCGTCATCGGCGGCCGCCGCGCCGCCCTGCTCGACTCGCTCCGCGAGGAGCACGGGTTCGACACCGTCGTCGTGGACGTCGCCGACCCCGCGTCGATCGCCGCCGCTGCCGAAACGGTGCTCGGCGCTCACCCCTCGCTCGACGCCCTCGTCACGATGTCCGGGATCATGCGGACCGAGGACCTCCGGGACCCCGACCACGTCGACGACGCGGTCGCGACCGTCGAGACGAACCTGCTCGGCACCATCCGACTCGTCGACGCCTTCCTGCCGCACCTGCTCGGCCGCCCTGCCGCCACCGTCGTGACCGTGTCGTCGGGCCTCGCGTTCACACCGCTCGCCGCGACGCCGACCTACAGCGCGACCAAGGCCGCGGTGCACTCGTACACGCTGTCGCTCCGACAGCAGCTCATCGGGACGCCCGTCTCCGTGCTCGAACTCGTCCCGCCGGCGGTCGCCACGGACCTGCTCGGTGGCGCGGACTTCGGGGGCATGCCGCTGGACGACTTCCTGTCCGAGGTGATGGGGCTGCTCAGCTCGGGGGCCGCGCCGGAGATCCTCGTCGAGAACGTCCTGCCGCTCCGGTGGTCCGAGCGGGACGGGACGCAGCAGCATCTCATCGAGGTGCTCGCCGGTCGCGGGCACTGACGGCGCGGTGCCGCGGCGGCGCCCGGCGCGGCGCGGCTCACGGCACGACGCTGCTCGAGTCCGCGTTCGGATTCACGGTCGCACAACCAAAGTCAAACGGCGCCGTGCGGACCCCTGGTGCCGATGGACTTCGGTTGTGCGCACGCGATCAACGCCGAGACTCGCGTGCGTCCGTGCATCAGTCGGTCAGCGGCTCCGGCTCGCCGTCGCGCTGCTCGCGACGACGAACGAGCCGGCCGATCCCGAGCTGCACGAGTCGCAGTGCGAGCACTCCCCCGACCCCGACGAGCGCCGAGTCGAGCGGCCGGTGGAGCATCCGCATCACCACGTAGACCCCGAGGAGGGCGATCGCCTCGCTCAGCCGTGTGAGCGGTCCCCTGCTCGGAGCCTCGTTGTCGGTCTGGCCGTCGTCCTCGGTCTCGGCGGCGCTCATGCGTGCGAACGCGACACCCCAGACCACGAGGAGGACACCGAGCGGGATCGCGACCCACGCGGCGTCACTCGTCGGGTCGTGCACGGCAGCGGCGACGGCGAGCACGGCCACCACCAAGCCACCCATCACGAACGACGCGGTGATGGCACGGGCGAGCTTCGAAGGGCGTTGCGGCACCCGGTGAGCGTAGCGCTGCACCCGGGGTCTGAGGACTCCCCCGTTCGGCCGTGGGCCGTCAGAGGCTGGCGAGGAGCTCCTGCAGCTCGGCCTCCACGTCCGGCATTCGCTCCGGCCCGGTCAACCGCTCGCGCTGCAGGCTGACCCGGACTGTGCCGGGCCTCGGACCGTCCTCGGTGTCGAGCAGGACCGACTCCCGATCCGGGAAGGTCCACCGAGCCGACGGACGTTTCCCGCCACGGCGCTCGGAGGCCGGGGGGGGACCCGAGCGCCGCCGTGACGACGGGAACGACCACATCGAGCATTGCCTCGTGCTCGCCGGGCAGCTGCCGCGATGCCGAGACCGCGAACGTGCCGTCGGACCACTGCCCGGGGATCCGGAGACCGCGGGACTGTTCGTAACCGATCGCCACGCCTTGCGCCCGCGAGCCGTCGACGCCCTGATCCACGAGCCATGCGACGATCACGGTGTGGCCGAGGTGCTGGCCTGCGGCCGCGGCGGCGGCGGCGGCGGCGAGGTCGGCGTACCAGTCGTCGGGCATCTTGCCGGTGGCGGCCATGATGCGTTCCGGTCAGGCTCATTGCGTGTGCGATCGCACCGTCCCGTCGCTCATGTGGTCAGCGCAG
Organism: Curtobacterium luteum; assembly: GCF_001475545.1. Taxonomy (GTDB): domain Bacteria; phylum Actinomycetota; class Actinomycetes; order Actinomycetales; family Microbacteriaceae; genus Curtobacterium; species Curtobacterium luteum_A. The sequence goes on along the minus strand of NZ_LDQC01000058.1, from coordinate 21,361 downwards.
GGCCGATGCGATCGCATCGCACGGGACGGGTGTTCAGGCAGGCAGCTCCCGGCCTCGCCTGGCGAAGCGCACGACGTCGCGCGGGAGGAACAGCGGCAGGAGTGACGCGTCCACCGCCCCGAACGTCGGGTCGACCGTGGCGAGACCATCCGCGTCAGCTGCCATGACCAGGGCTGCGTGCACCGCGCTGATCGAAGAAAGCCGGAACCGCTCGCTGTAGTACATGAGGTCGTCCATGAGGTCGGACACCTCGACGTGCACAGCGTCGGACTCGAGGAGCACGTTGCGCCACCGCCCGATGAACGCGCGAGCGAGCTCATCCGCCCCGGCGGAAGGGGTCCGTCCCGAGCGCCTCTGCGAGGCAGACTGCGCCCGGATCGCCGTGGCGAACGCTCGATCATGCAGCTGGAGTTCGAGCAGGTCGGTGAACAGCAAGCGGGTCCCTCCCCGGGTCAGGCGTTCGAGGAAGTCGGCGGCCGCTGCATGGTGTCGCGCCTCCGACTCGAGCGCCGCGAAAACAAAGCTGTGGTCGAGCACCACGCTCTCCGGCATGAGCTCGACTGCTTCCATCGCGATGACGCGGTCCCGCGAGGTCACTGCGGGGTGTGCGGCAGGGTCGCGCTGCGCAACGGGGAGGGCTCGACGGTGAAGGTCGGGGCGTCGAGGATCGCGCGCACCGCATTCGCCCGCTCATCCGGCGTCCCGACCGGGCGTCGGCGCCCTGCATCGAGCTGCGCCGGGGTCAGGCGCCTGATCGCGGGTGCGCGGGTACCCGTGCGTGCGATGAGTGTGGCCGTGTCGGTGGTCATGGTGTTCCTCCTCGGTTCGTGAAGAGGAACGTACGGACATCGGCTGCCGGTCTCCAAACATTTCGGATGTTCGGTGGACCACGGTCAGCCGGCGGCGAGCACCGTCCGCCCGAGCCTGACGAAGTCGTCGATCCCGATGACCTCGCCGCGTGCCGTCGGGTCGATCCCGGCGGCGGTCAACACCTCGGCTGCCCGGGCGCTGCCGCCGAGCACCCCGGACAGGCTCTGCCGCAGCATCTTCCGACGCTGCTGGAACGCGGCGTCGACGAGCACGAACACCCGAGACCGCAGGACCTCGTCGCCCGGCTGCGCGCCACGGTCGAAGCCGACGAGCACGCTGTCGACGTTCGGCACCGGCCAGAACACCTGACGGCTGACCTGCCCGGCGATCGACCACGACCCGTACCAGGCGGCCTTGACGCTCGGCGAGCCGTAGACCTTGCTGCCCGGGTCGGCGGCGAGCCGGTACCCGACCTCGGCCTGCACCATGACGAGCGCACGCTCGATGCTCGGGAAGGTCGCGAGCAGGTGCAGGAGCACCGGCACCGAGACGTTGTACGGCAGGTTCGCCACGACGTGCGTCGGGGCTTCCGGGAGGTCTTCCGCCACGACGGTCAGCGCGTCCTGGTGCACGACCCGGAGCCGAGCGTCCGGCTGCATCACCGACACGGTCGCCGGGAGCTGGGCGGCGAGGCGCCCGTCGATCTCCACCGCCGTGACCGATGCACCGGTCTCGGTCAGCCCGAGCGTGAGCGAGCCGAGGCCCGGTCCGATCTCGAGGACGCGGGACTCCGGCGTCACCCGACCCGAGGCCACGATGCGACGAACGGTGTTCGCGTCGTGCACGAAGTTCTGTCCGAGCTTCTTCGTCGGCGTGACGTCGAGCTTCGCGGCGAGGTCACGGATCTCCGCCGGCCCGAGGAGCGCGCCCACGGCTACTCCGCCACCGTCACGGGCTCGGCGTCCCACGCGCCGTACACCGTCTCGGTGTTCGAGGCGATCTGCGCGGCGAGCATCGAGACGTCGGTACGGAGGGTCTCCGCCATCGAACGCAGCGTGAGCGGGATCAGGTACGGCGCGTTCGGCCGGCCGCGGTACGGCGTCGGGGTGAGGAACGGCGCGTCCGTCTCGACCATGATCAGGTGGCGCGGAGCGACCTCGAGCGCATCGCGGAGGGACTGCGCGTTCTTGAAGGTCACGGTCCCTGCGAAGGACATGTACCAACCGCGTTCGGCGCAGAGGCGGGCGAGGTCGGGACCGCCCGAGAAGCAGTGGAAGACCGTTCGCTCCGGTGCGCCGACGCGGTCCAGGACCTCGACCACGGCGTCGTGCGCGTCGCGGTCGTGGATCGTCAGCGCGAGGTCGTGCTCCTTCGCGATGCGGATGTGCTCCTCGAACGAACGGACCTGGGCGGCGCGGCCGTCCTCGCCCGTGCGGAAGAAGTCGAGGCCGGTCTCACCGATCGCGCGGACCCGGGGCAGCGCGGCGAGCTCGGCGATCCCCGCGAGGTGCTCGTCGAGGGTGCCGGCAGCGTCGAGCACGGGTGCTTCGTTGGGGTGCAGCGCGACCGCCGCGAGCACGCGGGGTTCACGGGCGGCGATGGCGGCGGACCACTGCGAGGTCGCCAGGTCGGTGCCGACCTGCACGACACCACGGACCCCGACGCTCGACGCGCGGTCGAGGTGCTCGCGGTACTCGAGCGGCCCGTCGCCGCCCTCGCCCACGCCGTCGGCGATCTCCATGTGGGTGTGGTTGTCGTACACGGGGACGACGAGCGCCTGCGGGAGGGGCGGGTAGGTCAGGTCACGCTTGGATCCGCCGCCCGAACCCTCGCCGCGGGCACGGACGTGCGCCGCGTCGGTCACGCTGCGCCCTGCTCCGGCTGCTGCTCGATCCGCGGGAAGAGCCCGGACTCGAGCGGCACGACCTGCGCGGCGCCCTGCCACTCCCACGCGCGGTCGATGCGCTGCTCGGCGATGGAGCCGCCGGCGCCGATCGACGCCCAGAGCTTCTCGGTCGCCTTCGGCATGACCGGCGAGACCAGGACCGCCACGGTGCCGAGGCCACGGAGCGCGGTGACGAGTACGGTCGCGAGTCGCCCACGCTTCGTGTCGTCCTTCGCGAGGGCCCACGGCTCCTGCTCGGTGATGTACCCGTTCAGGGCATCGACGAGCTCCCAGACGGTGGCGATCGCGTCGTGCGGCGCGAAGGCGCCCACGGCGGCGTCCGCGCGCTGGGTCACCGAGCGCGCGAGGTCCTCGACGGCGCGGTCGGCTTCGGTCGGCTCGCCCGCCGCCGGGACGACGCCGTCGAAGTACCGGCCGAGCATCGCGACGATGCGCGAGGCGAGGTTGCCGAACCCGTTGGCGAGTTCGGCCTGGTACCGGGCCGAGATGTCCTCCCAGCTGAAGTTGCCGTCCTGCCCGAAGGTGATCGCGCGGAGGAAGTAGTAGCGGAAGGCGTCCGACCCGAAGGTGTCGGTGATCTCCGACGGTGCGATGCCGGTCAGCTTCGACTTGGACATCTTCTCGCCGCCCACGAGGAGCCAGCCGTGCCCGTAGACGCGCTCCGGCACCGGGAGCCCGGCAGCCATCAGCATCGCCGGCCAGATGACGGCGTGGAAGCGGGCGATGTCCTTGCCGACGATGTGCACGCTCGGCCAGAGGCGCTGGAAGGCCTCGTCGTCCTCGGAGCCGTAGCCGAGCGCGGTGACGTAGTTCAGCAGCGCGTCGAACCACACGTAGAGGACGTGGTCGTGGTCCCAGGGGATCTGGATGCCCCAGTCGAAGCTCGACCGCGAGATCGACAGGTCGCGCAGCCCCTGCTTCACGAACGAGACGATCTCGTTCCGGACGCTCTCGGGCTGGATGAACTCGGGGTTCGACTCGTAGAGGTCGAGCAGTCGCTGCTCGAAGTCGGACATGCGGAAGAAGTAGTTGCGCTCGGACAGCACCTCGACCGGGATCGAGTGGATCGCGCAGACCTGCTGCCCCTCGTACGCACCCGTCCCGGCCACGAGGTCGCTCGGCTGCTTGTACTCCTCGCACCCGACGCAGTAGAAGCCCTCGAACTCACCGGCGTAGATGAAGCCGTCGTCGTACAGCTTCTGCAGGAAGGCCGTCACGCCCCGCTCGTGACGCTCGTCCGTCGTGCGGATGAAGTCGTCGTTGGCGACGTCGACCGTCTCGAGCAGGGGCTTCCACGCATCGGTGACGAGCCGGTCCGCCCACTCCTTCGGGGTGACGTCGTTCGCCGAGGCGGTGCGCAGGATCTTCTGCCCGTGCTCGTCGGTGCCGGTGAGCAGCCAGGTGTCCTCGCCGCGCTGCCGGTGCCAGCGCGCGAGCATGTCCGCGGCGACCTCGGTGTACGCGTGCCCGATGTGGGGCACGTCGTTCACGTAGAAGATCGGCGTGGTGATGCTGAAGGAGGACCCGTCGGACATGCGGACCATCCTACGGGCGCGCGGAGCGCGCATGACGCGGCTGTGGAGAAGCCGGCCTGGAGGCGCGTGGCGGGCCCGCCCCGCGCCTCCAGGCCGCTGATCGGCACGTTACTTCGCGGCCAGCGCGCCCTCGTAGAGGTCGCGCTTGGACAGGCCGGTCGCGTCCGCGACCGCCGCGGCGGCCTCCTTCATGCGCGACCCTGCGGCGACCCGCTCGAGCACGAGCCGGACGCCGTCGTCCAGCGAGGTGACGTCGTCGCTGCCGGACGACCCCTCGACGACGACGCAGATCTCCCCACGCGATCCGTCGGCGGCCCAGGCGGCGAGCTCACCGAGCGTGTCTCGGCGGACCTCTTCGTGGAGCTTCGTGAGTTCCCGACACACGACCGCGCGGCGGTCGTCGCCGAACGCGGCGGCCATGTCGGCGAGGGTGTCGCCGAGCCGGTGCGGCGACTCGAAGAAGACCATCGTGCGACGCTCGCCCGCCAGTGCCTCGAACGACCGTCGCCGCTCCCCCTGCTTCCGCGTGGGGAAGCCCTCGAAGGTGAACCGGTCGGTCGGCAGACCGGACACGGCGAGCGCGGTGAGGACCGCCGACGGACCGGGGATCGCGGTGACCGTCACGCCGGCTTCGGCCGCGGCGGCGACGAGGGGGAACCCGGGGTCGCTGATCGCCGGCATGCCCGCGTCGGTGAGGACCACGACGTCGTCGTCCTGGGCGAGCGCGACGACGTCGGCGGCGCGCTCGCGCTCGTTGTGCTCGTGGAGGGCGATGAGCCGCGGGCGGTTCTCGATCCCGAGTGCGCGCATGAGGTGCACCGCGGTGCGGGTGTCCTCGGCGGCGATGACGCTCGCGTTCGAGAGGGTCTCGACGAGTCGTCGGGAGGCGTCCCCGAGGTTGCCGATGGGGGTGGCTGCGAGCACGATCACCCGTCCATTGTCGTCGCACGGCGGCTGTCCACAGCACCTCGGAGGTCGCAGCCGGGTCATGGGGAGTCTCCGTAGGATGTGCGCGATGACCAGCGAGCTGACCGACGACCGCCGGGACGTGGCGGACCGCCCGACCGGCTCGCGACTCGACGACTGGTGGGCGCACGTCCTCCGCACCGGTACCCGCGTCGCGGTGTGGCGCTGGACCGGGCCGCTCGCGGTGACGCTGCTCGCGGCCGTGCTGCGGCTCGCCGGACTCGGTCACCCGCACTCGCTCGTGTTCGACGAGACCTACTACGTCAAGGACGGCTGGTCCATCGTGCACCTCGGGTACGAGGGCACGTGGCCGGCGAACTCGTCGGAGAAGGGCGCGCCGACGACGGACCAACGGTTCGCGGACGGTCAGACCGACCTGTTCTCGCAGGCGGCGGAGTTCATCGCCCACCCGCCGCTCGGCAAGTACCTCATCGGGCTCGGCATGCTGCTGTTCGGGGCGGACAGCTCGTCCGGGTGGCGCATCACGGTCGCGGTGCTGGGCATCGCGACGGTGTTCCTCACCGCGGTCATCGCTCGGTCCCTGTTCCGCTCGACCGCGATCGGCACGCTGGCCGGCTTCCTGCTCGCGATCGACGGCCAGGCCATCGTGCTCTCGCGCGTGACGCTCCTCGACGGCATCCTGACCTTCTTCGTCGTCCTCGGCGCCGGCGCGCTCCTGCTCGACCGGCGATGGACCGAACGGCGGCTCGACGCCTGGGTGGCACGTCGTGTCGCTGCCAGGCGGGACACGCTGTGGGGGCCGTTCCTCTGGTGGCGGCCGTGGCTGATCGCGATGGGGCTCGCACTCGGGCTCGCGACCGCGACGAAGTGGTCGGGGATGTTCTTCCTCGCGTTCTTCGCGGTGTACTCCGTGCTCGGCGACATGATGATGCGGCGGCGGGCGGGCATCGAGTTCTGGTCGTCGAGCGCGTTCCTGCAGCAGGCGCCGGTGTCGTTCCTGCTGACCGTGCCGATCGCCGCGGCGACGTACCTGGCGTCGTGGACCGGTTGGTTCCTGTCACGGGACGGGTGGGACCGCGACTGGATCGGCTCCGAGGGCGGCCAGCGGTGGACGGGGCTGCTGGCCTGGGTGCCGGACAGCCTGCAGAACTGGTGGCACTACCAGTCCGAGATCTACGGGTTCAACATCGGCCTGCACACCCCGCACTCGTACCAGGCGAACCCGCTGCTGTGGCTCGTCATGCAGCGGCCGACCTCGATGTACTACGTCGGCACGAACGCCGGGCAGGACGGCTGCTCGGCGTCCCGCTGCGGCGAGGCCATCACCGGGATCGCGAACCCGTTCATCTGGTACGCCTCGGTCATCGCGGTGGTCGCGCTGCTCGTGCTCTGGGTGCTCCGCCGCCGGTGGGAGTACGGGTTCGTGCTGCTCGGGGTCGCGGCGGGCTACCTGCCGTGGCTGATGTACGTGAACCGGACGGTCTTCCAGTTCTACACGATCGCGTTCGAGCCGTTCATGGTGATGGCCCTCGCCGCCGCGATCGGGTTGGTGCTCGGCCGCCGGACGGACGAACGGTCACGTCGGACGCGGGCGATCGTCTGGGTCGGCGTGTACCTCGGTGTCGTCGTGCTGGCCTCGGTGTACTGGTACCCGATGTGGACCGCGATCCAGATGCCGTGGGACTTCATCCGGTCGCACTACTGGGTGCCCAGCTGGCTGTAGCCGGCCCGGTCGGGGTCAGCTGGTCGGCTGCAGCGCACGCTCCAGGGCCTCGCGGTCGAGCGGGGTGCCGAGCATCGGGTCGGCGTGCTCCGGCGGGATCACGCCGTCGATGAGCACCTGCGCGTAGCGGCGCCACGCGTCGGGATCGGTCGCGCGGGTGGTGTCCGCGACCGCGCCGAGCATCTGCGTGAGCATCGGGAGGTCGCGGTAGTCGAAGCCCTCACGCACGACGCCTGCGGCCTTCGCTCGGCGGATGATCTCGGACACCTGTGACTCGAGGCGGTTGCGCTCCTCGACGATCGACGGCCGGGCCTTGCCCGCACGCACGATGGCGTCGGCGAGTGCCCGGTCCCGGGCGCGGAACTCGAACACACCCATCAGGTACACGCGGAGCGACTCGCGCGGGTCGAGCTCCTCGGCGGCGCGGGCGGCGGCGCCGTTCATCGCCTCGAACTTGGTCGCGAGCAGGGCCTCGATCAGGGCGTCCTTGTCGGCGAAGCGGCGGTAGACCGTCCCGACGCCGACCCCGGCTTCGTGCGCGATGTCGTTGAGCGTGACCGAGAGACCCCGCTCGGCGAAGCACTTGCGCGCCGTCTGCAGGATGAGCTCGCGGTTGCGTGCTGCGTCCGCGCGCAGGGGGCGGTCGAGGTCGGCGGTGCTCACGTCGCCAAACCTAGATGACGTTTCTGGGAACAAACGGATGCGGCGACTCCGTTTCGGTCTACACTGGACGCAAGCGGATGCCGTGCATCCACTTTCCTCCGGTCGATCCGACCACCATCCCCCTCCACCTTCCAGAAGGAGGCTGCCCGTGACGGCAGAACAGACCGCGCCGACCCCGACCGGGTCCGCGCCCACCATCCAGGCCTCCCCGCCCACCGCTCCCGCCCGCACGAACCACCGCTGGATCGCCCTCGCGGTCATCGCCCTCGCGCAGCTCATGGTGGTGCTCGACGCCACGATCGTGAACATCGCGCTCCCCTCCGCCCAGGCCGACCTCGGCTTCGGGACCGACCAGCGCCAGTGGATCGTCACCGCGTACTCGCTGGCGTTCGGCTCGCTGCTGCTCCTCGGCGGGCGGCTCGGCGACCTCTTCGGACGGAAGAACACCTTCATCATCGGGCTCGTGGGCTTCGCGCTCGCATCGGTCCTCGGTGGCCTCGCCGACTCGTTCGGACTGCTCGTCGCCGCTCGAGCCCTGCAGGGGGTCTTCGGTGCGCTGCTCGCACCGTCGGCACTCGGCATGCTGACGACGACCTTCCGCGACCCGAAGGAACGCGGTCGCGCCTTCGGCATCTTCGGGTCGATCGCCGGCTCGGGCGCTGCGCTCGGCCTGCTCCTCGGCGGGGTGCTCACCGAGTACGCGTCGTGGCGTTGGTGCCTCTACGTCAACGTGGTCTTCGCCGTCCTCGGCGTGATCGGCGCGCTGGTGTTCATGGCGAAGCCGCCGAAGGTGGACCGTCCGCGGATCGACGTCGCCGGGGTGCTCACCATCACGGCCGGCCTGGTGGGGATCGTCTACGGCTTCTCGAACGCCGAGACGAACGGCTGGGACGACCCGCTGACCATCGTGATGCTCGCCGCGGGTGTCGTGCTCGTCGCTGCCTTCGTGTTCATCGAGACCCGGGTCGCGCACCCGCTGCTGCCGCTCCGCGTGGTGCTCGACCGCGACCGGGGCGGCTCGTACCTCGCGATCGGCCTCGTCGCGATCGGGATGTTCGGCATCTTCCTGTTCCTGACCTACTACCTCGAGCAGACCCTCGGGTTCACGTCCCTGCAGACCGGTCTGGCGTTCCTGCCGATGCCGTTGTCGATCATCGTGTCCTCGACGCAGATCGGTGGTCGGCTCCTGCCCCGCGTGGGCCCGAAGGTGCTGGTCTTCGCCGGTGGACTCGTCGCGGCCACTGGCCTGCTCCTGCTCCTGCGGACGGATCTCGACAGCTCGTACGCGGGCACCGTCCTGCCGGCGCTCGTCGTCATCGGGCTCGGCATGGGCACGATCTTCTCGTCCGCCATCAACACGGCGACGACCGGGGTCGCGCGCGCCGATGCCGGCGTGGCGTCCGCGACCGTCAACACCATGCAGCAGATCGGCGGCTCGATCGGCACGGCGCTCCTCTCGACGATCTTCACGGACGTCGTGAAGGACCGGTTGGCCGACCTCTCCGCCGCGCCGACGAAGGTCCAGAACGCCCAGGCGGTGCTCGACGGCTACCACGTGGCGTTCGGCATCTCGGCCGGGGTCCTCGTGCTCGTCGCCCTCGCCGGCGGGCTGCTCATCAACCGGCAGTCGGTGCGGCTCGCGAAGCTCGAGCACGCGGCGGCGACCGCGACGGGGAGCATCGCGACCGCCGCGCACTGACGGTCGCACGCCCGTCACGACGACCCGCTCGGCTCGGTGCCGGGCGGGTCGTCCGCACGTTCCCGGGCGGCAGGGCTCGTGCAGGGCTGGGCTCGGTGCCGCTGCGGAACGACCGGACCGTTGTCGGACGACAGCGGCCGCGTCGCTCGTTGCACGCGCCGGACGCTGCACACGCAACGAGCGACGCGGCCAACCTCGTACGACGACGACGGTGTCGTCCGGCAGCGACCGACCGCCGCTCACGCACACCGTGGATCTCGTCCCGGCAGCCCGGACACTCCGCGCGAGAGCCGAATCGCGCGGCACGGAACGGCGTGCAGTTGCGCAGTGTTGCGGTTCCCCTCGCAGGCGTCAGGGGTCCCCGTTACCGTGGGCGCCATGGCCCCCGTCCTGACCTCGCCGCTCGTGTCGACGCAGTGGCTCGCAGACCACCTCGGTGCTGACGAGCTCGTCGTCCTCGACGCTTCGGTGCACACGTCGGGGACCGGACTCGCGACCACCTGGCGCGCTGCGGATGACACCTACGCCGAACGCGGGCACGTGCCGGGCGCGCGCTACGCGGACCTCCTCGACGACTTCTCCGCACCGGACGGCGACGTGCCGTTCACCCGTCCGAGCGCTGAGCGGTTCGAGTCCGCAGCGCGCCGGCTCGGCGTCACGAACACGTCGACGGTCGTGGTCTACGACGGCGGGGTCGGGCAGTGGTCGGCTCGCCTCTGGTGGATCTTCCGGTCGTTCGGCTTCGAATCGGTGGCCGTGCTCGACGGGGGCTTCACGAAGTGGCGTGACGAAGGACGTCCGGTGCGCATCGGTTCCCTCGCCCGTTCGGCGCAGGCTCCCGCGTCGGACGCCTTCCTGGCGGCGGAGGAGCGTCCGCTGTGGGTCGACCACGACCGGGTGCGGCGCGCGACCACCGGCGTCGAGCCTGCGGCGCTCGTGCTCGCGGCGGACGACGACGCCCTCGGCGCGGACCACGCTCCGGTCATCCCTGGCAGCACGGCGATCCCGGTCGGCTCCCTCGTCGACCCCGACACCAACGCCTACCTGAAGGGACACGCGCTCGAGGCCGCCTTCGCAGAGGTCATCGGGTCCGAGGAGATCGTCACCTACTGCGGCATCGGGACGGCAGCGTGCGTGGACGCGCTCGCCCTCACCGTGCTCGGGCACGACCGGGTGCAGGTGTACGACGGATCGCTCATCGACTGGTGGCGTCGCGAGCCGGAGTCCGTCGCGTCCTGACCGACGACGCGTTGCGCGAGCGCGGGCTCGCGCACCTGCGCGACGTCCGCGGCGCGACCGACGCACCCCGCGCCTCCCGGCCGCACTACCGTTGCAGCATGAGCACGAGACGCGCGGTCATCCTCGGCGGTACCGGCGGCATCGGCTCCGCGGTCGCCCGACACCTCCTCGACGCCGACGACGACTGGCAGGTCGAGGTGGTCTCCCGCCGAGGCGGCCCTGTGGCGGACGCCCTCGTCGCCGACGGCGCGACCTCGACCACCGGCGACGCCCGCGACACCACCCTGCTCCGATCGCTGCTGCGACCGGGCGCCGACCTCCTCGTCGACACCGTCGGTCGGACCCGCGACGACGCCCTGCGGCTCCGGCCGTTCCTCGGCGACGCCGGTTCGACCGTGTTCGTGTCATCCAAGGCGGTGTACGTCGACGAGCGGGGACGCCACGGCAACTCCGTCGAGCGTCCGGTGTTCGGCGGCCCGGTGACCGAACTGCAGCCGACGGTCGTGCCGAACGACGCCGACCCGACGAGCCGCGACGGCTACGGCGCCGCGAAGGTCGCCGCCGAGCAGGTCCTGCTCGACCACGGTGCCCCGGTCACGGTGCTGCGTCCGTCGAAGGTGTACGGCCCGCACATCGGGCGGCCGCGGGAGTGGTTCGTGGTCCGCCGCGTGCTCGACGGCCGGGAGCGCATCCTGCTCGCGGACCACGGTCGCGGGGTCGACCACACCACCGCCGCGTCCGGCATCGCCGACCTCGTGGGGCTGGTCGCCGACCGGCCGGACCGCCGCATCCTCAACGTCGCCGACGAGACAGCGCCGTCCGTCCTCGAGATCGTGCGGACCGTCGCGGGTCACCTCGACCACGCCTTCGACGAGGTGCTGCTCGACGAGGACGCCCCGGCGTTCGTGGGGGTCACCCCGTGGTCGTCGCCGACTCCGTTCGTGCTCGACACGACGGCCGCACGGGCGCTCGGCTGGCAGCCGCCGGGCTTCGAGCGGGCCGTCGTCCCCGAGCTGGACTGGCTCCGGGACACCGCGCACCGGGTGCCGGCGGACGGCGACGTGCCGTGGGCGGACGACCCGTTCTGGGAGCGGATGTTCGACTACGGACCGGAGGACGCCGCGCTCGCCCTCCTCATGCTCGGTCGGGGCTGACCCGTGCTGCGCTCGGAGGTGCTGTTCATCGGTGGTCGCTCCGGGGTCGGCAAGTCCACCGCCGCCGAGGCGCTGCACGACCTCCTCGTCGCCGCCGACGTCCGGCACGTCGTCATCGAGGGCGACGCGCTCGACCTGGCGCACCCCGCGCCGCACGTCGAGCACCCGGAGGCGCACCTCGCGGAGCGGAACCTCGCGACGATGTGGGCGCGGTACCGCGAGCTCGGGCACCACCGCCTGGTGTACACGAACACCAGCTCGGTGCTGCTCCAGGACGTGCTGGCCGCAGCCATGGGCGACGAACCACTGGTCACCGCGGTGCTGCTGCGCGCGGGCGACGCCGCCACCGCGGACCGCCTGCGGCGTCGGTCAGGTGGTCGGCTCCCCGTGGCACAGTCGGAACACAGCACGAGGACCGCCGGGAGGCTCGACACGGCTGTCCGGGGCGACGTCGCGCGGGTGGACACGGACGACCTGACGCCGGAGGACGTCGCACGTCGGCTCGCGTCGCTCACGGGGTGGCTCTCCCCGCGACCGGATGTGGACTGAGCGCATCGGTCCACATTCCGCCCCGCACGCTGCCGGAGTCCAGGGCGGTCCGGGCAGGCTGGACGCATGAACGACAACCGCCTCGGCTCGGCCGTCAGCCCCTACCTCCGCCAGCACGCGGAGAACCCGGTGGACTGGCGCGAGTGGGGACCCGACGCCTTCGCCGAGGCTCGCGAGCGGGACGTACCGGTCCTCGTCTCGATCGGGTACGCGACCTGTCACTGGTGCCACGTCATGGCGCGCGAGAGCTTCTCGGACCCGGGAGTGGCCGACCTCCTGCGGCAGGACTTCGTCGCCGTCAAGGTCGACCGTGAGGAGCGCCCGGACGTCGACGCCAGCATGATGGCCGCGGCGAGTGCGTTCACCGGGCAGCTCGGGTGGCCGCTCACCGTCTTCACGACGCCCGACGCGCACGTGTTCTTCGCGGGGACGTACTTTCCGCCGGAGCCGGTGCAGCAGGTGCCGTCGTTCCGGCAGGTGCTCGGTGCGGTGCTCGACGCCTGGCGAGAGCGGCGGGACGAGGTGGACGCGAACGCCTCGGCCATCGCCACTGCGATCCGGCAGGGTGCCGGAGCAGACGCGACCGCGTCGTCCGGCGACGGTCGCGGCGATGGCGAGCCGCGCCTCCCGGCGGTCGACACGGTCCGGGGCGTCCTCGACCAGCTGCGTCAGGTGGAGGACACCACGTACGGCGGCTTCGGCGGCGCGCCGAAGTTCCCGAGTGCGCCACTCCTCGAACTGCTCGGCGACCTCGCAGCGGACGACCCCGACGGCACGGACGCCACTGCGGGCGCTCGTGGGCTGCTCGACCGCACGCTGGACGTCATCGCCCGGTCGGAACTGACGGACGCCGACGGCGGGGTCTTCCGGTACGCGACGCAGCGTGACTGGAGCGTCCCGCACTACGAACGGATGCTCTACGACAACGCGGGATTGCTGGCGGTGGCCGGGTCCGCGCAGGCTCGGGGCATCGCCGCGTTCCTCCGCGACACGCTGCGTCGACCGGACGGTGCGTTCGTCGCGGCGCAGGACAGCGAGTCGACGATCGACGGGCGCCGGGTCGAGGGCGAGTGGTACCGCCGTCCGCTGGCCGAGCGTGCGACGCTCGATCCCCCGCCCCTCGACGACCAGGTGCTGACGGGCTGGAACGGTCTCGCGATCCGGGGGCTCGCCGTGGCCGGAGCGCGGCACGGCGACGACGAGATGGTCGCGCTCGCCAGGGGTGCGGCAGACGCGGTGCTCGCCGCGCACGTGCGTGACGGGCACGTTGCGGTCCGGTCGAGTTCGCCGCGTGGCACGTCGAGCGCTCCGGCGACGATCGAGGACGTCGGCCTGCTCGCCGAGGGGCTGCTCGAACTCGCGCTCGTCACCGGAGCGGTGTCGTACGCGTCCGCCGCACGGGTCCTCGTGGACGACGGCCTCGCGGGTCGCTTCGGAGCCGACCCGGTCCTCGACACGGCGGGGACGGCGACCGGTGAGCAGCCGCAGACGGCGCTCCGGTCGGGGACGGTCGGCCTCGCCTCGGCGGCGGCGACGCTCGCAGCGCTCACGGGTGAGCGCTCGTACCGCGACGCGGCCGCACGGCTCGTCGCCGATCGTGCCCGGTCGGGGACGGAACGCCCGCTCGGGTACGCCGACGCGCTCGGACTCGCGCTGGCGCTCGGCCGACCGTCGCGGGAGGTCGTCGTCGTGACCGCCGATCGGGAGGACCCGATGCGGGCGGCGGCGTTCGGTGCACGCCGTCCCGGGACGACGATCGCCGCCGTGACCCCGGCACAGGCCGACGAGTGGGGTGCCGCGGGATTCGCGCTGTTCGAGGACCGCGCCACACACGACACGGTGGCGTTCGTGTGCCACGACCGGGTGTGTGCGCTGCCGGCGACGACCGTGCGCACGCTGGTCGACCAGCTCGCGAGCTGAGGGGACGAACGCCGAGCCGACCGGGCGGCTCAGCGACGGCCGCGCACCACCCGACCGGTCCGTGCGAGGTTGCCGCGGATCTCGGTCGCGAGCACGGCGATCAACGCGACCGTGAAGGTGACGGCCCAGACGACGGCGGAGAGGCTGAAGGCCCAGTCGTCCGGGCTCCCGGAGCCCGGCACGAGGGCAGACCAGCTGAAGGCAGCGGCAATGAAGAGCACGGCTGCGAGCGCCGTCCGCGCGATGCTCTTCCCCGTGAGCTGCCCCGTGAAGACCGACGCGGGTCCGAGTGGTGCCGCGAGTGCGGACCACGCGACGAACGCCTGCACGACCGCGTGCCGTGCGCGGAGGACCGACACGCCCAGCCACACCGCACCGGCGAGCAGCAGCGTCGCGATGAGCACCACCGTGACGACGGCTCCGGCGCCCCCGGCCGAGCCCACCCCGGACGCCACCGCACCACCGACCACGGCGAGGGCGACCGCTGCGGTCCCACCCCAGAACCGCCGCGCGGTGCTCAGTTCAGCGTCGAGCGTCCGCACCGCCGCCGGGGCGTCCCAGGCGTGCTCGCGCGCGTTCGCCGCTCCGTGCACGGCATCCCGCGCGCCGGGACGGATCCACGTGTTCACCGTCGCTGTCCCTCTCCTCCGACGCCCGTCGGCCCCGCCACGGGCGTGTCCGATGCTCCGACGACGCGGTGGACACTCGTCGCGATCTGGGCTCCGAGCCACGTCATCTGCGGCACCTCGGCATCATCGGGCGCCAGTCCCACGGTCAGGGAGAGCGTAGCGGGCAGCCCGGGCACCGGGAGCATGCACACCCATGCGCCGAGGCGGTCCGGGTCGAGCTGCGGGAGTCGGCTGCGTGCGGCGACGATCTGCTCGTCGTCGACCTCGACGGCCGTGAGGAGCACGGCGACGCCGTCTCGACCGTCGTCGAGTCGGAACGGTTCGACGGACCGCACCACGCCGACCGAACCGACCACGCGTTCCGCCACGCCGACGGGGTTCAGGTCGCCGAGGTCAGGCAGCCGCAGGAGTCGCACTCCGAAGGCCCAGACCGTGGTCTGCCACGGGACCTCGTCGTCGCGGTCCCCGGGGCGCCTCGTCGGCACCTGGGTGACGACCGCGCCGAAGTGCTGCCACACGTCGCTCCCGACCGTCGCCCGGAGTTGCTGTGCCGCGTCGACGAGTGCGTCGAGCGACGGCCCGTCGAACGCGTCCCCGTCCACCGCCGCCTGCGCGCGCAACTGCTCCGCCATCTGGTCGGCGGTGTCCTGCGCGGCGACCTCGATCCACCCGGCGGGCAGCGCTACGGCGATGTCCGTGGTCACCGGGTCTCGTCCCGGAGCGTGGTGCCGGAGTCGACCAGGTCCTTCGCGCTCGTGATGCTCCAGTACATGGCCGAGTGGAAGAAGTCGTTGTTGACGGCGTACGAAGCCGTGGCGACCGCGCCGCCGCCGTTCGTGCCCATCCCCGCGAACGACACCTGGGGGATGAACGCACCGGCTCGGATGTTGCTCGTGGCCTCGGTGGCGACGGGACCGATCGCGCGGGCCACCCCCATGCCGACCACCGTCGCGGCGCCCTGCACGAGGAAGGCCTGCGCCGCCCCCCGTTCGCCGTGCACGACGCGGAGTCCCTGGATGCCCAGATCGACGAACGACGACACCTTCGCGACCGTGCCGGCGACGCTCGCCACGGCGAACGCGGGCGGGAACACGAAGCCGACGAGGAACGCCACGACGGACACGATCGTCGCGATGGCGCCGATGATCTTCGCCAGCTTCTGCAGGATCGGCGCGACGTTCTCCATGAACCAGTCGAACTTCTCGGAGATGAAGTCCCCGAGTGCCTTCCAGTCCACGAGGCCGGATGCCCACTGTCCGGCCCGTTCGAGCCATCCGGGTTCGGTCGGAGCAGCCTGCATCGCCGTGTCGAAGGCCGCGGCGACGACACCGGCGCGCTCGGTGACCTCCGCCTGCAACGCCCGGGCACGGCTGAGCACCCCCTGGAGCGCATCGTGTGCGACGCTGACGGCGAGGTCTGCGCTGCGGACCTCGTCGTCGTGGTCGTCCTTCGCCTGCTGGTCTGCGTCGTCCGCTGGCGACTCGATCGACGAGCGGTTGCTCGTCGCGGTCTGGACGCTCGCCGCTGCGGAGGCCGCCTCCTGCTCGAGCGCGTCCGCACGGGTCCGGTAGCCCGGGAGTTCGTGGACCCATCCGTCGAACGCCCGGCTCGCCTCGGAGAAGCTCCGGTGGGCTGCGCGGACCCGGGGCCGGAGCTCCTCGGACATGGCGGACCGGAACGCCTCCGCGGTCCGTCCCTCCCAGTCCTGCTCGCCGGCACCGCTGAGGACGGCATCGACCTCGGCGAGCTTCTCGGTGGCGGCACGGAGTTCAGCAGCGACGTCCGCGCCCGTGGCGGAGTCACTGGCGACGGGGTCGAACCCGAGGGTCGGGTACGAAACGGTCACGAGGCCCCCTCGATCCCGTCGGCCAACTGCTGGTCGGCGTCGGTGACGGTCTTCGCGATCTGGTCCAGCGCGTCACTGCTGGCGCCGGTGTACTTCGCGAGCTGCCCGATGCCGTAGTCCCACGTGTCGCCGAAGTCCTGCAGCTTGCTCCGCAGGACCCCGATGTCGGTCGTCGCTCCGGCACGGGACGTCATGGTCGCGAGCGGGTCGCGCATGAGTCCCCCGACGTGGTCGAGCGATGTACGGGTGCGCTGCAGTGCTCCCAGATCGATGAACAGGTCGGCCATCGTTCGGTTCTCCCCCCGGAGGCTCTCGGTCGGTCGTTCAACGCCGGAACGATACCGCACCGGATCGTCGAGCGTGCGCTGCGGGGTAACCTGGAATGCTCATGACTGCCACGCCCGTCATCACGTACCCGCCCGAGCTGCCCGTCTCGCAGCGGCGGGACGACATCGCCGCCGCGATCCGCGACCACCAGGTCGTGATCGTCGCCGGCGCGACGGGCTCCGGCAAGACCACCCAGCTGCCGAAGATCTGCCTGGAACTCGGCCGCGAGTCGATCGGGCACACCCAGCCCCGCAGGATCGCAGCGCGCACGATCGCCGAACGGGTGTCCGAGGAGCTGGGCGGTGAGCTCGGCGACCTCGTCGGCTACCAGGTCCGCTTCACCGACAAGGTGTCCGCGAACACGAAGATCAAGCTGATGACGGACGGGATCCTCCTCAACGAGATCCACTTCGACCGTGACCTCGAGCGCTACGACACGATCATCATCGACGAGGCGCACGAGCGGTCCCTGACGATCGACTTCCTGCTCGGCTACCTCAAGCGGCTCCTCCCCCGGCGGCCGGACCTCAAGGTCATCATCACGAGTGCGACCATCGATCCGGAGTCGTTCTCGCAGCACTTCGGCGGGGCCCCGATCATCGAGGTGTCCGGCCGGACGTACCCGGTCGAGATCCGGTACCGTCCCCTCGTCGCGGACGACGTGGACGGCCGCGACGGCCGCGACGACCACGACGACGACGAGGACGACCCGCGGACCGACGACCACGGCTCCGGCGACGGCTCCGGCCGCACCCAGGACGACCGTGACGTCCTCCAGGGCATCACCGACGCGCTCGACGAACTCTCCCGAGAGGACCCGGGCGACGTCCTCGTGTTCCTCTCCGGCGAGAACGAGATCCGCGACGCGCAAGAGGCGATCGAGGGCAAGCGCTACCCGGGCACCGAGGTGCTCCCCCTCTACGGTCGTCTGTCCGCCGCGGACCAGCACCGGGTGTTCGAGCGACGCAGCACGCCGGGCATCCGACGCCGGGTCGTGCTCGCGACGAACGTCGCGGAGACGAGCCTCACGGTGCCCGGCATCAAGTACGTCGTCGACACCGGGACGGCCCGCATCTCCCGGTACTCGCCGCGGGCCAAGGTCCAGCGCCTCCCGATCGAGGCGATCAGCCAGGCGAGCGCGAACCAGCGCTCGGGCCGTGCCGGCCGGACGAGTGCGGGCATCGCGATCCGGCTGTACTCCGAGCAGGACTTCGAGCGGCGGTCCGAGTTCACCGACCCCGAGATCCTCCGCACGAACCTCGCTGCCGTCATCCTGCAGATGATCTCGCTCGGCTTCGGCGACATCGAGTCGTTCCCCTTCCTGCAGCCGCCGGACTCCCGAGGGGTGAAGGACGGTCTCGACCTGCTGCGGGAACTCCGCGCGGTCGACGGCGACGGACGCATCACGAAGACCGGCCGGCAGCTCACCCGGCTGCCGATCGACCCGAGGCTCGGCCGGATGGTGCTCGAGGCCGGTCGGCAGGGCGTCGGCCGCGAGGTCATCGCGATCGTCAGCGCCCTGAGCATCCAGGACCCGCGCGAACGCCCCCTCGAGAAGCGCGCCCACGCCGACCAGCTGCACGCCCGGTTCGCCGACCCGACGAGTGACTTCCTCACCCTGCTCAACCTCTGGAACCACATCGAGGACAAGCAGGACGAGCTGTCGTCGAGCGCGTTCCGCCGCCTGTGCAAGGCCGAGTTCCTCAACTACCTCCGCATCCGCGAGTGGCAGGACCTCTACCGGCAGCTCTCGCGCGCCGCGAAACAGGTCGACGTCCGCGTCGGGCAGTCGCGGAGCGAGGACGGCGATGCCGTGCACCGTTCCCTGCTCGCCGGGTTGCTCAGCCAGATCGGCCTGCGCGACCGCGAGAAGCGCGACTACCTCGGCTCACGGAACACCCGGTTCGTCGTGTTCCCCGGCAGCGTCCTCGCGAAGAAGCAGCCCGACGCGGTGATGGCCGCCGAACTCGTCGAGACCAGTCGCCTGTTCGCCCGGACCGTCGGCAAGATCGACCCCGCCTGGGTGGAGCCGCTCGCGGGTGACCTGCTCAAGCGCACCTACGGCGAGCCACACTGGGAGAAGAAGCAGGGCGCCGTGGTGGCCTACGAGCGGGTGACCCTTTTCGGCGTGCCCGTCGTCCAGCGGCGGCGCGTGCAGTACAAGCGCGTCGATCCCGAGCACTCCCGCGAGCTGTTCATCCGGCACGCTCTCGTCGAAGGCGAGTGGGACTCGCAGCAGGCCTTCGACCGCGAGAACCGCCGACTCCGCAAGGAGCTGGAGCAGCTCGAGGAGCGCACGCGTCGGCGGGACATCCTCTTCGACGACGAGAAGATCGTCGACTTCTACGACGCACGCATCCCCGCGGACGTCGCGACCACCCGCGATTTCGAGGGATGGTGGCGGAAGGCGCGTCGCGACCAACCGGACCTGCTCACGATGCGCAGGTCGGACCTCCTGGCCGAGGACGCGGCGGAAGCCGCGCAGGACCAACAGGAGTACCCGACCCAGTGGCGGTCGGGCGACCAGCGCCTCGCGATCAAGTACCGCTTCGAGCCGGGTGCGCAGGACGACGGCGTGAGCGTCCAGGTACCGCTCGCCCTGCTGCCCCGCATGCGCGAGGAGGGCTTCGACTGGCAGGTGCGGGGCCTGCGCAAGGAGCTCGTGACCGCGCTGATCAAGTCACTGCCGAAGCAGATCCGCAAGAACATCGTGCCCGCCGCGGACTGGGCCGAGAAGATCGTCGCCGAGCTCCCGGACGACGCCCCGACCGAGCCGACCGAGTCGTTCCGGTCGACGCTGGCCAAGACCATCCAGCGCATGACGTACGTGTCCGTGTCGGAGTCGGACTTCGACCTGACCCGCGTGCCGCCGCACCTGCTGCCCACCTGGGCCGTGGTCGACGAACGTGGTCGGCGGGTCGAGGCCGGCAAGGACCTCGCGGCCCTGCAGACGAAGCTCAAGGACCGCACCCAGCAGAGCGTCGCCTCCGCCACGGCGAAGGCGAACCGGCCGGGAGGCGCGGCTCGCGTCGCGCAGGCCGGAACCGACCTCGAGCGGTCGGGTCTCACCGCGTGGCCCGCTGGTGACCTCCCTCGCGTCCTCGACACGAAGCAGTCCGGCGGGGTGATCCGTGCCTACCCGGCGCTCGTCGAGGAGGGGTCCGGCCCGAAGGCGACCGTCGCGGTCCGACTGCTCGCCACCGAGCACGACCGCGCAGTCGCGATGCCCGCCGGGGTCCGACGGCTCGTCATGCTCGCGGTGCCCTCGCCGGTGTCGTACATCCAGCAGCACCTCACCGCGCAGGAGAAGCTCGCCCTCGCAGCGTCGCCGTACCCGTCGACGCAGGCGCTGTTCGACGACGTCCTCGCCGCGGTCGTCGACGCTGGCATCCGCGGCACGCACCCCGACGGACTCGTCTTCGAACAGGCCGCCTTCGAGCAGGTCCGCGACGCTGTCTCCTCGACCGTCGTCGACACGATGTTCACCGCCGTGTCCGAGGTCGCCGCCGTCCTCACCGCGCACCGCAACGCCGAGCGGGCGATCAAGCAGGCGAACTCCATGTCGCTGCTCGGCGCCCTGACCGACATGCGGCAGCAGCTCGAACGACTCGTGTTCCCCGGGTTCGTCGCGGTCGCCGGGCTCGACCGGCTCCGACGCATCCGCGTGTACCTGCAGGGCGTCGAGGCACGGGTGCAGAAGCTCCTGCAGAACCCCGGGCGCGACGCTGCGTGGATGCGCGAGGTCACCGTCGCCACCGACCGCTACACCGACGCCGGTGGGACCTTCCCCCCGGCAGTCGGTGCCCACCCGGAGCTCGTGCACGCGCGGTGGATGCTCGAGGAGTTCCGGCTGAGCCTGTTCGCGCAGGAACTCGGGACGGCCGAGACGGTGTCGCTGCAGCGGATCACGAAGACCCTGGCCGCGGCGCGCTGACGGGGCGAGCGTGTCGGCCGTGATCGGCACACTCGACGCCGTCGTCCTCGACTGCCCCGACCCGCAAGCGCTGGCGCGCTTCTCCGTCGGACTCCTCGGCGGCGAGATCGTCGCGTCCGACGAGGACTGGGCGGAGATCGCCCTCCCGTTCACCGACCTCCGGCCGATCCTCGCGTTCCAGCGGGTGGAGCACTACCGCGCGCCGGGGTGGCCCGGGCAGGACGTCCCGCAGCAGAGCCACCTCGACGTCAAGGTTCTGCCTCATCCGCCCGAACGACTGACCAGACACATCCACCCGGACGTGCCGTACCTCACCGGACCGGGTCGGTCGCGAGCCGTGCGTAGATGCACAGGTCGTGCCGAACGCCGTCGACCGGGTACGCCTGACGCAGCGTGCCCTCGAGCGTGAACCCGAGTCGCTCGGCGACCGCCCGGCTCGGCCGGTTGTCGGCGGCGGTCCGGAGTTCGACGCGGAAGACCCCGTCGGCGAACAGCGCGGC
>NZ_LDQC01000057.1 GCF_001475545.1 Curtobacterium luteum | reverse complement strand
GCAGCACCCGCGGACGCGCGACTTGGTCGTCGCGCGTCCGCGGGTGCTGCGGGGCGTCGATGACCTGGGCGGGCGGCCCCTGTTCGACGACCCGCCCGTGGTCGAGGAAGACGACGTGGTCGGCGACCTCACGGGCGAAGGCGATCTCGTGCGTGACGATCACGAGCGTGGTCCCGGAGTCGGCCAGCGACCGGATGACGCCGAGGACCTCTCCGACGAGCTCCGGGTCGAGGGCCGACGTCGGCTCGTCGAGGAGCACGACCGACGGCTCGAGGGCGAGTGCCCGGGCGATCGCGACACGCTGTTGCTGACCACCGGACAGCTGCCGAGGTCGCGCGTCCCCGCGGTCGCCGAGGCCGACCCGGTCGAGCAGCTCTCGCGCACGCGTGAGCGCCTCCGCGCGGGGCACCCCGGCGGCGATCGGTCCCTCGGCGACGTTCTCCAGCGCGGTCAGGTGCGGGAACAGCTCGAACCGCTGGAACACGAACCCGATCCGCGACCGCTGGCGCCGGATCAACCGTTCGGGGAGCTCCCGGTAGCGGGCCGAGCCGTCGCGACCCGTCCGGAGGCGGACGCCGACGGTCTCGCCGCCGATCGTGACGACGCCCCGGTCGAGCGGTTCGAGGTGGTTGATCGCCCGGAGGAGCGTGGACTTCCCGGAGCCCGACGGCCCGAGGACGGCCGTGACGCTCCCGGCGGCGAGCGAGAGGTCGATGCCGTCGATGACCCGCAGGTCGCCGAAGGACTTCACGGCGCCGGTGACGGCGATGGACGCGCTCATGAGGTCTCCTTGTCCGGACCCGCCACCTGCCGGGCTGCTGTTGCCTGTGTGCGGCGACCCGTGCCTCCAGGCCGGTCCTGCCGCAGCGCGGCCCGCAGCCGCTGGAACGGCGTCGGCGGGAGCGCCCGTGCGGAACCGCGCGAAGTCCAGCGCTCCACGTAGTACTGGGCGACGGAAACGGCGCTCGTCAGCGCGAGGTACCAGATCGTGGCGACCACGAGCAGCGGGATGATGTCGGTCGGGTAGGTGCTCGACAGGTTCTGGACGACGCCGAACAGGTCGAGCAGCGACACGTAGAAGAGCAGCGACGAGGCCTTGAGCAGGCCGACGATCTGGTTCACGAACGCCGGGACGATCGAGCGGAGAGCCTGGGGCAGCACCACCCGGGCGAACTGCCGACGGCGGGAGAGCCCGAGGGCCTGCGCGGCCTCGAGCTGCCCGTGGTCGACGGCGAGCACCCCGGCGCGGACGATCTCCGACGCGTACGCGATCTCGCTGAGGCTGAGGCCGATCACGCCGATCGCGAGGTCGCCGAGGACGTTCGCGGTCGGGACCTCGAACTGCGGGCCGAAGGGGATCCCGATGCCCATCGTCGGGTACAGCGAACCGAGGTTGTAGAGGAAGACCAGCACGAGGATGAGCGGTACCGAACGGAACAGCCACACGTAGCCCCACGCGAGACCGGACAGCACCGGGTTCTTCGACAGCCGGGCGACGGCGACGACGATCCCGCCCGCGAAGCTGATGACCGCGCTCAGCGCCGTCGCGACGAGCGTCAGCTGCAGCCCCGTGAGGATCGCCGGACTGAAGAGCCACTTCCCGACCGCGGGCCAGCCCCACTGCTCGTTCGTGAAGAGTGTCTCGACGAAGTTCAGGAGCACGACGAGGACGAGCGCGGCGGCGATCCAGCGGACGGGGTGGCGGAGCGGGACGACCGGACGGTCGAGGGCGGCGCGACCGGCGGCGGTGAGGGCGTCGGTCGCGGGGCCGTCGGTGCCGTCCGACTGGATCCGGTCCGACTGGACTCCGTCCGACTGGGCGCGGTCCGGCTGGGCACGGTCCGGCTGGGCGCGGTCCGGCCTGGAGGCACGGTGCGCGTCCGCAGCGCCGGTCGCGTCGTCGACGCTGCTCACGTCGTGGGCGGCGCTGGCGTCGTCGACGCTGCTCGCGTTGCGGAGTCCGCTGGCGACGGCGGTTGCTGCCGCGTCGGTCGTCGGCGCCGCGTCGTGGACGCGAGCGGCGCCCCGTCGAGGGACCTCGGTGGTGTCGGTCATGCGGCGACCGTAGGAGTCGCGCGCAGGCCCCGACAACGACGGCCGCAACAGTCCGGCACGTGACGGAACACACCGTCACACGCGCCCCTCCACGTGACGTCCGGTGACGCGCGCGGACGGTGCGCGAGGCTTCTGTGACGCCGTGTGCAGCGCTACCGTGAGCGCATGACCGGACACCGTGTGACCGCTCCCGAGCCGCCCGTCCACGGCACGAAGGCGAAGGGGCCGCAGTCGTACTTCCCGAGCATCGAGGCGAAGTACGGCCGCCCGGTGCAGGAGTGGCTGGACCTGGTGGCCGACCGGCTCGACGGACACCAGCACATGGAGGTCGTGTCCTGGCTCAAGGAGGAGCACGGACTCGGGCACGGCCACGCCAACGCACTCGTCGCGTACGCTCGGAACGCCCTCGGCCGCTGAGCCGTCCGTCGCGCGCTCCTAGCCGCGCAGCACGGCCGCGAGTCGAGGGAGCGTCGTCGTGTCCTCGTGCGCTCCGCCGCCCTCGTGGCCGTTGTACTCCCACACCGTGATCTCCTTCGGTCCCGCGTAGGCGTTGTAGGCCGCGTACACCGTGGACGGCGGGCAGATCGGGTCCATGAGCGCCGTGGAGAACCACGCGGGCGCCGTCGCTCGGGCCGCGTGCAGCGCACCGTCGAAGTAGGCGAGCGTCCCGAACACCTGGTCACGACGATCGCGGTGCACGGTCAGCCAGCGGGCGATCTCGCGGTAGGGGTCCGCGTCGGTGATCACCGTCGCGCGGGGGAAGTCGCACAGGAACGGCACCCGTGGGAACACCCCCGCCAGGCCCTCGACCAGCCCGGCGACCGCGATCGCGAGCCCACCGCCCTGGCTGACGCCGAGGACCGCGACCCGGTCGGGGTCGACGAGTTCGATCGACCGGACGGCGTCGACGGCGCGGACCGCGTCGACCGTGAGGCGACGGTAGTAGTACGTCTCGCGGGACTCGATGCCCCGGGTCATCACCCCGGGGGAGGCCGGGCCGCTGCCGTCCGGGTCCGGGGTGGCACCGACCGACCACCCCGACCCCTGGCCCCGGGTGTCCATGACGAGGTGGGCGTACCCGGCGCTCGCCCAGAGCAGGTGCTCGGTCGCGAGCCCTCGACCGCCGCCGTACCCGATGTACTCGACCACCGCGGGCAGCGGAGCATCCACGGACGTGCCCGCCGGTACCGTCAACCAACCGCGGACGCGCTGTCCGTCCCAGCCGGCGAAGGACACGTCGTAGCTGTCGAGCGTCGACAGCCCGGTGTCGACCCGTGTCGAGTCGACGGCGATCGGGTGCTGTCGTGCCGATGCCAGGGTGTCTCGCCAGAAGGCGTCGAAGTCGTCGGGTTCGACGGCGCTGCCGCGGTGGGTGAGGAGTTCGGGTCCGGTGATGTCGGTGTACACGTCTCCGACCCTGGCACGGCGGTCCACCCGTCGCCAAGGACCCGGTCCACCTGTGGACATGACCCGCCGCACTACAGCCCGTGCAGGACCGGGTGTCGGCGGTCGCTCCTACGGTGGCGGTGTGGTCGAACCCGTCGATGCGTGGTGGCGCCGCCGGCAGTGGTCGCGCGGCGTCCCGGTGCCGTACGCCGTCGGCGAGTTCCGTGCCGCGTGGGAGTCCTACCCGGTGCTCGTCCGGCAGTACCACCCGGAGTGGAACCACGGTGTCGTCCTCACCCAGGTCCCGCCCGCGGCCGAGGTCCTGTTGACGTGGGAGTGCGACGTCGGACACGTCTTCGTCGCCACCCCAGCCGAACAGCGCGGCCGACCCGGTCGAGAGCGACGCCGGTCGGTGTGGTGCCCCGAGTGCGCCGTGCAGGCACAGCCACAGCGCTGGCCGGTCCTGCCCGCTGACTGGCCGGAGGCCGTCCCCGCACCGCAGCGCGTCGTCCGGGCGACCGGGCGGCAGACCCTGCCTGCTGCTCCCGCGCGTGGTGTCCCGGCCGAAGCGGTGGCGACGTCCCGGAGCCGACCGGACCGCAGCGCGGTGCGTCGGACGGGCGAGCGGCGTCCGTCGGTACCCCGCACCATCTGCCCGAAGACGCCCCGCGTGCCGTCGGGCGACGCGTTCACGAGCGTCTGCGCACCGGCGACGGCATCCGCGGTCGAGGCCGAGCTCCGCGCGGCGCTGTCCGCGCGCTTCGACTTCACCTTCGACCGCAACGCGATCCGGCTCGACCGGCCGTTCTTCGACCACGTCGAGGCCTGGCCGGACATCGTGCTGCCGGAGCTCCGCGTCGCGATCGAGTACGACTCCACCGGTCGGCACGGCCTCGAGCACGTCGGGCCACGGCAGGAGACCGACCGGCGGAAGGACCGTGCCGTCCGGGCCGTCGGGTGGGAGGTCGTCCGCATCCGGACCGGGCGGCTCCCCGCACTCGGACCGTACGACCTGCAGGTGTCCGGGATCTCGAAGCGGACGATCGAGCAGCTCGTCGACACCCTGCGGGATCTCCGCGGGCCGTTGTTCGTGGACGCCTACGCCCGCTGATCGTCGCCGGCCACCGTGCACGGCGCGTTCGAGGACGACCGCGCCCTCATCAGCCCCGCAACGCCAGTGCCTCGCTCCGCCACCGGGCCAGCAGCTCCCAAGGGTCCCCGATGCCCGCCGCGACCACGTCGACGTGGGTGAGCAGCTCCGGGGTCGTCCGGAACCACTCGGTGCCCGGGTAGCGCGTCGCGGCGAACTGCGCGTGCCGTCGACGTTCGACCGTGCGGTCGCCGCGCTCGAACGCGAGGAGGTCCTGGTGCGCGATCGCCGCGAGCCGCTGCCGGGGGTTCGCGGTCGTCCCGATCTTGATGCGGTCGCCCGAGGCGTCCTGCATCCGCAGGTAGTAGACGACGTCGACCCGCGGGGGAGCGAGGTCGCCGTCCGGGACATCGCCCCAGCGCCACTCGCAGACCGCGCACACCACACCGCTCGGGTACCGGACGCCGACCCGGGATCCGCAGAGCAGGCACGGGCCGGGCATGACGTCCTCGACCGCACCCGGAGCGACCCCCGCGGAGCCGAACGCGGCCTCGTCGAGCACCGACTCTCGGTGCACGCCGCAGAGCGGCACCGCGGCAGCGCCGTCCGTTGCGGGGGAGTCGCACCCGGGTGCGCAGCAGCTCGTCACCGGGGGAGTCTCACACGAGCCGACGACAGCGGCGGCTCACGCTCGGTGATCCACGTCCCCCGCCCACGACAGGTCGTCGTCCACCTCGACCTCGAACGCCTCGAACCGGTCGTCGCCGACGATGCCGTCCACGAGGTCCCGGCCACCGCCGACGATCGTCGCGTCCCAGTCGATCTCGGTCGCGAGCACCCATGCGCGGTCCTCGGGCCACAGCATCTGCGGCGTGTGTCCGGCACCGGGCCAGGTCTCGAGGTCCGCGGCGTCGAGCCACGCCGGGTCGGCGAACAACCGCACGGACGCCGTCATCAGGTGGAACGACCGGCCCGGCCACTCGAACACCGGGCCCTGCAGCCCTCGTTGCACCGCTGCGTCCCGGAGGGCGCGTTCCGCGTCGCTGCGCTGCTGCTCACGGATGTCCTCCTCGGAGGGCTCCCCGATGAAGAAGGAGAGCGTGGCTGTGCTCCCGTTGAGGTCACCCCACCCGTCCCACACCGCGGCGACGAGGTCGTCGGGGGTCGTCGTGGCCGGGCCGAGGTGCTCGGTCAGCGTGGCGAGCACAGCCGTGTCGAGCTGCCCCTCCTCGGGCGGCCCGACTGCCCACCCGTCGTCGGTCTCGAACGTCAGCGGTGGCTCCGCCCCGGTGAGCCGCGTCCACTGCACCCGCGGATGGAGGTGCCGACCTCGGTGTGCCGCGACCTCCGCCCACCGCCACGCCCGCTCCTCGACGACGGGGTGCAGCCCCCACCCGTCGGTGACCGCGAGGTCGTGACGCCGTGCGTCGAGCGGGTGCAGCACCCGCGCGTACGCTTCGAAGCCCGTGCCGACGACGCCACCGGCAGTCGCCCAGGCGCCAGCGCGCGGCAGGAGCCAATCGCCGCGGCTCGTGTCCGTGATCATCCCCACGACCGAGACGCTACCGATCCTCGTAGGGTTCGGACATGCACTGGCAGCTCGACCTCGTCGAACGGCTCCGCACCGCCGGCCCGTCCGTCCGCGCCGTCCGACCGTACGGGTCCGTCACGACCCCCGACCGGCTCGACCGGTGGAGCGATCTCGACGTCGAACTCGACCTGACCAGCGATGTGGACGCCGGGCGCCTCTTCGGTGGCACCCCGTGGGCATGGCAGGACACCCGGGCGGACGAGGACGGCTCCGTGCAGCGCCTCAGGCTGGTCCTCGCCGACGGACGACGGGTCGACGCCGCGGTCCGCGGCGGGGCCGTGCGGCTGTCCGAGCCGTCGCCCGACAACGCCCTGCGCTTCGACCTCGCCCTCGCTGCCACGCGGTTCGGCCGCGGCGCCGACCTGATCGGCCTGCACCTCGTCCTCGGTGTCGTCAGGAGCACGCTCGAACTCTGGATGGCCGTGGAGGACGGGCGCACCGGGACCACGCACCACCGGTCCGGGTCCGCGACCGATGCGGCCGCTGCCCGCGCCCTCGCCGCGCTGGCCGGCCCACTCGGCCCGGCCACGGTCCTCCAGGCCGCCGTGGGGTACGACGAGGCGCGCCGCCCTCCACGACACCGCACGTGCCGAAGCGCGCGGCGACGCCGACACCGGCGGCCCGAAGCCCGACTGGAGCGCCCTGCGCGCCATCGTCGGTCAGGCCGGGACGGACCCGGCCTGACCGACGAAACGCGACCGCTCAGGACCCCGGCTGCACCGCCTGGACCTGCAGTTGCTCCACACCCGACGCCGTGCACGCCGACAGCTCCAGCTGTCCCGCGTCGACGAACAGCGACTGCTTCGACCCCGGCGGGTACACCCGGAACCCGTCCGCCGTCGTGATCCCGCAGTCCTCGTAGTTCCGCGCCTCCGCCAGGAGCAGCGTCGCGTGCGCCGTGCTCCCGGCAGCGATCGTCACCGTCCCGTGCGCACTCGACCGGTCGAACGTCGCCGGTGCCCCGAGCTGCGTCCCGTCGCCCTTCCCCACGAAGGACACCCCCGGCCAGCCCTGCAGGGTGCACGGCGAGGCTCCTGTGTTCCGGAAGACGATCTCGTACGCCTGGTGCCCGGCGCTCCCGCCGCCGACCGCGGTGGTCAACGACCCGTGCAGGTGCGTCGCCGTGCACGCACCCGAACGGAGCGACCCGGTACCCGACGACGTACCGTCGCCGCCGGTCGCCGCCGATGCGGTCGTCGGACCGGAGGCAGTACTCGCCTCGGTCGCGGGCGCCGCGCTGGCAGCGCTGTGCGTACTCCCCGTGGTCGGTTCCGCCTGCACGGCACCGCCGCCGGCGCATCCGGCGAGGGCGACGAGGGTCACGATCCCCGCAGCTCCCGCGAACGCCGCGCTCCTCCACGTCGTGGTGGTCATCTCAGGCTCCTTCCTGTTCGCCTGCGTCCACGTTCCGCCCGCGTGCATGAGATCCCGATGAGGCGCCGTCCCGAGCCTGCCGGAACCGCACGAGCACCGTCAGCCCGGGGTGCTCGGTGTCATCCGGGGCGGTGGGTCGCAGGGAGAGCTCGGCCCGCTGCTCCCGAGCCGCCCACTGCACGATCGCCAGCCCCGTCCCGGTGCCGAGCCCGCCGGTCGCTCCCGGACGCAGGGCCCGGCGGCGGTCGCGCGCGGGGATGCCGGGGCCGCGATCCGTGACCCGCAGGACACCGCCGCCGACCAGCACCGCCACGGGAGCAGCACCGTGGCGCTCCGCGTTCGCGAGCAGGTTCTCCACGATGCGCTCGACCAGCTCGGGGTCCGCGTCCACCACCGTCGGCTCGGTCCGCAGCTCGAGGTCGCCGTCGGCAGCTGCTCCCGGCCCGGCTGCCTCGACGTGCGCGATCACCGCGCGTTCGACGACCTGGTCGAGGCGTACCGGCCCCGTCTCCACGACGGCCGGACCCGCCGAACGCGCCCGGAGGAGCAGCCGCTCGGTCAGCGCCACGAGCCGGTCCACCTGTCGGAGGGTCTGCTCGGGCGGAGCGCGACGCTCGGCGAGCACCCGCAGCGTCGCGAGCGGCGTGCGGAGCTCGTGCGCGGCCTCGACCAGGAACTGCTCCTGCGCCTCCAGCCCCCGCACCGCCGGCCGTACCGCGATCCCCGCGACGACGTGCGCGAACGCCGCGGCCACGAGCGTCAGCGCCCCGGCCGCGAGCAACAACCCCGTGCGGAGCTGCGTGTGCCCGACCGCGGCGGCCACGGGCTTGCCCGCCACGGCGATGCCGCCCGTGTACCCGCCGTCCACGTAGGTGCCGAAGTCCGTGATCGTCGCCGCGGCCCAGTGCAGCTCGGGGCCGTCGGGAGCCGAGGCCTCCGGTGCGACGAACGTGACGACCTGACCGTCGGCACGCCGGGCGTCCGCGAGCGCTCGCCGCAGGACCGCGTCCGACGGCAGCGCGTCCTGCCCGGGCTGCGCGTACGCGATCGCCCGGTCCGTCACGAACCCGTACACCGGGACGGACCGGGCGGCGTGACTCTGCTGCACCGGTCCGAGGTGGAGTGCCTGGTCGTCGCCGAACGTGACGAGGTCGGCGAGTGTCTCGACGCGCTGCCGGAGGTCGGTGTCGGTCGCGGCACCACGGGACGCGAGGTCGATCCGCAGCGCCGCACCGACCAGCACCCCGAGGCACGCGGCCGTCGCGGCGGCGAACACGAGCGTCGTCGTCCACCGGATGCGGGCGATCCGCCGACGGGCCGGGTCCGACCGCCGCCGGTCCCGGCTCACCCCGTCACCCGGTAGCCGACGCCCCGGACGGTCTCGATCGGGTCCGGGCTCCCGAGCCGGCGTCGGAGCTGCCCGACCAGGACGTCCACCACGTTCGAGCCCGGTGCGCTCATCTCGTCCCACCCGCGCTCGAGCAACTCCGTCCGCCCGACCACCCGCCCGGCCGCGGTGAGCAGCACCTCGAGCACCGTGAACTCCTTCGCGGTGAGCGCCACCGGCACCCCACTGCGACGAACCTCGTGCCGGGCGGTGTCCAGCTCGAGGTCCCCGACGCGGAGCACCGGGGGAGTCGGATCCGATGCCCGCCGCCCCAGTGCCCGGATCCGCGCGGTCAGCTCCGCGAACGCGAACGGCTTCACGAGGTAGTCGTCGGCGCCGTGTTCGAACCCGGCCACCCGGTCGGACACCCGGTCCCGCGCGGTGAGCAGCAGCGTCGGCGTGGTGTCCCCGGCCCGTCGGAGCGCGTCGACCAGTCCGATGGCGTCGCCGTCCGGCACGGTCCGGTCGAGCACGAGGCAGTCGTAGTGGGTCACGGAACGCTGGAGGTCCGCGTCCCGGATGGTCGCCACGTGGTCGACGACGAACCCCTCGTCGCGCAGGCCGTCGACGACCGCTGCGCCGAGCTCCACGTCGTCCTCGAGCAGCAACACCTTCATGCCGACGACGCTACGTCCTCCGTGGCTCGTGCGCTCGGGCCCCCTCCTGCCGTGTGCGACCCCGGTGGGCCGCTACGCTCGTGACTGCGCCGTGGCCCGCTCGGTCCCGGCCGGTCGGGTCTCCCGGAACCACCGGATCAGCTCGCGCAGCGCGGGCACGACCGGTCCGGCCTCGTGGTCGTCGGGCAGGAAGTCGATGTCGTCGAAGGTCGTCCGGTAGCCGGGGACCTCGGCGTGCCGCAGGCTGTCCTCGGCGGCGTACCCCATCGTCCACCCCGGGAACTGCCGTCGGGTCACGTCCTCCTCGAGCAGCACCGTGACGTGGTCGTGGCGCGGGTCTTCCGTGATGAAGGACATCTTCTCGCGCACCGCTGCCTCCGGACCTTCGAGCAACTGCAGGAACCGGTGGTCCCGGTAGAGCAGGAGCCCCGTGATCCCCACCGCCTCGTTGGCGGTCCGCGCGTGCACGAGCAGTTCGTCGAGGGCGTCGAGCCCGAACCCGACCACCGCGCGGCTGGAGTACACCAGCGAGAGCAGGGGTCCGTCGATGGTGTCGTCGACCGGTTCGCTCGTCATGCACCCATCCAACCCGGGCCGTGTCGGCGGATCCTCAGCGCCGTCCGATGACCGCACCGTCGGTCCGGGCCCCGTCGCCGTCCCGTCGTCGGCGGAGCAACAGCCCGGAGCCAGCGGCCGCCGTATCCCTCCCGTCGTCGCTCACTCCTCGAAGATCACCCCGATCGGCTCCCGCTTCTCCTCCTGGAACCGGTCCTCCGCCCGCCCGAGCGCCCAGTACGCCGACAGCGACAGCTCCGACTTCTCGAGTCCCCAGTCGTCCTGCAGCAGGCGACGGATCGCCTTCACCGCGGTCCGCTCACCGTGCGCGAAGACCTGCACCGGCCGGGAGGGACGGGGCAGCGCACGCGCCGCGTCCAGCAGCAGGGTGCCCGGCTCGGCGCCGGTGGCGTCGCGGTGCAGCCACCGCAGGTCGACCCCCGTCGGGTGCGCGACCGGCAGCTCGTCGGCGGAGCCGGCCACCTCGACCAGGGCGACGCCCGTGGCGGAGGCGGGCAGTGCCTCCAGGGCGGACCCGATGGCGGGCAAGGCACTGTCGTCGCCGAGGAGCACGTGCGTGACCGCAGGGTCGGTGGACGGCGCGTAGCCGCCTCCAGGGCCGGACAGTGCGAGTCGGTCGCCGGGGCGTGCGGAGGCAGCCCACGGGCCGGCGAGGCCCTCGTCGCCGTGCACCACGAAGTCGATGGCGATCGTTCCGGCCTCGTGGTCGATGCTCCGCACCGTGTAGGTGCGCCGGGCCGGACGGTCCTCCTTCGGCAACGAGGTACGGAGCTCGTCGAGGTCGTACGGCGGTTCGAGGCCGAGCCCCGGCTTCGCGAGGAGCAGCTTCACGTACCGGTCGGTCGCCGTGATGCGGTCGGGGTCGGCGCCGCCCACGAAGTCGGCGAAGGCAGGGCCGCCGAGGTGCACCCGCACCATGTGGGGGCTCAGCCGCTCGGTGCGGTCGACGACGAAGACGTGCTGGGGGCGGTTCGGCTTGGGACTCATCGGGGACGAGTCTCCTCTCGGTTGCGCGGCGTGGTGCTTGACTGTCCAGGAGGTGAGGTTAGCCTTACCTCATGGACACCACCGTCACGCCGTTCTCGGAGCTGCTGCGCCGCCGCACCCGGCGTGCCGTCGGTTCCGCGACCGGGGACGGGCTGCTCCACGATCTTGCGGCGGGGACGTGCGACGTGGCCGACCATGCCGACCTGCTCGGCCAGTACGCCTTCGTGTACGACGCTCTCGAGCGCGCTGCCGAGCGGATGGCGGACCACCCCGTCGTGGCGCCCTTCGTGACGCCGCAGCTCACCCGGATGCCTGCGATCCGCGCAGACCTCGAGTACCTCATCGGACCGGACTGGGCCGAGCTGGTGTGCCCGCTGCCGGCGACGACCGCGTACGTCCGGCGGCTCAACGAAGTCGCAGCCACCTGGCCCGGCGGCTTCGTCGCGCACCACTACACGCGTTACCTCGGCGACCTGTCCGGAGGACGAGCGATCGGCACGGTGCTGAGCGAGCGGTTCGGGTTCGAGACGAACGGCGTGCTCTTCTGGATCTGCGAGCAGGTCGCCGACCCGGCCGCGTTCGGCGACACGTACCGCGAACAGCTCGACCGGGCGCCGTGGGACGCGGACGAGCAGGAGCGGGTGATCGCCGAGGTCGAGACCGCCCACGCCCTCGACCGGCGGCTCCTCGCGGAGCTCGAGGCGCTCCGGGCGCCCGCGTCCGCTCCGCGGGTCGTCCACGGCTGACCCGCGCCACCGACCCGCCGGGACGGCGGCGCACGGCGACTGCAGGGGTGCTCCTGCCGCGTGCCGCGGTCCCGGCGCTCATGCTGGCTGCTCCGCGCCGCCGCGGTGGTGGCCGACCGTCGTCGCTGCTGCTGCTGCTGGTCCGTCCGGACCCCGTCGCCGCTGCTGTTGGTCTGTCGGACGCTGTCGTCGCTGCTGCTGGTCCGTCCGGACGGTTGTCGTCACCCGTCCCGGCGGCCCGTTACGCTGCTGGGATACCGGGGCACGTCCCCGGCAGACCCGGAAAGGACGACATGACGGCGATCGACGGCCAGACGCGTCACGGACGCGCCAGGGACGACGTGAGCGGAGCGGTCGACAGCGACCTCCGCGCCGACGTCCGCTACCTCGGCAACCTGCTCGGGCGGGTGCTGCGCGAGGTCGGCGGTGACGACCTGCTGCACGACGTGGAGACCCTGCGTGCCGCGGTGATCGAGGCCTACGAGGGCTCCGGCACCGGCGGGGCAGCCCGTGCCGAGGAACTCGTCGCGGACATGTCCGCCGAGCGGGCCGAGGCCGTCGCTCAGGCGTTCACCACCTACTTCCACCTGACGAACCTCGCCGAGGAGCACCACCGCGTGCGCGTGTTGCGTCAGCGTGGGGACGACGGCGGGCTCCCCGGCGACTCGTTCCCGGCGACCTACGGCTCCCTCGTCGAGCAGGTCGGCGCGGACGAGGCGGCGGCACGGCTC
Source organism: Curtobacterium luteum (assembly GCF_001475545.1). Lineage (GTDB taxonomy): Bacteria > Actinomycetota > Actinomycetes > Actinomycetales > Microbacteriaceae > Curtobacterium > Curtobacterium luteum_A. Next base: position 11,995 of record NZ_LDQC01000057.1, on the reverse strand, counting down.
GAGGGCCTCCGCTTCCACCCGGTCCTCACCGCGCACCCGACCGAGGCCCGTCGACGCGCCGTCACCACGGCCGTCCGACGCATCACCGACCTCATCGACGAACGCGACCGCGCCCGGAACGCCACCGCGCGTGCCGAGAACGAGCGACGCCTGCTCGAGGAGATCACGACACTCCTCCGCACCTCGCCGCTGCGCACCACCCGACCGACCCCGCTCGACGAGGTCCGTACGGCCATGAGCGTGTTCGACCAGACGCTGTTCGAGATCGTCCCGCAGGTGTACCGCCTCCTCGACGACCGGCTGCAGGGCGACGACGCGGGCCGCACCCCGGTGGTCGCCCCGGCGTTCGTGCGCTTCGGCACCTGGATCGGCGGCGACCGCGACGGCAACCCGCACGTGACCGCCGACGTCACCCGGCAGGCCGCGGAGATCGCATCCGAGCACATCCTGCTCGGCCTCGCCCGTGCCGCGACCCGCATCGGCAGCGCCCTCACCCTCGACGCGAGCGAGACCCCCGCCGACGCCGGCCTGACCGCGCTCGTCGCCGAGCAGGAACGCCTCGACCCCGCCGTCGCCGAGCGCATCGGCGTCCGCGCACCGAACGAGACCCACCGACGGGCGCTGCTGTTCGTGGCCGCGCGGATCCGCGCCACGCGTCGTCGTGACGACCGCACCGGCTACGCGGGCCCCGAGGACCTCCTCGCCGACCTGCGCACGATCCAGGCGTCGCTCGTCGCGGCCGGTGCCGTGCGCCCGGCGAACGGCGAACTCCAGAACCTCATCTGGCAGGTCGAGACCTTCGGGTTCCACCTCGCCGAGCTCGAGGTCCGGCAGCACTCGCAGGTGCACCGCACCGCCCTCGCCGAGATCCGCGCGGGTGGCGAGCTGAGCGACACGACCCAGGAGGTCCTGGCGGTCTTCCGGACCATCGCGGACCTCCAGTCCCGCTTCGGCGTCCGTGCCGCGCACCGGTACATCGTGTCGTTCACGCAGTCCGCCGCGGACCTGACGAACGTCCACGAGCTCGCGGTCGCCGCGCTCGGGTCGCCCGGAGCGGCACCGGTGCTCGACGTCATCCCGCTGTTCGAGACGTTCGCCGACCTGCACGCCAGCGTCGACATCCTCGACGAGGCCGTCCGCACCGAGCCGTTCCAGCGCCGACTCGCCGCGACCGGGCGTCGGCTCGAGGTCATGCTCGGCTACTCCGACTCGTCGAAGGACGTCGGTCCGGTGTCGGCGAACCTGGCGCTGTACGACGCCCAGGCCCGCATCGCCGACTGGGCGGCCGCGAACGACGTCGAGCTGACACTGTTCCACGGCCGCGGCGGATCGCTCGGGCGCGGCGGTGGACCCGCGAACGAGGCCGTCCTCGCGCAGCCGCCGGGGTCGATCGACGGACGGCTCAAGCTCACCGAGCAGGGTGAGGTGATCTTCGCCCAGTACGGCGACCAGGACATCGCGGCCCGGCACCTCGAGCAGATGGCCTCTGCCACGCTGTTCGCGTCCTCGCCCTCGAACGAGCAGCGGACGGCCGCGGCCGCCACCGAGTTCGCCGACCTCGCGCAGCAGCTCGACGACGTGTCGCGGAAGGCGTTCCACGACCTGGTCAAGGCCGACGGCTTCGCACCGTGGTTCGCCCGGGTGACCCCGATGGAGGAGATCGGTCTGCTGCCCCTCGGGTCGCGTCCGGCCCGCCGAGGTCTGTCGGTCGAGTCCCTCGAGGACCTCCGGGCGATCCCGTGGGTGTTCTCCTGGACGCAGGCGCGGATCAACCTCGCCGGCTGGTACGGGCTCGGCTCCGCGCTCGAGGCCGTCGGGGACGTCGACGCGCTCCGCCGTGCGGCCGCCGAGTGGCCGCTCTTCGGCGCGATGATCAAGAACGTCGAGATGTCGCTCGCGAAGACGGACGAGTACATCGCCGGCCGGTACCTCGAACTGGCCGACCGCGACGACCTCGCCGCCCGGGTGCTCGACGAGATGCGCCGCACCCGTGCGTGGGTGCTGCGCATCTCCGGCGGTGCCGACGTCCTCGAGGACCGCCCCGTGCTCGCCCGCGCGGTCCGGCTCCGGAGCCCGTACGTCGATGCGCTGTCGCACCTGCAGCTCCGCGCGCTCCGGTCGATCCGGACGAGCGGCAGCACCGACCCGACGGACGGCGACCACCGCCTGCTCCTGCTGACCGTCAACGGCATCGCTGCCGGCCTGCAGAACACCGGCTGATCCGGCTTCCTGCTCCACGAAGCGCGCGCGTTCCGACGTCCCTCCCGTCGAACGACGCGCGTTTCGTCGTGCTCGGCGGGCGGTGCCTGCCCGTCGCTGTCGAACGACCGAGTCGCTGTCGAACGACAGCGACCGCGTCGCTGGTTGCGCGCGCAACCGTTCGCGCACCGAGCGGACGGCACGGTCGTCGTCGTACGACAGCGACCGCGTCGCGCCCCCGGTGCCCGCTCGACCGCCTGGAGGCCCGGCGCGCGCCCGTCGGGCCGGCCCCGTTCCTCCAGGCCGCGGCTGCTCCGCGCGTCGGTGCCCCTTGTCGAATCGATTCGACGGGGCGTAGCGTGGCCGACGTGACGACGGAGCGCAGCACAGACCGGACCATGACCCGGGCAGTCCTGCCCCCGATCGTCCCGCTCGCCCTCATCGTCGGCGTGTCGCCCTTCGCCACGGACATGTACATCCCCGCGCTCCCGGCGATCGCCCGCGACCTCGCGACGACGCCCGGAGCCGTGCAACTGTCGTTGACGGCGTTCCTCGTCGCGTTCGCGGTCGGGCAGCTGCTCGCGGGCCCGGTGAGCGACGGGATCGGTCGCCGCCCACTGATGCTCGCCGGCACCGCCGTGTTCGCGCTCGCGTCCGTCGGCTGCGCGCTCGCTCCGGACGCCGTGACCCTCGTCGTCGCGCGGGTGCTCCAGGGTCTCGCGGGAGCAGCCGGTGCGGTCGCGGGACGGGCGATGGTGTCCGACGTGACGGACGGGCCGCGCATGGCGAAGGTGTTCGGCACCCTGGCGGCGATCAACGCGATCGGCCCCGTGGTCGCTCCGCTGGCCGGGGGAGCGGTGCTGACGGTCGCGAGCTGGCGCCTCATGTTCGTGGTGCTCGCGGTGCTCGGCGCGGTCTTCTTCGTGTTCGTCGTCCTGCGGTTCCACGAGACCCTGCCGCGGGAGCGGCGTGGTGGCGTGGGGTTCGCCGCGAACCGTGACCGGATCCGGCAGCTCCTGGCGATCGGACGCTTCCGCGCCTACGTGCTCACCGGGGTGCTGTCGACGATCGGGTTCTTCGCGTACATCGCGACCAGCTCGTTCGTGTTCCAGACCCAGTACGGGTTCAGTGAGGGCCTGTACACACTCGTCTTCGCCTCGAACGCCTCGATGATGATCGTCACGACGCTGGTGTTCCGGCGGGTGGTCGGACGGTGGTCCGAGGACGGGTTGCTCTCCTTCGGCCTGGCGATCGGGACGCTCGGCGCCCTCGGGGTCCTGACGTCGGCGCTGCTCGGGCTCGGGCCGGTGCCGGTGTGGTGCTCGCTCGCCGTGGTGACCGGCGCCTGGGGATTCGTGCTCCCGGCTGCGATGACCCGCACGCAGCACGTCGGTGCGGCACACCCGGGAACCGCAGCCGCACTGCAGGGCGGCTTGACGTTCGGGCTCGGTGGGCTCGGGACACCCCTCGCCGGTGCGCTCGGCGGCACCGCGCTCGCGATGGGGTCGGTCATGGCGTCCCTGATGGCCGCCGCCGTCGTCGTGCAGCTGCTCGCCACGCGCCGAGCGAGCGCCGACGTGTGATCGGGCGCCGGCGTCCTCGCGACGGTCCGCCCCGCCGCGCGGTGTGCGGCCGACGCGGCCACGCGCCGGGTCGGTGGCGACGCACGACCCGGGTCGCCCGGTAGGTTCGACGCGGTAGGTTGCGAGCACGAACCGAAGGGGAGCGCACCGGATGGACATCGTCGTACACGAGGCATCAGCGAACACAGCCGTCCTGGAGTGCAGCGGCCGACTCAACATGGTCTCCGCTCCGGCCTTCCGCGAGCGGGTGGCCGAGGTCGTCGGGGGCGGGCGCGCGAACCTCGCGGTCGAGCTGTCCGGCGTCGACTTCATGGACTCGTCGGGCCTCGGCGCCCTGGTCGGCTCGCTCAAGACCGCACGGCAGGCAGGGGGAGACCTCCGCATCGCCGCACCGTCCGAGCAGGTGCAGATGGTCCTCAAGCTGAGCAACATCGACAAGATCCTGCGGACGTACCCCAACGGGGACGCCGCGGTGTCCGACTGGCTGTGACCACCGCGACCGGCGCGCACCGCGTCGAGTTGGACTGCCCGCCGGACGACGTCACGGCGGTGCACGAGTTCCTGGCGCGCGTGTGGCAGGCGGAGCCCTCGGTGTCCGCGGAGGACCGGATGGCGCTCGAACTCGCGCTCGTCGAACTGACGTCGAATGTCATCGAGCACGCGGGTCGTGGGCGGCAACTCGCATGCCGCGTGGACCTCTCGTGCTCGTCCGACGGCTACGCCGCCGTGGTGAGCGACGACGGGGCACCCGCCGGCATCGACCCGGGGGACGCCGAGCTGCCCGACGACCTCGCCGAGAGCGGGCGGGGCCTCGCGCTCGTCAAGATGGTCGTCGACGACCTCCGGTACGACCGGGTCGACGACCGCAACCGCTGGTCGCTCCAGCGCGCCCGCCACGACTGAGGCTCGCTCGACAAATCCACGGACCGCACTCACAGAGCCGTTTCCCGCACGGCACGGGCCCCGATTGCCGGAAGGACGAGCCCCCGTGCGACGCTTCGGACGATGAGCACCGCCGCTGCCGAAGACGCACGGATCGACCGCGATCCCCGGTCGACGTTCGACGTGTCCGGCACCGGCCCGGACGAGGCCGTCCGGATGTACCAGGACGCCTACGAGGGCAGCGGGTTCGCTGCCAGCCGGACCGACCGGGCGTTCGGGTACCGCTTCAAGGTGATCGGCGACGACACGATGACGTTCCGGTCCACCCGCTTCGACGGTCGGATGCAGGGCGAGGTCGAGGTCCGGGACGAGTACGTCGTGATGTGGACCGCGGAGGGTGGGGGCCGGGTCGACGTCGGCCGTGACGAGGTGGCCTTCGGTCCGCGGACGCCGATGATGTTCCCGTCCGGTCGGCCCTTCGTGTTCGACCTCGCCGACCTCCGGCAGAGCCTCGTGCAGTTCGACCGTGCGTACCTCGAGCGCGTCGCCGCCGAGGTGCACGGGGTCCAACCCGGACCGCTCGTGTTCGACCATGCGCACACGCCCGACCCGGCTGACCTCCGTGCCTGGAACGCGCACGTCCAGCGCGCAGCGCGCATCGTCCTCGGACCGGTCCCGCTCTCCGGCCTCGCGATGACCGAGACGACCCGGGAGACCGCGCACGTCCTGCTGCGCACCTTCCCGCACACCGTCCTCGCGCCGGAGGTCCTGCTGCCACAGGGCGCGACCGGACGCGTGCGCGCCGCCATCGAGTTCATGCACGCGTCCGCGCACACGCCGATCACGACGACGGACGTCGCCGAGCGTGTCGGCCTCAGCGTGCGCGGGCTCCAGCAGGCCTTCCAACGCCAGGTCGGTACGGCGCCGAACGCGATGCTGCGTGGCATCCGACTCGACCGGATCCACGACGAACTCGAGCGCGCCCGCCCCGGCGAGACGACGGTCGCGTCCGTCGCCGTGCGCTGGGGCTTCGCGCACCTCGGTCGGTTCTCCGCCGCGTACGCCCGGCGGTTCGGCGAGTACCCGCGCGACACCCTGCAGCGCTGAGACGCGAGTCCCCGCGCGACAGCCTGCAGCGCTGACGCGCGAGTCCGCGCGCGACACCCGGCAGCGCTGACGTGCGAGCACCCGCGCGACACCCCGAGCGCTGACGTGCGAGCACCCGCGCGACACCCCGAGCGCTGACGCGCGAGTACCCGCGCGACACCCCGAGCGCTGACGCGTGAGTACCCGCGCGACACCCTGCAGTGCTGACGAAGACGGCCGGCTCGGCGCCCCGACCCCCCCGTCGACCGCTACGCTGCCCCCGTGCAGCGACCGCGACCGTGGGTGATCGTGCCCGGCATCTGGAACTCCGACCCCGAGCACTGGCAGTCCCTGTGGCAGACGGAGCGCGAGGCCGACGACGGGCGGGTGGTCCGGATCGCCCCGGCGTCGTGGTCCCACCCGGACCCCGAGGACTGGCGGGCGGCGATCACGTCCGCGGTCGCGTCGCTCGATCCGGCTGACGGGCCCCCGGTCCTCGTCGCGCACAGTCTCGGCGTCCTCGCCGCCGCGCAGTGGCTCGCCGACCCCGCCCGTGCCGCCCGGATCGCGGGAGCGCTCCTCGTCGCACCGCCGGACCCGGAGGCTCCCGGCTTCCCGCCGGAGGCGCGCGGCTTCGCGGCACCGACGCACCGTTCGGCGGTCGGGAACGTGCACCTCGTGGTCAGTGACGACGACCCGTACTGCTCAGCCGACCGAGCGCTCCGGTTCGCCTCGACCCTCGGTGCGACGGTGCACCGGATCGGCGCGGCGCAGCACGTCAACGTCGCCGCCGGCATCGGTGCGTGGGAGGCCGGACGGGCACTGCTCGCCACGATCGACCGACCGGCCTGAGCGGGCTGCGCGCGACGTGAACCGACACGCCGCTCACGTCCGGGTGACATTGCAGCGGATCTCGCGACACTCCGCGGATCTCCCACGGTTCGGCGCCTCCGATATTTACGGTTCGGGCATGGAGACGCAGTCCGGTGCACGCACCCCCCTCGTCGACCCCTTCGGTCGCGAGCTCGAGGAGTGGCTCCGTGACGCCCCGGCCACGCGCGCACCGTACCTGGCGGACCTCGTCGTCCCGCCGGTGACCGGCCCCGTGCAGCGTCCGGACGCCGCGACGTTGACCACCCCGACCGCCGAGCCGGCGACCGACCACAGCAACGAGCGCGCCGACGCCGTCGCCGCGACCACCGAGACCGCAGCCGAGGCCTTCCGCCGCCCCCGCGACCGCGCCCGCCACGCAGCGTGCACCCCGTCGTTCCCGGAGCCCCCGGCGCGCCTCGCACTCCGCATCGACGACCTCGCCATCGCGGTCGACCGCGCCACCGGACGGCCCACGATCGAGCGGATCATCCTCCTCGAGGACGAGGTGCGCCGTCGTGACGAAGACCTCGCGCGCCTCGCCGCGTGGGAGGCCACCGTCGCCGACCTCGACGACCCCGAGGTGCGCGCCGCCCGGGAGTTCGCCCGCACGGTCTTCGCCGACCTTCTCGCCGACGCCGCCACCGAGGCGGACCGTCGCGACCGCGCGGCCGCCCGCCGCGCGGCCACCGGCCCGGTCCGCACCGTCGACCGGTCCGTGCAGGCGACCGAGACGCCGGCCCGGGCCGTCGCGGTGGAGGCGCCGGCCGTGGCCGTCGCGATCGAGGCCCCGGCACTGGTCGAGCCGGAGCGCGCACCGGAACCCGTCGTCGACCGCGACGGACCCGTCCGACCCGCACTGGGCCTCCTGGCCGTCACGCCGGTGTCCGCGAACACGCGACCGACCCCGCTCGTCCAGCCCGCCACCGGGCCCACCGTGATCGACCGCCAGGCGTTCGCCGCCGCGCTCACCGCGCACGTCGGCGCCACCGCGAGCACGCCGGTGGTCCTCCCCGAAGCGGCTCGTCCGACGGACGTGCAGTCGGCACCGGAGGCGGCTCCGCAGGAGCAGGAGCGGCCCACCGGCTGGTGGCAGCGCTTCGTCGCACGCGTCCTGCGGGCGCTCGGACGCGCCTGAGATGCGGCCTGGAGGCACGGATCGCCCGGGCCGCACGGCCGACGTGGTGCGTGTGGTCGGCTCGGTAGACTGACGGGATGCCGAAGCTCCGCGAGATCCAGGACGTCGTCGAGCAGCTCTGGCCGTCCGCCGGGGCGGAGTCGTGGGACGCGGTCGGCCTCGTCGCCGGAGGCCCGGACGCCGACGTGCAGCACGTGCACCTCGCCGTCGACGCCGTCCCCGCGACCGCCGCGGAGACCGTGGCGCTCGGGGCGGACCTGCTCCTGACGCACCACCCGCTGCTGCTCCGCGGTGTCACGACGATCGCCGAGTCGACGTACAAGGGCGCCGTCCTCGCGACCCTCGTCCGAGGCGGTGCCGGCCTCCTGGCGGCGCACACCAACGCCGACGTCGTGACCACCGGAACGTCCGCCGTGCTCGCCGACCGGCTCGGCCTCACCGACCAGCGACCGATCGACCCCGGAACCGACCCGACGACCGGGATCGGTCGCGTCGGCACACTCGCCGAACCCACCACGCTCGGCGCCCTCGCCCGGACACTCGTCGACCTGCTGCCGGGGACGGCCACGGGCGTCCGTGTGTCCGGCGGGTACGACGACCCGGTCCGGACCGTCGCGCTCTGCGCCGGCGCCGGCGACTCGCTCCTCGGGCACCCGGCCGTCCTCGACGCCGACGTCTACGTCACGAGCGACCTCCGCCACCACCCGGCGTCCGAGTTCCGCGAGCAGGCACAGCTCGCCGCGGGCCCTGCGCTCATCGACACCTCGCACTGGGCCACCGAATGGCTCTGGCTCGACGTCGCCGCGTCGGAGCTCGCGGCCGCCGCGGGGGTCCGCGTCACCGTGAGCGACCTCCGGACCGACCCGTGGGACTTCGCCGTCCTGCCGGCTGCCGAACCCGACGGGACCGCGGCCGGATCCACCACCGAAGCAGAAGGAGCCTGACCGTGAAGGCAGCACCCGAGGACCAGGCCATCCTCCTCGACGTCCAGCGGCTCGACAACGACGTGACCCGCATCGAGCACCGCATCACCGCGCTCCGGAAGGGCGACCAGCTCACCGAGCTCAGCACGAAGGCGGCGAAGCTCCGCGGGGAGCTCGCCGCGGCGACCGGCCTCGTCGAGGACGCCGAGCGTGAACTCGCGCGCCTCGAGTCGGACACCGCGATCGCGCAGGCCCGGGTCGAGCGTGACACCACGCTCCTGCAGAACGTCGCCAACGCGAAGGACGCCGCCGGCCTGCAGAGCGAGCTCGACTCGCTGCAGCGGCGCATCGGTGACCTCGAAACCAGCGAGCTCGAGGTCATGGAGCAGCTCGACGGACTCCGCGCCCGGGTCGGTGACATCGAGGCGCAGCTCGCCGACGCCGACGCCGCACGCGCCGGACTCGTCGCCGAGCGGGACACCGAGATCGCGCGCCTCGAGGGCGACCTGACCTCGGCCGTACAGGCCCGAGCGGACGTCGCCGCGAAGGTGCCGGCGGACCTCCTGGCGCTGTACGACCGGCAGCGCGCCCGTTACGGCTTCGGTGCGTCGCTCCTGCAGGGCGGTGTGTCCACGGCATCCGGCGTGACCCTGACGAACTCGGACCTCCAGACGATCCGCGCTGCGGCACCGGACGACGTCGTGCTCTGCCCGGACAGCGACGCGATCCTCGTGCGCACGGCCGAGTCGGGGCTGTAGACCCGGCCGCCGGAACGACGGGAGGCCCGGTGCCAGCTGGCACCGGGCCTCCCGTGCGTCCGTGACGGACACGAGCGTGTGCGAACGGGTCGGCCGTACGCCGGGTTCTGTCCCGCTCTCGCGGTGACGGCCATCTCTCTCGGACCGACGTTGCCGTCGGCCTCCAGCGGTCTACCCGAGGACTCAGCGAGCAGCCTCGTCGTCCTCTGTCTGACCTTGCTCCGGGCGAGGTTTACCGAGCGGATCCGGTCACCCGGACCCCTGGTGGTCTCTTACACCACCGTTTCACCCTTACCGACGTCGCCGCCGGCGGTCTGCTTTCTGTGGCACTGTCTCGCGGATTGCTCCGGGTGGGTGTTACCCACCGCCCTGCTCTGTGGAGCCCGGACGTTCCTCGGCACTCCGGGGGAGTGACGCGACCGTCTCACCGACCCGTTCGCGCCGCCGAGTCTACCGGGTGACGCGCCGTGCGGCGTCCTCACCGGCGACCTGACTTTCCCAGAGCACCCGCGATGGTTGGTGAGAACGGGCGTACCCAGTCGGAATGACGGACCAGGCACGCCCGTTTCGACCAGGCACGCCCGAACCGACCAGCTCCGCGCTCGCGGCTACTGCTGCGGCTGCGACCGGGCAGCGAGCGTCGCCGCGCCGATGATGCCGGCGTTGTTGCGGAGCGTCGCCGGGATGATGCCCGCCTGCAGGTCGAGCAACGGCAGGAACTCCTCGTGGTGCTTCGACACGCCGCCGCCCACGACGAAGAGTTCGGGGGACAGCAGCGCCTCGAGCGTCGAGTAGTACTTCTGCAGTCGCTTCGCCCAGTGCTTCCACGACAGGTCGTCCCGCTCCTTCGCGGCGAACGAGGCCTTCGTCTCGGCGTCGTGCCCGTCGATCTCGAGGTGGCCGAGCTCCGAGTTCACGATGAGCACGCCGTCGTTGATGAGCGCGGTGCCGATCCCGGTGCCCAGGGTGGTGACGACGACGAGGCCGTCCTTGCCCTTCGCCGCGCCGAACTGCTGCTCCGCGAACCCGGCTGCATCGGCGTCGTTCACGAAGTGGATCGACCGCCCGAGCTCCTTCTCGAAGAGGGCCTCGGCCTCGAAGCCGATCCACTTCTTCGACACGTTCGCCGCCGACATCGTCTTGCCGTCGCGGACGATCGCCGGGAAGCACACCCCCACCGGGACGTCTGCTGCCGGTGCGAGCTCCTCGACGATCGACTTCGCCACCGCGACGATGTCGTGCGGCTTGCCGCCCTCGGGGGTGGCCTTCTTGATCCGGTCGGTCTGGAGCTCGCCGGTGGAGACGTCGACGATCGCGCCCTTGATGCCCGTACCGCCGATGTCGACGCCGACTGCGAGGGTGGTCATGAGGAGCCTTTCGGTAGGGAGGTCAGAGGGCGGTCAGGAGACGGTCAGGAGCTCGGCACCGCGCTCGGTGACGACGAGTGTGTGCTCGAACTGTGCGGTCCACGACTTGTCACGGGTGGACACGGTCCAGTCGTCCGACCAGATGTCCGCCTCGATGCCGCCGAGGGTGAGCATCGGCTCGATCGTGAACACCATGCCCTCCTCGATGACGGTGTCGTAGTGGGGTGCGTCGTAGTGGGGGATGATCAGTCCGGAGTGGAACGCCCGTCCGACGCCGTGCCCGGTGTAGTCGCGGACGACGCCGTAGCCGAAGCGCTTCGCGTACGCCTCGATCGCGCGGCCGATGACGTTGACCTGGCGCCCGGGAGCGACGGCCTTGATGCCGCGGCGGAGCGCTTCCTCGGTTCGGGTGACGAGGTCCTGTACCGCGGGCGCGGCCTCGCCGACGAGGAACGTCCGGTTCGTGTCGCCGTGCATCCCGTCCTTGTAGGCGGTGATGTCGATGTTGACGAGGTCACCCTCCTGCAGCACGGTGTCGTCCGGTATCCCGTGGCAGATGACCTCGTTGAGGCTCGAGCACAGCGACTTCGGGTACCCGCGGTAGCCGAGCGTGGAGGGGTATGCGCCGTGCGACACGACGAACTCGTGGCCGATCCGGTCGAGCTCGTCGGTGGTGACGCCCGGACGGATCGCTGCCCCGACGGCGTCGATCGCCTGCGAGGCGATGCGTCCCGCGGCCCGGATCCGCTCGACCTCTCCTGCGGTGTACGTGTCGCCGTGACCGTGCTCGTCGGGTTCGGCGCGCCCGACGTACTCGGGCCGCTCGATGTCCTTCGGGACGGGTCGCTGCGGGGAGATCCGGCCGGCGGTCAGGTGTCCGTGTGCGTCCCGGGGCATGCCGACCACTCTATCCGGGCGCGCAGCACCCGCGGCGCGCCCGGTGCCGCGTGCGGCCGGCGCGCCCGAGACTCGGCTCCGCGGACGTCACGCGCGTTCCGGCGCCGCGGAAGTGTCCGCGGAGCCGAGTCTCGGCTTCGGTGCCCGGTCGCGCGGCCGTGCGACTCCGGCGACGGGCGCCAGGGTGCGGACGCGACTGCCTGGAGGTCCGGGGCTCGCCCGCCGGACCGGTGTCGGGCCTCCAGACGGTCGCCCTGGGCGCGGCGGCGCGCCCCGAGACTCGGCTCCGCGG